>JAFMML010000036.1:19452-21988 GCA_017859745.1 Planctomycetota bacterium
AGATCACGCCCGGAACAGCGCCCCGAGGCGTCGCCCCATGGCCATCGTCGCCGCCAGCAGGGCCAGAGTCAGCAGGGCCATGCCCCAGACGCCCATGGCGCTTGCGATGGCCGGACCGTCGCCGAGACGTTCGGCAAGCGTGTAGATCGCCTTGGTGATCGGATAGTCGCGAGACCGCTGGGCGAGGATCAGACTGTCGGAGACCTCGAGCATCGAGAAGCTGAAGGCGAGAATCGCTCCTCCAACCAGGTTCGCCAGGATCAGCGGCAGCACCACCCGCCTCAGACGCGTCCATCGACTCGCCCCAAGATTGGCGGCCGCCTCCTCCACAGCGACGCCGGTCTGCTCGAGTCCGGCCACCGCGGCCCGGACCACGTAGGGCAGCCGCCGCACGGCGTAGGCGATGATCAGCAGCGGAATCGGATTGGGGTCGGCGCCGAGGATGTCGCCGAGCGGCTTCAGCGGCCCATCGTCGAGCCATGCGATCGAGGCCGCGGGCAGCACCGGGCCCACCAGCGACGCCAGCCAGGCCGGCATCGCGCCGGAGAATGGCCACGCAAGCGACATCGACACGAATCCGAACGCCAGCACCAGTCCGGGCACCGCCAACGGAAGCATGCTCAACGCGTCCAGAAGGAACCGTCCTCGAACGCGGGTACGTGTCAGGGTGCGAGCAACCGCAACGCCGACCACCACGCTTGCGGCGACGGCGCAAAGCGAAAGGAACAGGCTGTTCCGAATGGAACCCGCAGCCATCGGATGGGTCAGAGCCTCTCCGAAGTGGCTCAGCGTGAACGCCCGCGGGAGAAGGCTGCGATACCAGCTGCCGTCGACCGCGAGACTGGCGAGAATCACTCCGAGATGCGGAATCGCCGCGATCGCGATGAAGAGAACCACCCCGGCGGACGCGCCGAGGCCGGCGAACCCGCGCAGACGGGGGATCTCCGCGCGAATCGAAGCCTTCGCGGCACCGGCCGCGGCAGCACGACCAAAGAGATGCTTCCCCAGCAGGTACAGCACCGCCGCGGCGAACAGCATCACCGCAGTCAGGGCGTAGGGTTGCCGCGAGACCTCCATCTCCTTGATGCCGTTGAAGATCTGGACCGGGGTCACCTGATTGAACTCGAGCATCAGCGGCGTGCCGAGTTCGGTGAAGCTCCAGATGAACACGATCGTCCCGCCGGCGAAGAACCCCGGGCGCATCAGCGGCAGCGTGATGCGGCGAAAGCGGGTCCACGCGCCGGCGCCGAGGTTCTCGCCCGCCTCCTCCATCGCCGGATCGATGTTCGCCAGCGCCGCAAGGACGTTCAGGTAGAGGATCGGATAGAGATGGAGCGCCTCGAGCAGCACCACCGCCGGGAGGCCGCCCCGCCCGAGGAAGTCCACCGGCGCATCGAGCAGGCCGAGATCGATCAAGGCCGTGTTGAGGGTGCCGAAGCGGCCGAGCAGGTAGCGGATGCCGATCGCGCCCACGAACGGCGGCAGGATCAGAGGCACCAGCAGCAGGGCGCCGAGCAGCGTCTTCCCGGGGAACTCTCGCCGGGCGAACAGCATCGCCAGCGGCAGGCCGATGATCGCCGACAGCAGCGTCGTCGAGGCCGCGATGATCAACGCGTTGACGAGTCCGCCCCTCAGCACCGGATCCGCGAAGACCATCCCGACGTGGTGCAACGTGAACGCGTCGTCGGTCCCTCTGAACGCGCCCTTGACGGTGAGCCAGATGGGATAGAGCAGCGCGGCCGCGAGGATCGCAAGCAGCAGGGCGAGGCGCGCGTACTGTCCAGGCGTGGTCCGATCCACGCGCGGAGTCTACCGATCCCGGGCGAACGAGCCCGACGCCCGAACCGCGTGACCCGTCGAATCGGAAATCCAGCGGATCCGTGATCAGCCGCCCGTCGCCCCCCATGCCTCGAGAAGCTGCGCCAGATCGCTGCCGTTGACCTGCCCGTCGCCGTTCAGGTCCCCGGCTCCGCCACTGCCCCAGTTGATCAGCAGGATGCCCAAATCGATGCCGTTGACCTGGCCGTCGCCGTTGAGGTCCGCCGGGTTGGTCGGCGGCGCCTCGGTCTCCGGCATGATCCACGCGATGCCGATCGGCATGGTGTTCCCCCCGCTCTGCCGCTTCACCTCGAAGACGTACTCGCCCGGAGCGAGATCGCGGACCACGACCAGTTCGACGTTGTCCACATCGCTTTCGCTCACCACGTTTCCCGAGGAGAAGTACGGCAGACCGGCGTCTCCGACCAGTGGCACGAGTGTGACGCCATCGACCCGGTACAACCGGAGATCGACGTTCATGAGGTTCCAGGTCACCAGATTGCTCGAGACGTACCGGGGCCAGGTCGCGAGGATCGCCACCTCGTCGACCTGCTCGGTGACCTGAAACCGCCAGAATCGGGATGAGCCGCTCGAGATGGCCGAGCGGGACCAGCCGCGGGCCTCGGCATTGACCTCGACGGGCACCGAGGTGGCTCCATCCTGCTCCCCTGCCGTCAGGATGAGGTGCGACCGGTTCGCGTTCAGGTAGCCCGCACCG
>JAFMML010000036.1:22726-30484 GCA_017859745.1 Planctomycetota bacterium
CCGACTCCGATGTCGGCCCCCGTCGGTGCCGCCTCCCCGAGCCGCTCATGCAGTTCCGCAAAGCCGTCGGACTGAGGACCCCCGAACGCGGGGGCGAGGGGACCCGCCACCGCGACCGCGGAACACAGGCATGCCAAGATCGAGAGGGTCCGTCCATGGCCCTGGCGTTGCGAGCACGGAATCTTCGACGCTCCAAACATGAACAGCCTTTCTTTTGACGACTCCAACCGAACGCCGCCGACACTCGCCAACCCGCCGTTGCTCGATTCGGACATCGACCGACCGATGGCGGAGTATCGGACACGACCCCCGACGTGAGGATGTTCGCGGGAGCGGCCCGAGACAAGGGCGAATCGCAAAAAAACGGGCCGTGGCCTCGCGCCGATGCGTCACAATCCCGTCCTCCCGGCCCATTCGTGACGCCGTTCGACAACCCCCATGCCCCGCCCCCTCGCCGTCATCACCGAAACGCTCGATCCGGAGCCCGCCTCCTGGCTCGCGGAGCGGGCGATTCTCGAACACGCCTCCCCAGAGAGTCGCCGCTTCGAAGAGCTCGCCCCCGAGGCCGCGGCGCTGCTGGTGAAGACCTACACCCGCGTGGACGAGGCGCTTCTCGGACGGCTCCCGGGCCTCCGAGTGGTGGGACGGGCCGGCGTCGGTCTCGACAACATCGACGTCGCGGCCTGCCGAGACCGGGGCGTCGAGGTGGTGCACACCCCGGATGCCAACACGCAGGCGGTCGTCGAGTACGTGGTCTGCCTGTTGGCCGACAGTCTCAGGCCTCGGGTCGTGCTGCCCGACGCGGTCGCGCCGGACCGCTGGCATGAACTCCGCCGCGAGGTCGTCGCCGATCGCCAGATGGACGAGTCGACCCTCGGTGTGCTTGGCGTCGGTCGGATCGGCCGCCGCGTCGCCGAAGTCGCCACGGCGATCGGATTCCGGGTGCTCTGGAACGATCTTCGCCCGGCATCCTCGCTGCCGGGGGTCGCCGGCGAACCGACCGATGTCGAGACCCTGTTCGCAGAGAGCGATGTGATCTCGATCCACATCGACGGCCGCGCCGACAATCGCCGATTCGTCGCCGGAGGACTGCTCCGGCTTCTCAAGCCGCAGGCGGTGCTGCTGAACACCTCCCGGGGCATGGTGCTCGACGCCGACGCCCTCGCCCGTCACCTTGCGGATCATCCGGGTTCGCAGGCGCTGCTCGATGTGCACGAGCCGGAACCGATCGCGCCGGAGAATCCGCTCGTCGGCCTGCCCAACGCCCACCTCTTGCCGCACCTGGCCTCGCGAACCCGCACCGCAACCCGGAACATGTCCTGGGTGGTCCGGGACGTCTGGCGGGTGCTCGAAGGGGAAGCACCACGGCATCCGGCCCCGAGCTCGACGCCGGATCGAACCCCGGATCGAACCCCCGATCGGACGCCGGATCCGACCGACGAGCGAACGTCGGCCGAGTGATCGACGGCCGAGGCGTCGCTCGGGCTCCCCCGCGAATCGCAGTGAGCGGATTCGTCGATCGCCCACGTCGTCTGCGCTTGGAATTGACGAAGCGATCCGAAGCGGGACACTGCCACCTCGTCGGACGGCTCGCCACTCGTCGTCCCGTTCGTCTTCCCTTCCCGCGACCCGGTTCCCCAGACATCATGCATACCGAGATCACCTCGATCCACGCCCGGCAGATCCTCGACTCCCGCGGCAACCCGACTCTCGAAGCGGAGGTCGTCCTCGACGACGGCGCCGCGGGCCGCGCCGCGGTCCCCAGCGGCGCCTCGACCGGTGAGCACGAAGCCGTCGAACTCCGGGACGGAGACGCGACCCGCTGGCTGGGCAAGGGCGTCGAGCGTGCCGTCGAGCACATCCAGGAGGTGATCGCGCCGGCACTCGTCGGCCTCGACGGTCTCGACCAGACGGGACTCGATCGCCACATGTGCGAACTCGATGGGACGCCCAACAAGGGCCGCCTCGGCGCCAACGCGATCCTCGGGGTGTCCCTTGCCGTGGCCAAGGCCGCCGCGGTCTCGACCGGACAATCGCTCTTCCGGTACGTCGGTGGCGCCGGAGCGCGACGACTCCCCGCGCCGATGTTCAACATCCTCAACGGCGGCAAGCACGCCGACAACACCGTCGACTTCCAGGAGTTCATGGTCCAACCCACCGGCTTCGAGACCTACTCCGACAGCCTGCGTTGCGGTGTGGAGATCTACCACGCGCTTCGGAAGGTGCTGCACGACAAGGGCCTTTCGACCGCCGTCGGCGACGAGGGCGGCTTCGCCCCGAACCTCTCCTCCAACGACGAGGCCCTCGAACTTGTGGCGATCGCCGTCGAGAAGGCCGGCTACCGTCTGGGCGAGCAGGTCTTCTTCGCCCTCGACCCGGCGACGAGCGAACTGGCCAACGAGGCGAAGGCCCGCGGCCGGGAGGGCTACCGCTTCTTCAAGAGCGACCCCGACCGCATCGCCTCGAGCGACGAGATGGTCGCACTCTGGTCCTCGTGGTGCGACCAGTGGCCGATCCGCTCGATCGAGGACGGCCTCGCCGAGGACGACTGGTCGGGATGGGCCGCACTGACCGCGGCGCTGGGTGATCGGGTGCAGCTCGTCGGCGACGACCTGTTCGTGACGAATCCGGAGTTCCTTGCACGAGGCATCCGAGAACGCTGCGGCAACGCGATCCTCGTCAAGGTCAACCAGATCGGCACGCTGTCGGAGACCCTCGACGCGGTCGGGCTCGCGATGCGCAGCGCCTACGGTGCCGTCCTGAGCCACCGCTCCGGCGAGACCGAGGACGACACCATCGCCGACCTCGCGGTGGCGACCAACTGCGGCCAGATCAAGACCGGCGCTCCCTGCCGCAGCGACCGCACCGCCAAGTACAACCGCCTGCTTCGAATCGAGGAGGAGCTCGGCGACGCGGCGGTGTTCGGTCTGGCCTGATCGATCTCGATCGGGGACGGGGGCTCACGTCGACCGGGGCGGCGGCGGCGGCGACGCCGTGGTCAGGCGTAGCTGTGCAGGCCGGTGATCACGAAGTTCACCACGATCCAGTTGAAGAGCATCACACCCGCGCCGACGAGGGCCAGGAGCGCCGTCCAGAAGCCCTTGTCCTTCACCCGCCAACGCACGTGGACGAGGAGCAGGAAGACCACGAACGTCTCCAACGCGAAGACCTCCTTCGGGTCCCACCCCCAAGGCCGTCCCCAACTGTGATCGGCCCAGATCGCTCCCATGACGAGTCCTGCCCACAGCATCACGAACGAAAGCTCCATGAGCACCATCGTGACGCCGTCGAGGACCTCGCCGAACGAGGGCCCGGGGCGCCCGGATCGCACCGCCTCGCCGGCGACCTTCGCGACGGCTCCGCCTCCCGAGGCGGCGCCGGCGGTCGTTGCGAGCACCATCCCGGTGCCGCCCGCCCGGGCGTAGGCGGGCATGCCGCCGAACAGCCGGTGCACCAGATAGATGGCCGAGCTGACCGCCGCCATGAAGATCAGGCAGTAGCTGAAGATGATCACGTTGGTGTGGATGTAGAGCCACACGTCGTGCAGCACCGGCATCATGTTGCCGATGTTGGGATTGAGGTAGACCGGCAGGAAGTGCGCACTCATCAGCGCCACCATGCAGGACACCGCCGCACCGAGGGCGAAGAAGCCGCGAAGCGGAGTTCGGCGGACCCACAGTTCGAACGCGATGGCCGCCACGGCGCCGAACCACGCCGCGGTGGTCACCGCCTCGAACATGTTCGAGTTCGGCCATCGTCCCGCGACGTACCAGCGGAGTCCCACCGCGAAGGTCTGCAGCGCCAGGGCGACGCCGAACGCCCCCATGCCGATGCGCAGCGCCGTCGGCCAGCGGTAGACGACCGCCAGCAGCAGGATCGCGACGCTTGCGAGGTAGACCAGCCAGATCCACGTCAGATTGCCCTGCTCGAAGTACCAGTGCTCCCAGCGGAGACGGGCCTGCTCGGGGTAGAGGTCGCCGTTGACCTCGGGCACCGCCGCGGCCAGCGTCGCCACTGCCGCGTTCACCTCGCCGGCGTCGCCGCGACGCCACCCTTCGACCAGTTCCCGCCACGCCCCGCGAATCGTGGACGCCAGCGTCGGGTCGAGTCCCTCGATGGTGGGGAGCGTCGGCAGGCCGGAAGCGAGCGACGGATCGGTGGGCGGCGCGGGTGGCAGAACCAGTTCGTCGAGACCGTGCCAGCGGGTCTGCGGATCCTCCGCGGTCGGAGGAATGATCCTGAGACGCGACAGCAGCAGGCGAGGATCCGAAAGCGTCAGGGCGTTTCGAATCTCCGTGACCGGCCGTGCGGTCCGCACCAGATCCGCCTCGAGCGTGCGGAGCAGGTCCTCGATGGCGGGGGTCCGCAGCACCGACGGCGCAAAGAGACCGGTCTTCACGCTCGTCTCGAGCCGAGACTCCAGTGCCGGATTCGCCGCCGAGGCCACATCCGCGATCCGCTGGCGAACGTTCTTGTTCTTGACGTAGACCACGTCCGCGTCGGCGTACGCTTCGGGCCGAATCAACAGATCCAGATAGGTGAAGGCGTCCGACTGGCCGCCGATTCGCCGCGGCCCCGTGATCGAGTGCATGGTGCTCGAGGCGTGCGATCCGAAGCTCTTCAGACGCCCCTCGACCAGCACCGCGGACATTCCGAGGGGATCGAGTTGGACCCGCTCATGGAACGGCGCCGCCCGTTCGTCCACCTCCCGGGCATTGGTGGTCGCGGAGAACATCAGCATCGCCACCGCCGCGAGAACGACCGGCAGGCCACGCCCGATCCGGTCGCCCGGCGTTTGGGATCGGGCAGCGCCGACCGGTCGCCGACGCCGCTTCGTCTCGTTCGAACCGTTCATGCGCGACCTCCTGCAAGCACCGGCTGCGGCGCGGCCCCACCGGGCTCCGGCTTCGGGCGGGCCTTCGCCGCGGCCCGCTCGATCTGGCGTCGGCGAATGACCGGCTTCACGTAGAACGCGTACAGCATGCCGAGGACCGCGATGGTGCACCCGGCGAGCTGGGTGTAGATCCCATGCCGGTTCCCGACTCCGAGCACGGTGTAGTTCAGGCCCCGACTGGCTCGATCCCCGGCTTCGCGAGCCGGATCCGGCGGATCCCACTGCGACTGGAAGTACGAGTACCCGCCGTACGCGACCGGATCGTTCACGCTGACCTGCTGCGGTTCGGTCCAGCCCTCGCCCGTTCGAAATCGGATCAGGCTGGTCCAGTTGCGGATGCTCCCGCTCTCGCCGGTGAATCCGCCGACGTGTGCGGTGAGGATGAACTCCTCGAGAGCGATCTCCGCCGGGAGCGGCAGGCGTTGCCGCGAGAAGATCACCTCGACCTCGCGGCCGTCGGCGAGTCGCAGCGTGGACGGCTCGAACCGGAATCGCCGCAGCAGGTTCTCGGGGCCGTCGAAGGCGTACTGGTGGAAGGGCAGCCACTGCGGCTCGACCCCGGGCGCCTCGACCCGCACCATCGCGAAGTGCGTGCCCGCATCGCGATCTCGCTGGTTCGGCGGAACGATCCACGGCTTCCGCTCGACGATCGCCCGCGGCAGGAAGCGATCGACCGCGACCGTCAGACCGCCCTCGACCGCGACCGGCCTACCGACCTCGATGGGCATCGCCGTCGGCGTGTCCGTTCCGATCGAACTGACCAGACGAAGTCGATCGGTCTCCGGCCCGACCACCAGGGTCAGCAGCGCCATGCCGGTGCCCGGCCGGTATTCGACCTCGATCGCGTCGTCCATCAGCGCCGGCCCACCGTGCACGGGTCCGGTCATGTCCGGGCCGACGTCGCGGGTGAGCCGCGGATCGTCGAAGACCCAGCGACGCAGGATCCGCGCATCGGGCGTGCGGATCTCGATGATCGCGATCGACGCCTCGCCGGACGCCAGCGGAATGTCGTCCTGCACCGCGACCACGCGGTAGGCGTATCCGGTGTCGCCGAGGTCGGTGAAGGCGAGTTCCTGCTGCGCAAGCAGGACCGCCCGGATCTCCTCCTCGATCTCGAAGTCCACCTCCGGGATCCTGAACCGGAGGCTCGGCGCCATCAGCAGCGCGTCGAACTGCGTCTCGCTGCCGATCGACTCGAAGGCGAGCAGCCCGCCGTCGGCACGCCTCGCCTCGGGATCGAGGGCCTGCAGGCGGTACTCGCTGCGTTCACCGAGATCGCTCGACACCGTCATGAAGGCCGTCGGGTTGTAGGCGGCGGCGGGACCGCCCTCGCGAATCCTCGATCGCTCGACCGCGTAGCGCAGGTAGCCGGTCACCCGGAGATCGAGGTTCGGGAAGGGATCGCCGGCGCCGGGTGGCACCGCGAGGTCGATCGGATCGATCTCGACCGGGCGATCTCCGGGCGTCTCGAACACCCAGTCTCGGGACGCGACGTAGTCGTTGTAGAGCGGCATCCCATCGACGGGCCGCTCGGCCCACGTGTCCGCCCCCGGCGGACGCACGTAGATCGCCCAGGCCTTCGAGATCTGGTGGGCGAGGTAGAACCACTCCTGGCTCTCGTAGGCCAATTCCACCTGCAATCCGTCGTCGACGATCGGCGTGCCGTTGACCTTGACCGACCGCTGCATCGGCTGGTTGGGGTCGTCGGTGAACAGCAGATCCTCGGTGTACTCGGGCCGACCCGCGATCACCTGTCGCATGAACCGCTCGCCGTCGGGGGCCTCGACGAGAAGGGTCACGCTGTAGGCCCGCTCGCCCACATCGTCGCCGGAGAGCAGTTCCCACTGGGGATCGATGTCCACGATCTCGACGTCGTACCCGCCGCCATCAGCCTCGAGGCGGCCTCGGTTGCCGGGCACCGCCGACAGCACCAGGGCATCGGAGGCCGCGGCAGGCGCCGTGCCGTCCGCGGCGAGTCGGGTGGCCGCCGCTCCAGGTTCGTTCCAGGTCACGACGACCTTGCGACGCAGAACCGGGGCGTCGCCCTCGACCTTGGTGCCGAAGTAGACGACGCTTCCCGCCGCGAGGATCAGGATGCCCGCATGGATCGTCCAGACCCCGAAGTTGATCGGTCGGAAGGGAATCCGCCGGACCGTGGTCACGGCGATGTTCAGGCAGATCAGCCCGAGCAGGACGTCGAAGGGCCACCAGTGGAACCACTCGAACTCGGTCATCTCGAACGATCGCCACTGCCTCATCTGGGCGTGGACCCACGCATCGGGGTGGAACACGTTCGGGTGGATCGGGTAGAGCACGCCCGCGGACCCGATCGCCATGTAGACGAACAGCAGGGCCAACAGCGTGATGCCCAGTCGCACGCTGCTGAAGAGGTCGAGCAGGCGCGACAGGAGGCCCGACCTTCCCGACGAGGAGATGGCGGCGGCGGAGCCGGCGGAGGGTGCGGACTCGGTATTCGGCATCGAGGGCGGTGATCGGATCGAGGGAGGTTGGGAATCGACGCTCCGCGGTTCGTCGTCGCCGCCCTCGTGGATCCGTCAAACCTCTCCGAGGGCCTGCGACGCCGCTGGCGGTCGGATGGTAGGGATCGGTTCGATCGCCGATCTCCCCGAACGGATCAGAATCCCCCGTCGACGATCTGCCATGGCGACGTCGGCGAGACCGCCGGGAGCGAGGCCGTGCCCCCGATCATGCCGCTGCCGTCGAGCAGCCAGGCGGCATTGGCACCGGTGTTCTCGTTCCGCCAGATGAGGTCCGGGACGAAGTCGTCGTTGAAGTCTCCACGACCGCAGACCCTCCACCCGCTGGCGTCGCCGACGACATAGGGAAGGAGGCTGGCGGATGCG
>JAFMML010000037.1 GCA_017859745.1 Planctomycetota bacterium
TCGCTGTCGGTGTCGGCGACGCCGCATCCGCAGGTTCCTGGAGCGACCTTGTTGGGATCAGACGGACAGAGGTCGTTGCAGTCTGGAGTGCCGTCACCGTCGCTGTCGGTGTCACTGACGCCGCATCCGCAGGCCCCGGGCGAAGTCTTGTCGGCGTCGTTGGGGCAGAGGTCGTTGCAGTCCGGGGTGCCGTCGCCGTCGCTGTCGGTGTCACTGACGCCGCATCCGCAGGCCCCGGGCGAAGTCTTGCCGGCGTCGTTCGGGCAGAGATCGTTGCAGTCCGGCGTGCCGTCGCCGTCGCTGTCGGTGTCACTGACGCCGCATCCGCAGGCGCCGGGCGAAGTCTTGTTCGCGTCGTTGGGGCAGGCATCGTCGCAGTCGCCGACGCCATCGCCATCCGAGTCCGCCGCGCAGGGGTCGCCGTCCTGGGTGATCGAGATCGAGACCACGTCGGCGACGCCGTTGTCGAGCACGATGGTGCCGGACCGGGCCTCGACGCTGGTGTTGATGCCGACCGAGAAGTCGATCGACCCGCCGCCCGAGCCGGAGGTCTGGGACAGCGAGAGCCAACCGGCGCTCGAGGTCGCCGTCCACGCGCATCCGCTTCCGGTCGCGATGTCGATGGCGACGCCGGTTCCGCCTGCGGCCGTGAAGGACTCCGCCGTCGCGCTGGCGTCGAAGGTGCCGCAGGGGTCTTCCGGTGCGATGCCGAACAGGACCACGCGGACGTTCGAGTACAGCGTCGTCGGCGCCGTGGACCAGCCGTTCATGATCTTGAACTCGAAGGCCTGACCCGGCACGATCGCGATCGAAGCGGGCATCGCATCGACGTAGATGCCGTCGGCGCTCGATGCGCTGCCGTCGTAGGACCACGCGCCGAGGTCGGTGTAGCCGAAGCCGGCGTTGTAGCCGCCCGCCTGCACGCCGGCGCTGCCGTTGAAGAACGCCCCGACCATGTCCGAGGCCCAGGTGCCGCCGCCGCCGTCGTAGTCCATCGCCAACGCGAACCCGGTCACGGTGCCGGTGTAGCCCTCGATCGCCACCGTGGCGGACTGGCCGCCGGAGAGGACGAAGTCGCCCATCTCGAAGACCACACCGTTGCAGTCGAGGTTTCCGTCGCCGTTCCAGTCCGCATCGATCGATCCGCAGCCGCAGCCGCCGCTGGCGATGGCGCCGTAGGGATCGGCGGGGCAGGCGTCGCAGGCGTCGCCGACCCCGTCGCCGTCGGCGTCGGCCTGGTCGGCGTTGGGCAGGTTCGGGCAGTTGTCGGAGGAGTCGAGCACGCCGTCGCCGTCGCTGTCGGCGGGGAGGGGCATGTTGTGCAGGCTGAAGCCCTGCTGGATGTACGCCGAGTGCGGCGAGCCGTCGGAGAGATCGCCGTTGTCGTCGTCGAGGGTCACGAAGTCGATGGTGATCTGCGGGGTGATCTCGGTGCCGGTGTGCAGCAGGATGCTGTTGATCACCAGGGAGGAGATCACGCCGCGGTAGTCGGCGACGCCCGCGGCGACCATCGCCTCGCGGGTGTCCCAGACCGAGCCGGACAGCACGCGTCCGCAGCTGTGGATCGGGGTGCTGCAGGGGTACTGCACGGTGTTGTCGGCGCTGCGAAGAGCGACCGAGCAGTTGGACTGGAATCCGAGTCCAAGCGCGGGATCGTCGGTGATCGCCACCGCGACGCAGTCGGACATGCCTTCGCCGTAGGCCCCCTGGCCGCTTCCGGCGACGTTGATCAGGTGGTGGCCGTACTCGTGGTAGACCACCGTCGAGTTGGCGGTGTTGGTGCAGCCGCCGCCCGAGGTGTAGAAGTTGATCGAGCTGCCGTTGTAGTAGGCGTTGCAGCTGTCGCCGATGTTCACGTTGACCGGGAAGGACGTCTGGTTGTCCACCACCGGGTACGCGGGGTTCTGGGCCAGCGTGAAGTCGCGCACGAGGTTCGCGTGCAGGTAGGCGTTGACCTCGGCCCGCTCGAGTTCGCTGGAGTTGGCGGCGTTGTGGAGGATCGAGGCGGTGCCGCCGGAGCTGGCGGTCACGCTGGTGGACGCGTCGGCCCCGGACTGGTTGTTGACGTCGAACCAGCGGCCGCGGACCTGCGAGGAGATCGTGGCGGTGCCGGCGGCGGCCATCGGCACCACGAAGTTGCCGTCGGCGTCGGCGTAGATGACGCTGCCGTTGGCGTCGACGCGGGCGTAGGGCAGACCGGCGCCGCTCTCCGGTCCGCAGATGTCCGCGCCGATCCCCTCGGTGGCGTTGCCGCGCACCGTGCCGGGGATGTCGTTGTGCAGGATCAGGCTCTCCTGATGCAGGATCCGGCCGGTCGCGGCGTCCGCGACGTAGAGGAACTTCCGGTAGTCCTGCGGCTGGAACACGCTGCCGCCCTCGGCCTCGAAGCGAACCGCAAGGCGGGGCTCGGCCAGTTCGCCGTCGGTGCCTGCGAAGACGACGCTCTCGACGCCGGTGATCTCGGGCTGGGCCCGGAACTGGTCGAGGGCGAACATCGCGAACTGCTCGGGATCGAGATCGCGGGGCGGGGGCGCGGCGGCGGCGGCGATCCGCACCGCTTCGTCCACGGGGCGGATGTCCGCGGCGGCGAGCACCAGCGGGAAGCCGGGCTCGTTGCGGACGAGCAGCTTCAGCACGCCGGTGTGCACGGGGACGTCGGCGACCTTCTGCGTGTAGTAGACGCCGAAGAACCTGAAGTCCCCGCGGTCCTCGTCCCACATGATCGGCTGGACCGCCCGCTTGTCCGCGAACGGGCCCTCGAGCACCAGTTCGTCCGCCGGGATGCCGAAGATCTCCGCGTGCTCGAGGCGAAAGCGCTCCGCGCTGGCGACGGGACTCGCGCCGGTCGAGAAGACGTTGCCGTAGACCCGGCCGATGCGCTCGCCGGGCAGCGTGTAGAAGTGGACGCCGGGATTCGCGGAGAGGAACGCCTCGCGGGCGACGGCGACGTCGTCGGGTACCGGCCCGCCTTCACCCGGCACGACCTGCGCGATGGACGGGGAGGCGCCGAACATGCTCACGGCGAGCAGCACGGCGAGTCGGCGAGCGAGACCGCGACGTCCGGTGGAGCGGACCGGCGTCGAAGACGAGGTGGCGGAGGCGTCGAGCATGGTGGGTCTCGCGGTGTGGGGAGTCGGCGTGCGGAGGAGCGAGGGGGGCGAACTCCCCGAGGTCGGAGGATGGTGACTCAAGTGTGTCCTCCTGCGGTCGTTCGAACCGTGGGGTGTTGACCCACAAGGGATCTGCCGCGTTCGGACTCGCCCGTTGGATCGGACCAGACGCGAGCGTGCCGAACCGACAGGAGTCGCGGCCCGGGTGCGAGTCCGCGGAACGTGGCGGAGCGGATTCGATCGGCGTGAGGCGGATTCCCCACCGTGGTTGCGCGATCGTGGCGAGATCCTCTCGCGGTCGGCGCGAGGGTCGTCACGCCGTCGTTCGACGGACGTCCCTCACGCGGTGCCCGAGACCATGGCGAACGCAGTGCGCTCGGGGCCTCCAAGTCGCACCGGCGAGGCCAGTCCGCTGGATCGAGTTGGCTGGTGTGGGTTCGATGCTCGGCGAGTTGGTGAATCGCGGATGCGTCGTGCAGCCTCGCCGTTCTCGAACGAGTGTGCCGTGTTCGCCCTCGAACGGTCGGCAACACGAACGACCCGGCGCGATCGTGCGATTCGAGCGCGCATCGCGACGTCACCTTCACACGATCGAAACCTGCCGATTTCACCGGGAATCGCCCGCACGGCCGCGTCGACTCGGTAAGGTCGGATTCCCTCCTGTCGAGGCGCCTCGGCGCCGTCCTCAGGAGTCTGGTCGTGATGGGCGTTCCATCGTGAGCGGGCTCCGTCAACGACCTCCAGCCGGTTCGTGCCGAATTCGAGCGATGTCGAGAGTGGCCGGTCGAGCGATGGACCGGCATCCGCAGCGGGGCGGCTGGCGTTGCCGTCGCCCGGCCGCGGCGATGCGCCATGGCTCGACCGGGTCCCGTTCCATCAGGGCCGGCACGCCGGATTGGAGTCCGGTTCCGGCATCGTCTCCCGCAACGTCACGGCCCTCGACTGATCGCCACCGCTCCGCCCATGGGCGAGGCGGCACTGGTTCGACCGCTCCGATCGCGTCCAAGAAAGGCCCATGCCACCGATGTCTCAACGACCCTCGCACGCTTCCGACACGACTTCCGAGCCCGCGCCGGTCGAAATGGACGCCGTCGGTTCGCGCGCCAGCGACCTGCCGCTCCTGGAATGTGCGCCGAGCCAGCGTCCGCTGATCGAGGAGGTGCTCGAAGGCCTGACCGCCGAGGAGAAGTTCCTTCCGGCGAAGCTCCACTACGACCATCGGGGCAGCGAGCTGTTCGAACGGATCTGCTCGGTGGAGGAGTACTACATCACCCGCACCGAACTGGGCATCATGAAGGACTCCTCCGAGGAGATCGCCGAGTCGATCGGATCCGGAGCGATGCTGATCGAGCCCGGCAGCGGGGCGAGCCTCAAGACCCGACTGCTTCTCGATGCCCTCGACAGTCCCGCCGCCTACGTGCCCGTCGACATCAGCCGCGACTTCCTGCTCGAGGCGGCGGAGGAGATCGCCCGGCGCCACGAGGTCGAGGTGCTGCCGGTGTGGGCGGACTTCACGAAGGCCCATCCGCTGCCCGAGGCCGACGGCGAGGTCGAGGGGCGGGCGATCTACTTCCCCGGTTCGACGATCGGCAACTTCACCCGCGCCGAGGCCCGTGATCTGCTCGGGCGCTTCGCCGAGATGGTCGGCGCGAACACGTCCGGCGACGTCGGCGGCTCGGTCATCGTGGGCTTCGACCAGAAGAAGGAGATCGGACGCATGGAGGCGGCGTACAACGACGCCGAGGGCGTCACCGCGGAGTTCAACTACAACGTGCTCGATCGATTGGGCCGCGAACTCGAGGCGGATCTCGACCGCGACAAGTTCACCTTCCGGGCGGAGTGGGACGAGGAGGTCGGGGCGATCGTCAGCCGCCTGCGGGCCCGCGAGGCCCACGAAGTCGAGGTCGCGGGCAGGACCATCGTCTTCGAGAGCGGCGAGCCGATCCGGATGGAGGAATCCCACAAGTACACCCGCGAGGAGTTCGAGGCGCTCGCCGGCCAGGTCGGTCTCGGTCTCGACCGCGTCTGGAGCGATCCCGCCGACGACTTCGCGGTGGCCCGGCTGGTCTGAGGATTCGAGCGAGCGGGGGATTGGCGGCGCGGTGGAGCGTCGAGCCTCGTCAAGGCGGTCGTCGTCGCCGATGCGTCGCCTGTCGACGTCCTCCGGCGAGCGGGAGGCGATGTCGACGCGCGAGTCGAGAGCGCCTTCCCGCGTCGACGCGGACGCGTCCGGACCGAGGACTCGACGCCGGCGACTCGATGCCGGCGATCCGAGATCCGCAATGAAACGACGCCGCCCCGCGAAGGGACGGCGTCGTGCATTCAAACGCGTGGTCGCGGTCGAACCGCGAACCGTCGATTCAGCGACGGCGACGACGGGAGCCGAGTCCCGCGAGGCCGAGCAGGGCGAGGGCGCCGGGGGCCGGCACCGAGCTGTTGTAGCCCTGAATGAAGGCGTCGCCGACGTCGGCACCGGTCAGGTCGCTGGTGGCGAGACCGAGGTCGAGCAGCGCCTGCGCGAACGAGGCGGAGACGAGCAGGTCGCCGGTCACCTCGAGGGTGTGCAGGCCGGGCGTCGCACCGGTGATCGCCACGTCGAACAGGCGACCGAGACCGCCGAAGGTGTCGATCACGACGAAGGTGTCGTCGACGTAGGCGATCTCGAAGTTGCCGACGGCGATCGAGTCGTTGAAGGTGACCGTGCCGCGATGGTCGATCGTGCCGTTGAACGTCCCGAAGAAGTCGTCGCTGTCGTAGTTGAACGTCGTGGCGTGATCCGCGGCGTCGGGGCCGGTGATGGCGAACGCCACCGAGTCCGGTCCGAGGTTGCCGGGGACGATCACGCCGTCGCTGACTCCGGTCAGATCGAGGTTCGCCGCAGACGACAGCAAGTCGAGGTCGAGCAGCACGTTGGTCTGCCCGCCCACGGTGTAGACGAGGCCCGCCGAGGCGGCACCCGTCGCGGATGCGGCGATGGCCACCGCAACCAATCCAGTCTTGATCATGTGATCCCTTTCCCTTCCGGCCGACGAGGCAGGCTCGTCGGACCATTCCTCTTGAAAAGCAGGTGGTTGAGAAGCAGGTGGTTGAGAAGCAGGTGTCTTCTCAAGAAGCAGGTGGGTCGGGAGTCGACCCGTCCGGAAAGGCGACCCGCCCCGCTCCTCATCCACCGACGACTCCAGCTTCTCCATGCGGCGTCGAACCGTTCGAATGCCGCTCCCTCACGTCGCGTGACGGTACCACGCGATGGGCGATGGTTCGCGCAGAATCGTCAAAGGGATGCAGGTGTGGGGGCGCTTTGTGCACGTGCCGATCGGCGCACCGGTCGTCGCCCATGTCCGTGGATCGATCGCCGAGGCTGGCGGATTGGTGAACCCGTCCCCTCGACGATCGTCGAGGGGCGATGCTCGACTCGCGTGGTGGATTCCGTCGCGGACCGGCGGTCGCGCGAGGTCATCGCGCAAGTGTCTTCCGAACATGGAGATCCATGTTTCAGGCAGGCATCGCGTCCACGCCAAGTGGGCGCGAACACGCGTCGGGAAGTCCAATGGACGCGTCACTGGTACCCCGGAGTGTTGGTCAACTCCGCGGAGGGGTCGGTCACGATCGGTCGGGGGGACCAAGGTTCTCGTGTTGGAAAGTTTTTTTCGTCGACCGTGTCTCGGCGGCGTTGCCTGCCTCGCCAGGACCGACGTTGGGGCCGGAGGTGCTCTGGTTGTTCGGTCCGGCGCGGGTCGCTCGTCGCCCGGGCGACCGACGGGAGGATCGCGCCCCTACGAAGACTTCGAAGCAGCAGGCGGTCGCCCGTGGGGACTCGCGGCCGCGGAGTGGTGCCCGCGAGACCGGGAGCGTCGCGAGGAGGCCGAACGACGCCTGGACACTCTCGAGCCGGGATGTCTGCTCCACGGCGGATCGCGTTTCGCCCGTTCGATGGTCCCGGTCCCGGGCCGTCCCGCGTCGCCACTCGCCACGCGAGTTGGAAGCCGGACCCATCGAGTTCGTGGGGATCGACCGTTGGTCGAGCCGATGGAGACGCGTCGGCGTGGTCGGTTGCGTCGGCGTGGTCATAATGATCCGACGCCTCTCCCCGCCGGACTCCACCATGCACGACTCGTCTCCCGATGCCGCCCACCCGATCGCCCACGACGATGCCGCCCGTCGATTCCGCGAGGACTTCGAGAAGGTCCGCACCGAGATCGCCAAGGCGGTCGTCGGGCACCGGGAGGTCGTCGAAGGGGTGCTGGTCGGCCTCTTCGCGGGCGGGCACGTCCTGCTCGAGGGCGTGCCGGGTCTCGGCAAGACGCTGCTGATCCGTTCGCTGTCGCAGGCGCTGCAGCTGGACTTCTCGCGGATCCAGTTCACGCCCGACCTGATGCCCGCCGACGTCACCGGCACCACCATCGTCGTCGAGACCGAGCAGGGCCGCGAGTTCCAGTTCCGCCGCGGACCGATCTTCGCGCAGATCGTCCTCGCCGACGAGATCAACCGGGCCACGCCGAAGACCCAGTCGGCGCTCCTCGAGGCGATGCAGGAGCGGTCGGTCACCGTCGGCGGCACCACCCACGAGCTGAAGAAGCCGTTCTTCGTGATGGCGACGCAGAACCCGATCGAGCAGGAGGGGACCTATCCCTTGCCCGAGGCGCAGCTCGACCGGTTCTTCTTCAAGCTCGAAGTCGGCTACTCCTCGCGCGAGGAGCTGATCGAGATCCTCGATCGCACCACCACCGGTCGCAGCGCCGACATCCGGCGGGTGATCGACGCGGAGACGATCGTCGCCCACCAGCGTCTGGTCCGCGAGGTGCACGTGCCGCCCGACGTGCAGGACTACGCGGTGCGCCTGGTGATGGCGACCCATCCGCAGGGGCCGTTCGCGACGCCGATGGTCAACCGGTTCCTGCGGTTCGGGGCGAGCCCGCGGGCGGCGCAGACGCTGGCGCTCGCGGCGAAGGTCCACGCCCTGCTCGCCGATCGACCGAACGTCTCCTTCGACGACGTCAAGCGCGGCGTGCTGCCGGCGATGCGGCACCGCTGCCTGATGAACTTCGAGGCCGAGGCCGAAGGGGTCACCGCGGACGAGGTGCTCGCGAACATCGTCGAGACCACGGTGGCCGAAGGCGTGCCGGTCGGGTAGGCCCGAACGCGTCTCGATGCATCCACGGTGCCGGGTCCGCACGGCCTCCCGCTGCAACGTCGCCTCGCGTTCGGTAGGTTGCCCGGATGCACCGTCTTCCCTCTCGATGTGCCGCGCTCTGCGGCTTCGCCCTCGCGAGCCCGGTCGTGTTCTCGGCGCAGGACTCGATCGCGCCGTCCACGGCCGACGCCGAAGCCGCCGAACTCGCCCGCTGGGCGGCCGATCGCGACGAACGCATGGCGTGGTGGCGGGACGCCCGACTGGGCATGTTCATCCACTGGGGCCTGTACTCCGGCGCCGGCGGGGCGTGGGACGGAAAGGTCTACCCCCAGCACTACGCGGAGTGGATCCAGAACTGGGCGGCGGTGCCCTGCGACGAGTACGCCGAGAAGATGAAGCCGCTCTTCGCACCCGACGAGAACTTCGCCGAGGCCTGGGCGGCGCTCGCCGCCGAGGCGGGGATGCGCTACGCGGTGCTGACCGCCAAGCACCACGAGGGCTTCACGCTGTTCGATTCCGACGAGGCCTACTCGATCGACAATCCCGTGACCGGCGGCACCAACATCTCGCCGGACGGCCGCGACGTCGCCCGCGAGTTCGCCGACGCGATGCGGGCGAGGGGACTGCGCCCGGGGTTCTACTACTCGCTGCTGGACTGGCAGCACCCCGACGCCTACGAGATGGCCCTGCCCGGATATCCGCGCGACGCCGAGCGATCGCGCGATCACGACGCGTACCGCGCCTACGTCCGACGCCATGTGGACGAGTTGCTGACGGGATACGGACCGCTCGGCACCCTCTGGTTCGACTACTCGGACGCCGCGCGGCAGGGCGCCGCCTGGGGCGCCGCCGATCTCATGGAGGCGATGCGCACGACGCAGCCCGGCATCCTCGTCAACAACCGTCTCTATCAGGGACTCGAGAATCGCAACGGCGACTACGGCACGCCGGAGAAGTACGTGCCGCCGACGGGCCTGCCCGGCATGGACTGGGAGGTCAACCACACCCTCAACGAGAGCTACGGCTACAGCGGTCACGACGAGAACTGGAAGAGCACCACCGACGTGGTCCGGCTCCTGTGCGACATCGTCTCCAAGGGCGGCAACCTGCTGCTCAACGTCGGGCCGGATGCGCGGGGGCGGATTCCGCAGCCCTCGATCGACGCGCTGCGCGGCCTGGGACGATGGATGCGGGTCAACGACGAGGCGGTGTACGGAACCACGGCGAGTCCGTTCCCGCGCCTTCCCTGGGGCCGGGCGACCCGCAAGGGCGACATGCTCTACCTGATGGTGTTCGACTGGCCCGACGACGGGCGACTCTTCGTCCCCATGCGGGGTGAGGTGCGCAGCGCGCGGATTCTCGGCGGCTCGAACCGCCTCGAGTTCGGGCCGAACCGGGCCCGCGGCGGCGAACTGGAGATCCGCGTGCCGTCGGCGCCGGTGGACGAGGCGTGCACCGTCGTCGCGCTCGATCTCGGTGGTCCGGTGGATCCGACCCCCTTTCGGGTGCATCCTGCGGCGGACGGCTCGATCGAGCTCCTTCCCCACGACGCCCGGCTCGAAGGCCCCTCGATCCGCGTCGAGCAGGTGGGCGTCGTCGGCGACGTCGCGTTCAACATCGGCTACTGGCTCGACGAGGCGGCGACGGCGACCTGGCCCTTCGGCGTCGGCCCACGCGGCGGGACCTTCGATGTCGAGATCGACCTGGCGTGTCGCAACGAGGCGGCGGGCGCCGAGATGAACCTGGTGATCGACTCCGGGGACGACTCTCTCCGGGAGTTGTCGTTCACGATGCCCGGAACCGGCGACGGCTGGCACGCCTACGAGACGCTTCGGATCGGAGCGGTCGATCTGGAACCCGGCCCCGTCCATCGCCTGACGCTTCGCGCGGTCTCGAAGCCCGGCGAGGCGGTCGGCAACGTGCGGGCGGTGCGGCTCGTGCCCGTGCGGTAGGAGGCGCCCCGCGGCGCCGGCGCAGGCGTTCCTCCCACGGCCGAGGGCACGACGCGGTGCGCGGCGAACCGAGTCAGGTCGACTCGGCCGGCGCATGCCGCACGATGCGGAACTCGTCGTAGGGGCGTTCGTCGGATCGCTCGGCGATCCGATCGATGTCGACCCGCTCTCCGAACCTGCGGGCGAGTCCCTTCACGAGACCGACGACCAGCGGCGCCAGACCCCGTCGTTCCGAGACGTATCGCAGGGTCAGGGTTCCGTCCTCGGCTTCGGACACGCTGAACGACGGCGGTCGAAGGTGGGGCATTCCGAACCTGATCCGCGTGTGCAGCTGATCGAGGTTCGCGAGGAACTCCGGCAGGGTCCGCCCGGCCGCCAGCATGATCTCTCCGTAGCCGGCCTCGGCGGTGTACTCGATCCAGTACTCGCCGAAGGCCTCGAGGATCTCCTCCGCGGGCACGCCGAGCACCTCGCTCGAGGCCGCCACCAGTCGATAGGTCGTCTCGTCGGGATACTGCTCCATCGACAGGAACTCGGTCTCCTCGACCTTCGCCATCGTTCGAATGCGGGCCCAGGTCTCCTCGCCGTGACGGTCGAGCACCAGGCCCTGCACCGCGCGATTGATCATCCCGTACATGACGATCGAGACTCCTTGTTGTCGCGTTGGGCGACGAGGTTCGCGATCCGATCCGCCAGCCGATGCGGCGGGAACGGCTTCTGCATGAATTCGTGTTCGCCGCTGCCGACGCTGCGCCGGAAGGCCGCGTCCGGAGCGTAGCCCGACATGAAGATCGTCCGAACGCTCGGATGGACCTGCCGAATCTCCTCGGCGAGCGCGGGCCCCGGCATGCCTGGAAGTCCCACGTCGCTGACCAGCACGTCGAGCGCCTCGAGCGCCGTCGCCTGGCGCAGCGCGGCCGCGGGATCGGAGGCCGCGTGCACCGTGAAGCCCACTTCACGAAGCGTCGTCTCCAGCACCGCGAGGATCGCGGGCTCGTCCTCCACCAGCAGGATCGACGCTTCGACGTTCCGGCCCGACCGACTCGCGGCCTCGGCGGCCGCACCGTCGATCGCCTCCCGGGTCGTCGGAAGCAGGACCCGGAAGCAGGTTCCCTTGCCGACCTCGCTCTCGATGGTGGTCTCGCCGCCGGCCTGCTGCACGATGCCGTACACCGTCGACAGGCCCAGGCCGGTGCCCTGTCCCTGCGACTTGGTGGTGTAGAACGGCTCGAAGACGCGTTCGATCGCCTCGGGCGACATGCCGCAGCCTTCGTCGCGGACCTCCAGCAGGGCCCACCGCCCTCCGTCGTCGTCGGCCTTCTCGACCGCCGACGTGCGCACGGTCAGGACGCCGCCGTCGGGCATCGCATCGCGGGCGTTGACGGCGAGGTTCATCACGATCTGGTGCAGGGCGTTGGGATCGATCTTCACCGCAATCGGATCGTCGACGTGCTCGACGACGAGGCGCACCTGTTCGCCAAGCAGCCGGCGCAGGAGGGACTCGGACTGACGAACCTCCTCGGAGAGATCGACGATCTTCGGCTGCACCACCTGGCGGCGCGAGAAGGTCAGCAGCTGCGAGGTCAATGCGGTGGCGCGTTCGGTGACCTTCTGGATCTCGTCCAGATAGGTCCGAGCTCGGGTGCCCTCGGGCAGCTGCTCCGACGCCAGCGAGGCGAAGCCGAGAATCGCGGTCATCAGGTTGTTGAAGTCGTGGGCGATGCCGCCGGCGAGAAGTCCCACCGCCTCCATCTTCTGGACCTGGCGCAGGGTCGCCTCGAGACGCTGCCGGCGATCGAGCTCCTCCTCGAGTTGCCGGTTCCGATCGTCCAGCGTGGTGGCGGCCTCCTGAAGTCTGGTGGCGAGGGCCCGCAGTTCGACGAGAGCGGTGTTCCGGGTCTGCAGCAGAAGAAGCATGTCCCCGATCGACTCGTGTGGCGGGAAGTCCTTCAGCGACAGCCCGAACCTCGCGAGTTCATCGAGTTCGGCGACCCAGGGGGCGCCGAGGAAGACGGTCGCACCGACCGACTCGACCGGCACGAACTGGCCTCGCAGGCGAAAGCCGTCGGTGCGGCCCTTCGGCGCCAGCAGATAGGGCGTGTCGCCTCGGGGTCGCTCGGGGACCGCTGCGCCGCCCGAGGCGAGGTCGATGTCGAACACCTCCTCGAAGGCGGCCCCGACGCGGGCCGCGGGTACGACATCGGCCAGGCGAGGGCCGACGGCGAGGAGACGCCCCCAGGACCCCGCCGACTCGGACAACGTGAATCGAAAGGGAAACGACGCATCGAGCGCAGCGCCGTCGAGCCCGATGTTCGAATGCGTCCGGTTCATGGAGTCGGATCCGGGCGACGTGCTCATGGTGTGGGGGTCATCGGGAGGAATCGGCGGCCGCACGATTGTCTTCGATCGACGCAACGGAAGGTTGGAGCGTATTCCCGAATCGTCGCGATCGAGGACACGCGCCGCGTGCGAGGCTGCGGGCCTTTTCGGACGGATGCGACGTGGTCGGCCGGCGATCGTTCGCGGCGATGGCGATGGGAATCGGGAGGCGAAGGGGTGCGCCTTCGAACATTGGAACCCTCACGATCGCGACAATCGGACCGATCGGCGATTCGGAAGGCCTCCAGGGTGCCGCGAGGCGCTGCTTGCCTCGGGATGGGGAATCGTCCCGATAGGCACGCGCCCGGTTCGGAACGATCAATTCGCTGCGGGCGGATTCACCGTCCCCGGGGAGATCGAGGACCCTCATGCAGGCACCGCTTCACCCACACGAATTCGAACGGCTCGCCGCCGTGGAGGAGACCGGCCTGCTCGACGAGCCGGTCGATCGCATCCAGCAGGCGGCGGTGGCTCTGGCCAGTCGCATCTTCGACGTGCCCATCAGCGCGGTCAGCCTGGTGGCGGAGCACCGTCAGTGGTTCTCCGCGGTGAAGGGCCTCGACTGCCGTGAGACGCCGCGCGAGCAGGCGTTCTGCGCCCATGCGATCCTGACCGACCGTCCCATGATCGTCGAGGACGCCCGCAACGACTCGCGGTTCCGCGACAACCCGCTGGTCACCGCCGACCCCGGCATCCGCTTCTACGCGGGAGTTCCGCTGCTGACCGCGGATCGCCTGCCGCTGGGGAGTCTCTGCGTGATCGATCGCCGGCCGCGATCGCCCAGTCCCGGGCAACTCGAGGCGCTGTCGACGCTCGCGTCGCTGGTGGTCAGTCAACTGGACATGCTTCGTCTGAACCACCGACTGAAGGCCGAGACCGCCCGACACCGGGAGACCCTCGAGCGCGAGCGGGGGATCGCCGCGGCGCTGCCCGGCGCCATCGTCGAACTTCGGGTGTCCGAGGCTCGAAACGTCGTGACGATCACCCACGCGAGCCCGATGCTTCGTCGACTGCTTGGTGGAGACTCCGATCCCGAGGGCGCCGATCTGCTCCAACTGGTGGACGCCCGAGATCGGCGCCGCCTCCTGGCTGCGCTCGGCGAGCCTCGCGACGGTCACGCCCGGCGGTCGATCGAGTTCCGCTCCGCCGAGCAGGACCAGGGAGGAGAGCGATGGTTCGAGCTGGACGCGATCGGGCGGCGGGGCCGCGACGGCACCCTTTGGCACACCTTCATCGCCGAGACCACCGAGCGTCGGCGCACCGCTCGCGAGGCCGCCCGACTCGCCGCGATCGTCGACCACTGCGACGAGGCGATCCTCTCGACCGATCTCGCCGGTCGCCTGACCAGCTGGAATCCCGCCGCCGAGCGGATCTTCGATCTGCCGGCCTCCGAGGCGATCGGCCGTTCCGCCGAGTGCGTCGTCCCGCAAGAGCGCATCGGAGAGTTTCGCGGAGCGCTCGAACGAGTCGCCTCGGGCAGGGGAAGCACCAGGATCGAGACCACGCGACTCGCCGCCAACGGCGAACGTCGCACCGTCCTGAGCGCGCTGTCGCCGCTGCGCGACGAATCCGGCGCGGTGATCGGATTCTCCGAGATCCTCAGCGACGTCACCCGGCGAAGACAGGTGGAGACGCAGTTGGCGGAGTCGCTGCGGGTCGTGGACGACGTGTCGCACGAGTTCCGTACGCCGCTGGCGGTGATCAGCGAGTTCTCCTCGATCATCGCCGACGGGATCGCCGGGCCGGTGACCGAATCGCAACGGTCCTACCTGTCGATCGTCGGCGCCGCGGTCTCCGACCTCAACCAGATGGTCGAGGACCTGCTCGACTCCAGTCGTCTCCGCGCGGGAAGCCTGCGGGTCGAACGCCGGCCGGTCGGCGTCGAGTCGCTCTTCGAGTCGATGCGAGGCGCGCTTGCGGCCAAGGCGAAGCTCCGCTCGATCACTCTGCACGAGTCCATCGATGAGGGATTGCCGCAGGTCTTCTGCGACGCGGGCAAGGCTCGCCGGGTGCTGTCGAACCTCATGACCAATGCCGTGAAGTTCTCCCCGGACGGAGGCGAGGTCGAGATCACCGCACGGCTCGCGGAGGGCGGCGGCGAAGTGGTCGTCGGCGTGCGGGACCACGGGCCCGGACTGGGCGAAGAGGACATCGGTCGCCTGTTCGGACGTTTCGAGCAGCTATCGACCGCGCACCGTTCGACCGCGAAGGGATTCGGTCTGGGCCTCAGCATCGCGCGGGAATTGGCGTGGTTGAACCTCGGCGGGCTGACGGTGGACAGTCGCAAGGGCGAGGGCGCATGCTTCTCCTTCACGCTGCCGGTCGCCGATCGCCGGGCGGTGCTGGAACACGCTGCGGCCACGATCCACGCCCTCGGGGCGGAGAGCGATCCCCTCGCGGTCGTCGCGGTACATGTCTCCGAGCCGGATCGGGAGTCCGACGACCTCCTGCTGTCGTGGCTGTGCTCGTGCAGCTTCGCGACCGATCTGGTGCTGCCCGCGGACTGCTGCGACGGCTCCGGCCGGGGGGCGGTTCTGGTGGGCCGGTCGCGTGCGCCTCAGGCGTGGATCGATCGGTTGCGCCGGGTCCACGCCGAGCGCCGGGCCGAGGACCCCGAGGGCGTGCCCGGGGCGCGATTCGAAGTCGATTCGATCTGGCCGCCGGGCACGCCGCCGTCGGAGTGGCTGGCGGCGATGCGATCCAAGGAGGTGTTCCATGAGGCCTGAGGTCCTGATCATCGACGACGAGTGGGCGGTGTCGAGGGCGATATCGGCGCGGCTCGAGGCCAGCGGATTCGAGGTGCGCACCGCGGTGAACGGCCTCGACGGCCTTGCAGCGATCGAGGCGTCCCGGCCCGACGCGGTGCTGCTGGATCTGCGCATGCCGGACATCGACGGGCTCGAGGTGCTGCGGCGCCTGCGCGCCGACGATCGGAACGCGGGCCTGCCGGTGATCATGCTCACCGCCAACGTGCAGGATTCGCTGCGAGGCGAGGCGTTGGCGCTGGGGGCCCGAGGATTCTTCGGAAAGCCGTTCGACCATCACGCACTGGTGGCGGCGCTGCGTCGCGCGACCACGCCGACCGCCGACTGGGAAGGAGTCGCGTCGTGAACACATCTCGAATCCGAACCATACTTCTCGCCGACGACGATTCCGCGGTGATCGCGGCGCTGTCGGTGCGTCTGACCTCGGAGGGGCACCGCTGCATCGCGGCTCGCACCGGAGCGGAGGCTCTCGCCTGCTTCGATCGCGAGGCGCCGGACCTGGTGATCTGCGATCTGCACATGCCCGACGGGGACGGGGCGACGCTCGCCGAGTGCATCCGTGCGTCGTCGGCGGTGCCCATCATCCTCATCAGCGGGGTGCGCGAGGAGTTTCGAAGACGCCTGCGCCGCATTCCCGACGTGACCTTCGTTCGAAAGCCCTTTCTGACCTCGGACCTGCTCGAAATCGTCGATGCGGCATTCATCGCATCCGACGCCGCCACCGGTTCGCCGGAGCAGGCCGCCTGATCCCGCCGGACCCCATCGGAGACCCGTCATGCAAGGACAGCCCAGGATCCTGATCGCCGACGACGACCGGGCGCTGCTCACGGCCATCACCGCCCGCATGAAGGCGGCCGGCTTCGAGGTGCGCGTGGCCGAAGACTGCTACCAGGCCGTGCAGGTGGCCAATCGCTGGCAACCCGACGTCGTCGTCCTCGACGTTCGGATGCCCGCCGGAGATGGGTTCTCCGTCCAGGATCGAATCGCCTCGATCCGAAGCGGACGAATGCGTCGCACGCCCATCATCTTCCTCACCGGAGAGCGGTCGGCTCGGATCGAGGCGATGGCCTCGTCCGGCAAGGCGTTTGCGGTGCTGCACAAGCCCTGTCGCAGCGAGGAGTTGATCGACACCGTCGAAGCGGCGCTGCGGGAGAGTCGCGACACGATCGTCATCGGTTGATCGGACCACGGACCGTCGGCGGGGCGAGACCGCGCATGCTCGTCTCGCCGGCGGATCCGCCGGCATCCTGCGACGCCGTGGCTCGCCGCAGGGCCCGCCGAACCGCGTCGGCCACGGATGCTCCAAGCACCTCCGAACCGGCCGCGGTGAAGTGGACGTCTCGGGGCTTCTGCAGTTCGGGCAGACGATCCTTCGCGACCGCGTGCAGATCGAACACCTCCACGCCGAGCGGCGCCAACACCTCGCGGGCGCAGGCGTTGTAGCGAAGCACGTCAGCGGGATCGCGGTGGGGGCTCACCCCGCCGGTCGGCACGGGCGTGGTCGTGGCGAAGACCACTTGCGAACCCGTCGCGACGAGTCGCCGCGCGATCCCTCGAAGCTGTCGGCGATAGGTGTCCAGATCGGCCTGCCGACGGGACTGGGGATCGTTGGAGTTGCGGCCTTGCTCGTCGACCCGCTTCAGGTCGTGCAGGCCGAAGTTGAAGTGGATCACATCGACCTCGCCGGCGTCCTCGAGCCAACGCTCGATCTCGGTCGCGCCGCGGGTCGTGCCCGCGCAGTTCTCGAGCGGGCGCAGCACCACGGCCTCGTCGTCGAGGCGACGCACCACCGAGTCGTGGTAGCCCATGGAGATCGAGTCGCCGAGCAGAAGCACGCGGGGGAGGGGACGCCCCGCATCGCGGTACGCGGCGCTGCGGCGGGCGGTCTCGCGGCGCATCGACTCGAGACGCGCACGGAACTCGGGATCGCCGGAGAGGTCCCGCTGTTCGAGGGGATCCTCCGAGAGTTGGTAGAGGTGCTCCGGAGCGCCCGGCACGTCGAGGTAGCGGGCGTACTTCCACTGGCCGCTGCGCAGGCCCTCCCAGCGCGGAATGCGAGGATGCCGCATGCGGTGTTCGCAGTAGAAGTCCTCGCGGGGCGCCGCGTCCGGAGCGCCGGCGACGCTCGAGAGGACTCGACCCTGCATCGAGGGACCGGGTTCGAGACCGACGGCGGCGAGCAGCGTGGGCGCGAGATCGATGTTCAGGGCGATCTCGTAGGAGACCTCGCCGCCCGTCGAGGTCCGCCGTCGAGGATCGCGGACGATCAGGGGCACTCGGAGCGACTCCTCGTGATGCGACCACTTGCCGGCGAAGCCGCGCTCGCCGAGGTGGAAGCCGTTGTCTCCGACCACCACGACGACGGTCTCGTCGAGCGTGCCGCGATCGGCGATCGCCTCGAGCACTCGTCCGATGTTGCGGTCGAGGCCGGTGATCATCCGGAGATGGTTGCGGAGGTTGCGGTCGTACTTCTCCGGCTGGTCCCAGCGCCAGAACCATCGGTCCCGATTCATCGAGTCGCGCAGATGCGGCGGTTCGGCGGCGAACGCGTCGTCGCCGTCGAGCCGGGGGCGGGGCATCTCGATGTCGGCGTAGAGATCCCGCTCGGTGGGGGGTGGAGGGAAGTGGTTCTCGAGATCGCCGTCCACCGCGTGCGCGGCGTTGAAGGCGACCGTCAGGCAGAAGGGCCGATCGGTCGGGGACCGCTTCACGAACTCGGCGGCGGCCTCGCCGATCAGATCGGTCGCATGTCGTTCGGTCCCGTCCGCATCGCGACGAAGGTACGGCTGCGTGATCGAGATGAACTGGTCGTACATGCCGTCCCGTGTGGCCCCGCCGGCCTCGAGCGTCACGCCGAACTTGCCGATGTGGCCGGTGTGGTAGCCGGCGGCGCGGAGGCGTGCCGGGTAGCTGGCTTCGCACCACGCCACCGCGAGCGGCGGTGTTCCGAAGGTGTACCGGTGGGTTCGTTCGACCACACCGGTCAGGATCGACGCGCGACTGGCGGCACAGATGCTGGTGGTGACGAAGGCGTTGGCGTGGCGGACCCCTTCGGCGGCGAGACGGTCGATGTTGGGCGTCAGGAGGAAGGGATGGCCGGCGCAGCCGAGCATGTCGGCCCGATGGTCGTCGGTGATGAACAGGACGATGTCGGGGCGTGTGCGAGACGGATCGGATGTCCGGCCGGGCGCGGCGCTCCGCCCCTCTGCGACGGCGACGAGGACGAGCAGGAGTGCCGGAGGCAGGATCGACCTTGCACGAATCGCGGGCTCGCAAGCCGACCTGCTCGGGCGGCGGGTTCCAAACGCGGTCGAGAGGGCCGAGACGGGCATGTTCGGGTTCCGCGCCGTCGACGTTGGAGGCGGTGGCGGTGCGAGGGTGCCGGTGGATCTCGCGGAGCCAGGCGACGTACGGCCAACCCACTGTATCGCCGCCGTTTCGGAGCCCGTGGCCCGGTGTTCGAGCCCTGGGCGCTCCAACCTCGACGACCGGGCGCGTGAGAAGCCTCGACGGGAGGGGGTCGCCCGGGGCCTTCGGCGGCGAGAACGAAACGCGGCGGCTGGATCGCTCCAGCCGCCGCGGCATGGCCCGGTGAGGGCGACGGTGGTCGTCGCCGATGCGAGGTGTTCGCCGATTCAGCGGCGACGACGCGATCCGGCGAGGCCGGCCAGCCCGATCAGGGCAAGGGCGCCTGGAGCCGGCACCGCGGTGCCGTTGATGATGAACGGCAACTCGTAGCCGTCCTGGGAACCGGTATCGACGGCGGTGGCCCAGGTGTCGTTGGCGACGTCGTAGATCAGACTGTTGCCGGGAACATAGGCATCCGCGTTGCTGACCGGCGGAACCCACGGTCCGGAGGACGCCGAGCCCGTGGCCGCGAACTGCACCCAGTAGGTGCCGTCGGCGAGGGTGACGTCGAGACCATCGGCGGTGATGTTCATGATGGCGCGGTTGTTCGCCTGGAAGTTGTCGTTGGTGCGGTAGATGCCGGACCAGTCGGTCGAGGTCATGATGTTGGTGGTCATGTCGCCCCAGACCACGACGTCGTCGCCGTCGATGCCGTCGCCGTCGGTGTCGAGCCAGATCTGGGCATAGAGACCGGTGATGGTCGAGGGGATGCCGCCGTTGGTCTGGTATCCGAAGAACGTCATGCTGGAGATGTTCCAGCCGCCGCCGGTGACCGTGAAGTCATCCGCCCGATTGAAGGCTGTCAGGTTGAAGTTGCCGCCGTACAGGGACTGACCGGGCGAGATGGCGGAGACGTCGGCACCCTCGAAGCCGGCACCCGGGTTCGTGACCAGCGGGCCGTTGTTGTAGAGCTCCACGCCAGAGCCGAATCCGGCAGCTGCCGAGCCCGTCAGGCAGGCGATTGCGCCGATGGCGAGAATGGATCGGGTCATGTCTGTCTTTCTCCACTGGATGACGCGCCGGCGCCAAGCAGAGGTCCGACCATCGGACCCTCGATGACTCCGTCGCAGCAATCCCGAGCAAGGTTCGGGATCACCAGTGGAGAAGGTGCCTCCAATCCAAGGGTGGATCCCTGACAAAGTCCGAGATTTTGCGAAATCCCCCATTGACCCTCGGATTCGGTGATTCGACTGCGGTAGCGATGGCTTGGGGGCCAGGTCGCTCGGGTCCAGTCGGCTGGTTGCGGGCACCTGCCGACATCACGGGGCGACTTCCGACTGGAAGCCGAGTCGTGCGAACCCGCCCACGGACAGGGGCGGGGGTGCAGGCGATCCGGCGGGGGCCGGTGGGTGTTCGCAGCGCTGCACGCAACGCTGCAATTGGCTGTGGGTGGGTGTCCATGATTCGCCTGATTCGCCACATGATTCTCCATGATTCGGTTCGCGATCCGGTGCCTTGAGGCAATCGGTGCGGAGGCGTTCGCGTTCACCGCCTCTGCGCCGCCGCCCGGCGGCCGCGTCGCCCCTGCATCGATCGACGGAAGGCCATGCTCGACGATCGCTCCCTCGCTTCGCGTTGCCGGTTTCTCCGGCCCGCCGCCCCGCTTGCGATCCTCGGCGGGGCGTTCGTCCTCGGTGGCGCGGCGCATGCGGCGGAGACGCTCGACTTCGCGCCGGTCGCGGCGGTGCCGCTTCCAGGATCGCATCCGGTGATGAACGGCCAGGTCTCCAACGGCGAGCGCTTCGGCCGCGCGGTGTCGGGCCTCGGCGACGTCGATGGCGATGGGGTTCCAGACCTCGTGGTCGGTTCGCGAAGCGACGGCGACGGCGGCACCGATGCGGGCGCGGTCTACGTGATCCTCATGAATCGCGACCTCTCGCCGCGCGAGGCGATCAAGATCGGTGCAGGCTCCGGGGGCATGCCGGCTTCGGAGATCGCCGCGGGCGACTTCTTCGGCTACGGCGTCGCGGGGCTCGGGGATCTCGACGGCGACGGCGTCCCCGACCTCGCGGTCACGGCGCCGAACGCCGAGCCGCCCGGCATGCCGGCGAACGCGAACCAGGGAGCGCTCTTCATCTGCTTCCTCCGACCAGACGGCTCGGTGCGCGAGCACGTTCGGCTCGATTCGCAGGATGGGCTTCCGCTCGCAAGTGGCGACTCGTTCGGCCAAGGACTCGCCAACCTCGGCGATCTCGATGGCGATGGTCGCGTCGATCTCGGCGTCGGTGCGCCGGGGACCGACGACGGCGCCATGAACGCGGGCGCGTTCTTCGTGGTTCGCGTGTCGGCGAGCGGCTCGCTGCTGGGGTGGGATCGCTTCAGCCGCAGCACGGATCCGCAGTGGCTTCCGCTCGAGGCGATCGACAACTTCGGCGGCCGCGGCAGCGCGGCGGTGGGGGATCTCGACGGCGATGGCACGATCGAGGTGGCGGTGGGTTGCTACCGCGACGACGACGGCGGTGCCGATCGCGGCGCGGTGTGGCTGCTCTCCCTCGCGGCGAGGCCCAAGGGCGGCGTGTCGCTCGCACGGACCGCGAAGATCTCCGCCACCGCCGGCGGCTTCGGCGGACCGCTCGCCGACGGAGACCTCTTCGGCATGACCGTTGCGCCGCTGGGCGACCTCGATGGCGACGGCATCGCGGACCTCGCGGTCGGCAACAATCTCATGGATCAGGGCTTCCCCAATGCGGGCGGCCTCTTCCTGCTCGGGCTCGACTCGCTCGGCGCGGTTCGCTCGCAGACGCTGATCGGGCAGGGCACCGGGTTTCCCGGATTGTCGCTCATCCCGGGCGAGCGGTTCGGCCGGGCGCTGGCGAACCTCGGCGATGTGCGTGGCGACGGGAGCCTCGTGCTGGCCGTCGGTGCGGGCGCCGGGGTCGACGGCGGCCGCCTCTGGCTCGTCGCGATCGGCAGGCCTCGATCCGCGGACCTCGATGGCAACGGGCTCGTGAACGGCGCGGACCTCACGGCGATGCTCGCGGCCTGGGGCGGCGCCGGACCGGCGGACCTCGACTGGTCGGGCAGCGTCGACGGCGGCGATCTCGCGCAGTTGCTTGCAGGCTGGAAGTGAGTGCGCCGCGAGCGCGATCCGGCCGAGGCGGCGCCGATGGACCTCGCCTTCGAGATCCTCTCGAGTGCCCCCGCAGCTCGGTTGGTTCGAGCAGGCGACTCGCCCGCGACTCGCCCGGTACCTCCCTAGTCGGGGCGAGCAGCTCGGTCCGAGCCCGCGACCGCCGCCCGCTGCTCGACCACGATCGGGACGTGGCCGTGCTCGAGGCCCGCGGGCGGCTCGACGAAGAGTCCCTGATCGAATCCGACCAGATGCCCGCTGCGGGGCGGGGCGAGGTACTGCCGCTCGATCGACCACGATCGGTGCATCGCCTCGACCAGCGCCTGGAGATCGTCGCGTTCGGCGTCGGTGAACTCGCACTGCGCGAACACCGGCTGGTCGACGAAGCGCCACCATCTATAGACGACCACCGATCCGTCCTCGAGGCGGGCCGAATACGGCTTCGACGTCGGACCCGGTGTCGCCCACGCGCCTGCGAGCGGCAGTGCGGAATAGGGCTCCGGATCGGGCCGCGGTCCTGGGAACTCCGCCTCGACCAGACCACTCTCGGGCGGAACAAGGTCCGCGGCGACCGCGGTGCGCTCCGCGCCGTCGTCTCGAAAGTACTGGGGGAGGCGACCGAAGCCGGCTTCCCCCGGCTGCTTCCACACCAGACCGAACGCGCCGTCCTCGAAGACCGTCGGCGTCGCGAGTTCGTTGATGCCGGCAAGAGGCGTTTCGTCCTGTCGGTACCGAACCGGCCCGGTCGCGATCTCGGGACGGATGGTCGCCGCGTCGGGAAACCGCCCATCCGGCGCTGGACCGCCGTCGCGCCACGCTTGCACGGCGTCGAACAACGCGGCCTTCGAGTAGAGCGCGACGTCCCGCACCAGCAGGGTGCGGCCGCTCTCGTCGACGGGAAACTGCAGACGCGGAATCTTCGTCCAGGTCGTCCCGCTCGCATCGACGCCGACGAACTTCGGGACGGTGTTGATCTCCATCGATCCATCGACGCGCCCCGAGGCGATGCGCGAATCGAGCCCTCGTCCACGGGCCGTGGGATGGTCCCGGGAGACCCGGCTCCAGCATGCGGGGACGTAGAACGCGAGCGGTCCCTTGAAGTTCCGGGCGTTCAGGAACAGCGTCCACGACAGCCCCCCGGTCGGCTGCGGAACGTCTCGCGCATCGATCAGCGGCAAGGCCATCCACGCATATCCGAGGAGTTCACCGTTGGGACGTCCCGCGAAGGTCATGCCGTCGGGCGGGATCAGCAGGCGGTTGGAGATCTGCGCGATGCCGAGGCGGTCGTCGGGCAGGGGACGGCTGCTTCGGAAGAACGGCCACCCCGGCGTGGCGATCTCGTTGGAGTAGCAGTCGGCGGTCGCGTTCATGCTGAACTTCGGACTGCCGTTCTGAAAGCGGTTGCCCGCCCAGTAGCCCAGGCCGCCCTCGAGCGTCTGGAACACCGTGTCGTAGGTCGGGCCTCGTTCGGGCCAGTTGTCTCGGGCGATGGTGCCGGGAGGACAGAGGGGTTCGGTGCGGTTGTCGGAGTTGTCCGGCAGGATCCACGTCGAGGGCAGGCCGATCTGGAAGTTGCGCATCGGCTGCTCGATCAACGGCCAAACCGGCGCGTAGAAGCCGGCGCCGTAGTGGTACTCGGCCGGGGTCGAGGCGGCGCGACTGGCGATGTACCCGTGCAGTCCGCGACTCTCGAGACGTGGCGACGTCGTTGGGGCGACCTCGGCTTGCGCGACCGCGGCACTCGGCGATGCGAGCGACACGATGGCGACGAGGAGACCGGTGAGTGGTGGGGCGGTTGGCGGCATGGGACCTGCATGATGTCGCAGGCCGCCATGCAAGGCAACGCGGCCCCCCGAGGCGAACGACGTCCGGCAATGGGCGATCGACAAGGCCCGAACACCTCGAACGGATCGGCGCCGCGCCCGCCGTCGGAGTCATCATGCGGCAGGTCCCGAGGCAGGGCCCGAGGCAGAGCCCGTTCAAGGACCCGGAAGGGCGAGTCGATCCTTCCCGATTCCCGGGTCGCATGTGGTCGGTGGATCCCTCTGCGTTCGGTCGAGTGAACGAGGGCCGTTCACCCGTTCGGTTCGGACCGGAGAAGTCGCTGCTGGTGGCGACCCTGCTCGGCCCGGCGATCCAATCCGATCCATGAAGGAAAGCCGCCCCGGGCACATGGCCCGAGGCGGCGGCTTCTGCTTCCGAAGGAGGCATGCGTTGCTCGAGAGCCGAGCGGCACGCTCCTCGATCTACATGGGAGACCCAGTTCGATCAGCGTCGGTCGCGGTCAGGGGCAGGCGCCCCAGTTCCCGAGGACCGCAGCCAGATCGCCCGCGTCGACCGTGCCGTCCCCGGTGACGTCGGCGTTGCCGCAGGTTCCCGAGCAACCCCAGTTTCCGAGGACCTGACCGACATCCACGGCGTTGACCAGAGAGTCGCCGTTGATGTCCCCGGGGCACGGCTCGACGCACTCGGAACTGATCGTGTTGCCGCCGAGGTTGACCAGGTTGCCCGTGACCTGGTTGTTGGTGGAACCGTTGCAGGTGTTGCCGCAGATCGTGTTGTTCCCGTAGTAGGTCACGGTGGCGCCGCCCGACCAGATCGCACTGCCGCACTGGCCGCCGGCGATCGAGTTGTTGGAGATGATGCAGTTGGTCACCGTCGGGGTGTTGCCCGCATTGAAGTGCATGGCGCCGCCGCCGAAATCCGTGAAGCCGGCGTCGGTGTGGTTGCCGTCGAACAAGCAGTTGTCATAGGTCGGACCGCTGCCGCCCGCGGCCACCGCGCCACCGGTTCCGCCGGCGCTGTTGTTGAGGAAACGACTGTTGGTGATGGTCGGCGACGTGGGATCGGTCGTGCTGTTCTGCGGGTGGAAGATCGCGCCGGCGGCGAGGCCCGCGCTGTTGTTCTGGAAGGTGCAGTTGTTCACCATCGAGCTCTGCGGACCGTTGAAGCAGACCGCGCCGCCGAAGACGCCGGCGTAGTTGTCCTCGAAGAGGCATCCCTCGATCAGGCCGAGTCCAGGCGCAAAGGCCAGGATGGCGCCGCCACCGGCGTCATTGGGGGGGTTGTTGGCGCTGCCGTTCTTGAACGCGAGGTTCAGAAGCGTCAGGTTCGGAGCGGCGCCCAACATGATTCGTCTCGTGTTGCCGCCATCGAGGATGGAGAGCAGCTCGCCGCTCTTGCCCACGGTGCCTTCGATGGTGAACGACCGGTTGCCGATCGCGTTGAGATCGATGGTGCTGCTCACGTTGTAGGTGCCGGGTGCAAGGAGGACGACGTCGTCCGTGCAGGCGATGTCGAGCGCGTCGAGGAGGCCGGCGAAGTTCGACACCTCGATCGTCGTGGGCTCGCCGCTCTTTGCGCAGGGGTCCGCGGTGATGGTCAGCGCGGCCGCGCCGAAGTCGGCCTGGTAGCCGCCGATTCGGATCAGATAGGTCAGGCCGGCCGTGACCTCGAGGTCGATCTCGGAGTGAAAGAGCTGGCAGGAAGCATCGGCTGGTCCGTCGCCATTGCAGGCCACCTGGAACGTGAAGTTCGAACCGCCCTGATAGATGACCATCGAGGTGTCGTATCCGCCGGGCCAGCAGGTCGTGAAGTTGTGCTCGCCATCGGTCTCGGGGGTGAAGGAGAACCAGATGTCGCGGTTCGAGCTGGTCGGTGACCAGTTCAGAAAGGTGTCGCTGCAGGCCGAGGAACTGACGAATCCGCCGGTCGCGGTGTAGTTCGTGGTGTCGAACTGGACCGTCTCGTTCACCCCGATGACGATGGGGTCGGTCGGTTCGTCGCCGGGCTCCACGCCCATCGCGAGAACGGGGGTCGCCGACAGGGCCGTCGCCACCATCGTGCAGTGCATCGTGTTCTTGAACATGTCTTGAGAGCTCCTCCACGGCGTCGAACTGTTCGACGCAAGCCTCGGTCGCCTCGCACCGGAGCGGGGCGTTCTCCCCAAGATCTACCACTCGGAGTGGGACCAGCCGTCGCAAACCGACCGAGACGCATCGAACACGCGCAAATCGCCGCAACGCGACCACCCGAACGGGGGGGATGATCCTTCCTTCGATGCGAGTTCTCCGCCTCGAATGCGGCAGCGGACGCACAGACCAACCGCGAGAGAGTCACGCCCCGATCATCCAGATGGCGTGCGCTGGTGCCGACGCGTGCCATCCGCCCTTGCGGCCAACCGGGTGGTCGGTCGGGGCCGACCGGCCCATCGCCTACGCAGGCGGAATCGACCGATTCGCATTTGCCCACGGCGGTTCCGGTACTAGGTTTGTCACTGGTCGAGGCGGTCCCTGCGAAACCCCGCTCCGGTCCGCCTGTTCCCGCGCCGAACGACGTTCATCGCTGGAGAAGGACCATGAAGGCACTCGTCCTCGTTCTGCCCATCGCGATCATTTCGTCGGGGGCCGCCGGTGTTCCCGGTGCAGGTCTCCCGTACTCCGACGCCACGGGCGATCTCTTCGACAACGGCCTCACGAATCTCGACATCGCGGTCGTGGAGGTCTGCAACGACGCGACGAACCTCTGCATCACCGTCGAGACCGTCGGCTACGAGAACTGGACCAAGTACCTGATCTTCTTCGACACCGTCGACGGCGGCACGACGAGCAACGCCTGGGGCCGGCCCATCGACCTCACCAGCGAAATCGACCGCTTCGTGGGTTCCTGGGTCGATGCCTCCGACAACAACGTCCAGAACTGGGGTTGGGATGGCGCCGGGTGGGTCCTCGACGGCACGACGAGCAACGACCAGAGCCAGATCGGTGCCAACCGCGTCTCGTTCACCGTGTCCCTCGCATGGCTCGGACTCGGCATCGGCGACACCTTCGCATTCGACGTCGCGACGAGCGGCGGCGGAAACGACCCCGGCGTGGATCATCTGTCTCGGATGGATCCCGCCACCCTCGGTTGGGCCGATCCTTCGACGTCCGGCCCGTTCCTGACCTACACGATCGTGCCGGCTCCCGGTGCGGCCGCCCTGCTCGGCCTCGCGGGCCTCGCCTCGCGACGCCGTCGCGGCTGAGTCGAGAGGCGCCGGTCCCGGCGCTTCGCCCGAGAGAGCAGCGCGTGGGCGGCCCCGCGCGAAGTCGGCGGGTCCGGCCCCGTCGTATGGAGCCGCATGCCGATGCGGGGGTGCTCGAGACGGACGCGGTCGCCGCCGCGGCCGTGTCACGACCCGGCAGCGCGGCGCGGGTCCGGGGTCGGCGTCGGTCTCGTCCTCGAGAGGAGACTCGGATTCACGGGGCGCCCGGGGTCGAGGTGTTCATCGACAACCTCTCGATCACCGCAACTCCGGCGACCGGCAGGTTCACGCTGATCGCGACCGGTCCCGTCGTCTCGGCGATCAGTTCACCTCGGTGGTGACGGTCACGTGGTCGACTGCCAGAAGCGAGCCGGCATCGCCGACGTTGCGGATGGCGAGATCCAGCGTCTCACCCGACGGAATGCCGGGCTTGGAAAGGTCGATCGCGACGGACACGGGATGCCACACCGTGGGCCATCCATCGACCCAGGACAGCTTTCGAATGCCCATCCGATCGGCGGCACTCTCTTCTGGCACCCCAAGGTCCGTGCGGTAGTCGTACCCCAGATAGCAGACGCCACCTTCCGCCCAGACATGCGGGTGACCGGGAACCAACTGGTCCCCGTCGTTTCCAAGCAGCATCGATGCGCCGTATCGGTCGATCTCGGCATGGAACGTCGTCAACTCGAAGCCACGCTTGTCGACGAACGGTCCGGTCGGTGACGCGGCGCGTCCGACGCGGATCGTGTAGTTCCGGTCGAGCGCGCCGTAGCTTCCGAATGCGTAGTAGAAGCCGTCGTGCTTGTAGAGCGAGGCGCCCTCCATGTAGCCCGAGGACCACACATCCCCGTCCCAGCCATCCGGAACCTGGTTGGAACCGCCCACATCCGGCCCCTCGGCGAAGCACATGATGGGGGTGTGGGCGCCCTTCGGGAAGTCCTCGAACGCGATGCCACCTCCCACGGGCGGCGAGACCGGTCGTCCGTCGGCCGGGTCGAGCTCGGTGACCCAGATTCGATGGCCGCCCCAGGTCATCCAAAGTCTCTGGGTGTCCGGATCGTGGTAGAGATGCGCATCGATCACCCACGGATTCTCCGACCCGACGTGCTCCAGAATCGGCTCCTCGATCGTGAACTCGTAGTCGGGCGCATCTCCGGCGATGGTCACGAAGTCGATGAACGACTCCGCGTCGGAGGGCGAGGTGTCGTCGTAGAAGCCCCCGTAGATCGCTCGCAGTCCCTGCGGGGTCACGATGGGAGCGAAGGCATTGTCGAAGTCCGCGGGACCGGGACCCTGTCGCGCCCACGGGTCGAGGATGGGATCGTCGCCGATGGGCTGGTAGAGCAGGTGACCCGGGCCGGTCGCCATGCGGTAGTCGCCGTCGATCCAGACGTTGCCGCCGTCGTCGATGGCATGTTCCGCCGGTGCACCGATCAACGCGGCGGGACTGACATCCACGGTGCTGGACCCAAGTTCGAGCCCACCGGCGGACAAGGACAACTCGACCACCGCCCTCGTGGTCGGTCCCGCATCCATGGTGCCCTGCCTGACCTGATCGAGGAGGTCGTCTCCGTAGATGCTGCGGGCCCACACCGTGACGGTGACGACGCCGCTGTCCCCGGTCTCTTCGTGCAAGGACTGCATGAGGGCCGGTGCTCCCGCAGCCACGACCGCGTACCGATCGCCATCGACCGGCGCGTGGTACTCGCTGTCGCCGATCACCAGATTCGACCAGCCGCCGTCCGACTCGAACCCCTCGTTGTGGAAGCAAGGTCCCCAAGCGAGCAGCATGATGCCGATGTCGGCGCCGTCGACGTCGCCGTCGTCGTCGAGATCGGCCGACGAATCACCGGCTCCCCATCCGATCAGAAGGATGCCCAGATCGGCCGAATCGACCCTGCCGTCGTCGTTCAGATCGCCCGTGCAGGCGGATGCCGCACCTGCCGTCGACGCCGCGGCGGACCCGACGTGGAGCAGCGTGAAGGCGCACATCGCCGGCAACACGACCGCGGCTCCCCTCGGTCGAACAGTTGTGGTCATGACGGGTGCTCCTTCTGGGGAAACAGAACCTTCGGAGTCGGTTCGGGGTCGGTTCTCTACCGCTGAGAAACATGTTCATCAACGTCCTCGGGATCGACCCTTCAAGAGTCTAGAACTCCACCACCGATGTGCCCGCCTTCCCCAGATGAACCCATAACTCCTGCAGATCGGCACCTCTTGGGGGGACTCGACCGGTCGGCCCTTGACCCGTTGGGGATCGCGAACAGGCTGAAGAGCTGCGAAGACGAGAAGGATCGAGGTCCGCCCTTCGCGGCCGCGCATCTCAAGACGGCCGTCGAGGAGGAGTTCAAGATGAGTCATCGGTCGCGTCCTTCGTCCAGTGCTCGCCTGTCCGGGTACGCCGCCGTCGCCACCGCAGCAGGTGCGGCCTCGACCGCTTCGGCCGCGGTCGTGATCGTGGACCTGCCTCCCCAGTTGGCCAACGGTATCACCATCAATCTCGGTGTCGCGGTTGGTGCGGCCTCGACGGCCTTTCAGGGCTTGGTCCGAATCAACCAGCTCACGTATCCCGGGGTCTGTTCCGGCGGCACGTTGAATTTCGCCGGAGGCGAGTTCTTCACGGGGAGGTTTTTCGGAGCCAGTTCCGTGATCAGCAATGGCGCAGCTGGGGGGACCTGGGTTGGAGGTGGCCTGCTCTCAACGCTCGCCGATGGCGCGACGGGCTACTTCGGATTCCGGCTGCCGAGCGGCTCCGACAAGGTCTACGGCTGGATCGAAGTGACGCGCATCTCGGACGCCGTGCTCTTGATTTCTCGCTGGGCATACGAGTCGCAGACGAACACCGGCATCACCACACCGGCCGCCTCCGCCGTTCCCGGCGGAACCGGCCTCGCAGCACTCGCCATCGGCGCTGCGGGTCTCCGCGGCCGTCGCCGCAGCCGCAACTGAGCCAAGACAGTCTCGACAACCACCACCACACTTCGCCGCCTCGGGCCGCCAGTTCGCTGGAAGGCCCGGGGCGGTGTTGCGCGCGGACCTGGTCAACTTCGGAATCCCCCAGCTTCACACGAGTCGGCATCCGGGTCGATGAGTCGCCGGAGCCGGCGGCCGTTCTCGTCCCGGGCATTCCGAGCGACCCGTTACCGTCCGGAGCGACGCCCGGAACCCCGCTCAAAAATGCGAAATCCATTGAGTCGGCCGACTCGATTCGTTACTGTTTCGAGGGATGTTCCGCGAGCGGATGGGCCCGCATCACCCAGGAGCACCACCGACCAGAACACGGGCCCGACCGTGTCAATGACTTTGAGACACAGTCGTTCATGAAGTCCTGGCCTCGGCGCCGGGCAATGCGACCGCGGGCGTCGCACGGAGATGACCCCTTGGCGGAGTGATCCAGCAGATCAACCCCGTCGGAGCGTTCCCGTCCGAGAGGACGCAAGGGAGAAGCAGGATGAATGACACCAGTCAGGGACATGTGCCCGCGTCCCGTAGCTTGAGAGGAAAGAAGATGCAGCATTCGACTTTCGTTTCGTCACGCGACCACCGTTCGATCGCACTGCTGATGGTCCTCGGAGGAGTCGGCGTGGCCGGGCTTGCCGTCGATCCGGCCGAGGCGGCGCTCATGACCTACACCCTCGA
>JAFMML010000089.1 GCA_017859745.1 Planctomycetota bacterium
CGGCCACACATGGCGATCACCACGGGGCATGGCTTCACGGCCGTGACCATTGCTCGGATGGTCGAAGACATCGAAAGGGAGATCGGCTCGGATGGTGTCGTCGCGGTGATGGGAGCAGCAGGCTCCACGGGGCGTGCGGCGCTGCGCTGCATGTTTCGGCGATCCCCGCGCCGCAGGGTCCTGGCCGTCGATCTGCCCGAGCAGGTCGGGCGGCTTCTCGAAGTTCCCGGCTGGGATCCCGCGGTCCATCGGTTCACGACGCGCAAGGAGGAGATCAAGGAGGCATCCATCGTCGTCTGCGTGACCAACGCGCTTGGCAGCATTCTGGAGGCCGACGACTTCGGGCCGAACACCGTGATCCTCGACGATGCCCAACCGGAGAACGTCGATCGTTCCGTGCTCTCCGTCAGGCCGGATCTGCGGGTCGTCAAGTGCCTGACGCGGATTCCGGGTCTCCACTGCCCGTTCGACATGGGGCTCTTCACGGCGGAGCAACTCGACCCCGAGGTCAACTTCACCTGCCTCGCCGAGGTCATCCTCGCCGCGGCGGATCGCAATCCAGACGCCTGCGTCGTCGGCGATCCCGGCGATGCGCAGATGGACGCTCTCGAGCAGGCGGCTCGACGCCGTGGCGTCGGGCCCGCGGAGTTCCTCAGTTTCCCGGGCATCGGCGCCATCGATCTGCGTCCAGGCAAGTGAGGCGGCCGGTCGCCGCCCCGGCCGAGGCGACCTCGGTTCAATCGCTCGCGCGGACCTCGCCACTCGCTCGTCGGCGCTCGCGACGCCGTCGCGCGAGTGAAGCGAACGGGAGGCTCGACCGCGTCCGAACGGCGCCGAGGATCATCCTCCCGACGGTTCAGATCGGGTATCCCCAGTGCTCGAAAGCGAAACGCCAACGCTCGGCGATGAGGCTCCGCATCGCCGAGTTCGGGGCATGCTCGCTCCGCTGGTATGAGGCCTGCTCGTCGATGTAGGCGTCGATCCTCCGCATCGCTTCGGGAGTGCTCGGGATCCCGAGCGCCTCGTAGATTCCCCGCACGGCGCCCTTCGGATCCGTCTCGAGCTGCTCGAACCGCACCTCGTGAAGGTCCGACTCCGGAATGTTCCGGCGATCCTCGAGGTGTGCCCGCATGGTCCGCTCGTAGATCGAGAAGGTCGCCTCGGAAAAGTCGATCCCGCGCACGCGCTGCCATGAGAACTCGTTCAGCAGGTTCGACCACAGCCTCATCATCGATGGGTGGACCGAGTAGGGGTCGCGGACGATGTGGACGAACTTCGCGTGGGGGAAGGCCTCCTTCAGGAAGGACATCCGGGCGGTGTTCGCGGGATTCTTGAAGAGCACCGTCTTGCCCCCGTGGGCGTACGCCATCTTGCGGGCGATGAAGCGATAGGCGTTCGCCAGGCGCTCGCGCCCGGGCGGGTCGAGTCCTTCCAGCAGCACGGACTGCCTGAAGTGTCGGTCGAGCTCTCGCGGGAAGTAGAAGCACTTGAGGAAGCATCGGTCGCCCAACGCCCCGAGCGCGAACTCCTCCTCCTGCGGCGAGTCGGCGTCGATGGCGACGTTGTCCATGCCTCGGTTCTTCGGCAGGAACCAGTTCATCACCGCGTACGCAATTCGCATCCTCGAGAGGCAGTCGAGCGGAAGGACCGCCTCGTCGAAGCTCATCCAGGCGAACTGCGGGTCCCTGCTCAGGATGTTGTGCAGGTGGGTCGTCCCGCTGCGCCAGTGGCCGACGACGAACACCGGGCCGTGCTCGAGCGCCTGCGCCTCGATCGCCGCTCGGTGGGCGCGGTGCTCGAGGAACACCGGGGCGCTCCGCAGCGTCACGACGGCGGTGGCGAACAGCCTCGTGTGGAGCGACCGCAGGTCGTACGGCCAGTTGTCGATGTAGTGCCGCCAGTACTGCCGGAATCCACACCCGTCGAGCGGATGGATGAGCCGCGGCAGGCCGCGCAGCGACACGCTTCCGGGGGTGCCTTCGAGGTTGCTTGAAGAGTCGGCGCCGCCAGCGGCCATCGGTCCTGCACGTTGTTCGCCACGGAGACGAGGTCGTGGCTTCGAATGCGACTAAACGGCCGGGGGCGGCGACCGTGTTCTTTCATCGAACGGAACGCCAGCGAACCGAACGCCAGCGAATGAAACGCGGCGACGGTCCCGCCCGCCCCGTCGAGTCACTTCACCCGCGTCGAACTCATCGGAACGCCCACCCAGTCAGGCGTCATCGGCATGCCTTCGGACCGGAAGTCGGTGAAGGTCGCCGTCATGGTGTCGCCTTCGAGCACCTGCGTGAGCGTCGCCGCCACCGCCTCGCCGTCGCCGTCGAATCCCTCGTGGCGGCTGACCATGGTGGTCTTCGCACCATCGCTGGTCAGCGAGATCATCTCGCCCATCACCGACATGCCCTCGGCGTTCAACCAGTGGAATCGCACCGTGTGGGTCCCGGCGTCCCACCACATCGCGCTGCCGCCGGTGTCCGTACGGGTGCCGTCCGCGGCCACCGACTGCTCGGCGGTCATCACCACATGGCCGCCGAGGCCCACGGTGTTGATCGCCACCGCCTTCGAGCCGTCCGGCATCGCCGTCTCCCAGGTCCCGACGACGTCCCACTGGGCGAGCACCGCGTCGAGTGGCGTGCGTCGAACGTGGGTGGTCGTCCATGCCTTGCCGTCGGGCAGTTGACGGACGAAGTGCTCCTGCGTGGTGGGTCCCACCCGCTTGTATCCGGTCTCGTAGGTGGTGGTCTTGCCGCGACTCTGCTCGACGTACTCCCACGTGATCGAGGTCTCGTCCATCGCCTTCAACGTGGAGACGCCGGTGTACGGCTTGCCCATGTCGAATCCACTGTTCGTGGCGATGGCCTTGCCGGTCTCGGAGTCCCACGTCGTGACCTGGGTTCCCGTCGAGAGCACTCGGCCGTCCTCGAGCAGCATGGTGTGCGAACCGACGATGGACTTTCCATCCCCGGCGAACCTGGTGAAGCCGGTATGGGTGTACTTCAGTCCCGCGGGAATGCCGACCCACATGTCCTTGGTCGTTCCACTGCTCGTCCAGGTGCCGAGACCGCCCTGCATGACGAACAGGCGGGCGAACTCGTCCCACGAGGCAGGCAGTGCCGCGGCCGTCTCGGTGCTCGCGTTGGTGGCATTGGCGGTGGAGACCGGCGCGGTCGCACACGCGGCCAGCGCGGGACTGGAGAGGGCCAGACACGTCAGCACGGTCAAACTCGTCTTCATGAGAGAGGCTCCTTCGGGTTGGAACGGTTCCGATTGCGGATCTCGGCACGATTGATGCGCCGGGCCGGGCGATCGCCGCCACACGCGCCCTCGCATCGTCGTCGCATCGAGCGATGTCGGCAAGTGCCTGGGGGGGTTGCGCGCAGAACCAAGACGGCCGATGCGCTCCATCACGTTGTCGAGCCGATCGCGTCGCGTGAAGGGGAAGTCCACCTCACGCCGCCCGAGGCTCACGTCGAGCTCGAACCGCCGCCCCTCTCCGCCCGCTTCCCGAGCCGACCCCGTCGATCCCGATGAAGATCGCGAGTCGGACCCACCCGGTCGGGTGGCGAACGTCGACGCCGGTCGCCGCCTTCAGCCCGACCCCGGCGGACCCTTCAAGAAGTTCGCTCCTGCTCGCAGTTGCCCCAGAACGACGACACGATGCCGAGGTCGGACGGTCCCACGACGCCGTCGCCGCCGAGATCCGCCACGGTCTTCGCGGAGGCCGGGCCCCACTGCTCCAGCAGCACCGCCGAGTCCGGAACGACCCCGGTGTCATCGATGACACGGCGCCGCGCCGTTTCCGGACCGGGGCCTCACCCCAGCTGCGACGGGGACTTCATCCGGGGCAGCAGGACGTCTCGGATCATCGCGATGAAGTCCTGCTTGCGCGTCGGAGCGATCTCGAACGCGCACAGCAATCGAAGCGCCGCGAGAAAGTGCCCATGCTGCTCGAGGTACTCCCGATCGCCCTCGGGCCGATCGGCGAGATACCGCCGCTTGAAGGCTTCCCACAGGCGGAGTCCGTGCTCGGTCGGAATCCCCGTGGCCAGTTCGCACAGGCCCAGTTCCGGCACGCCGTAGATCATGAAGACCACCGCCACGTCGAACCACGGGCTGCCGCGCGAGAGATCGCCCATGTCGATGATGATCGGTCGGCCTCGACGCAGCATGATGTTGCTCGAGTGCAGATCGAAGTGCACGCAGCACTCCTCGCCGGGCACCGCCGCGAGCCGCGCCTGCAGCAGATCGACGTCCGCATCCGGAAGATCGCCGCGCACGCTCTCGATGTTGTCGCGGATGCGGTCTCGAAGCACCGGCAGATCGCCGAGATCGTCCCCGACCGCATGGACCTTGCCCACGACCTCCACCAGCATCTCCGCGTACCGCTCGACGTCGTCGGGTTCCCGGCGGATCACCTCGCTGAAGAGTTCCGCATCGAGCATCTCGTACTCGACGCCGACGCGGCCCCGGCAGGAGACCATGTCGAAGGAGATCGCCGTCGGGATGCCCATGATGAAGGCCTTCCGGGCGAGGCGCTTCTCCTGCTCGGCCACCGCCGGCGACACGCCGTCCCGGTAGAGCTTCACGATCTTCTCGGGGCCGATGCGGAAGCACTCGCCGCACACGCCCGCGGAGAAGGGCTCGATGCCGTCGATCGAGATCTCGCGCGTCGGGCGCTCGGCCGCACCGACGTGCTCGAGATGGAGGATGTTCGCGAGGCCCGTCACCTCGAAGACGCCCGCCACGTCGCCGGCGAGGTTCGTCACGCGAACCCGTCCCCCCGAATCCCGCATCCGATGGTGCGCCGCAAGCACGCATCGGATGCCTGCGCTCGAGATGAACCCGCACCCCGCGAAGTCGAAGATCGCTTCGACCACGTCGTCCCAGACGAGCCTCGCGTCGAGCTCGGGCACGGTCCGCTCGGTGAGACGCGCCGGCACCGGAACGGTCAGCACGCCGTCCACGGCCCGGATCGCGTCGAGAGGTTGTGGAGGTGAGGGCATGGGGGTCGTCTCTTGGAGTGTGGCGTGGGAGGCGAGGCGTGTCGATCGCATCCTGGTCGGGACCTTGCCGCTGGCGCCTCGGGCCGATCCGCCGGAACGCAGTGGGAGAATACCCCACGGCCTTCGCGACGAATCCTGCGACCATCCCGATGTCGAGATGAACTGCGGTGGTTCGAGCGACGAACCACTCGCTCGAGATCACCGTCGACTGGTCGCGAGACGCCATCGATCGAAGTCTTCCTTCGACCTGCACGTCCCACGACATCGACGCTTCCCGGAGGTGCTCCATGCTTGCCCCGCTGCACCCGGCCTTCGACGTCGTCACCCGATCGAATCCAGCCAGACCACGCACGCGGCTCGCCGCGTTCGCTGCAGCCGCGACGGTGCTTGCTGCGGCGACCGCCGCGTCGGCGTCCTGTCCCGGCGACCTCGACCACTCCGGGGTCGTCGACGGCGGCGACATCGGCCTGGTCCTGCTCGCGTGGGGAACCAACGACCCCGCCGGAGACCTCGACGGCGACGGGCTCGTGGGAGGCTCGGACATCGGCCTGCTGCTCATCGGATGGGGACCGTGCCCCTGCGACGAGGCCCTCGAGATCGAGCCGCTGCACGACGAGAGCACCCCGCAGGAGCCGGAGATCCTCTTCGAGACCGCCGACGCGCTGGTCACCCGCCTCGCCGATCGGGCCCGCGACCGTCATGCCCGCGAGGACGTCGTGAACGGCGTGGTCTTCAGAAAGTACGACCACTGGCTGCCGTTCTACTGGGAGCAGCGCATCGCCGAGATCGAGATCGTCGACCGCGTCGCCCGCGGCGGCGTCGGCGTCACCTTCAACTTCATGACCCACGACCGCCTCGATCCGTCGGAGTTCCGGACCTTCTTCGCAGACACCGATTCGGTCGCGCTCTACCACAACAACATGTCCGACCTTCCGGGTCAGGGCGTCTCGCTGGTGGCCGAGGTGCCCTCGACGCGGTACCCAGGCGAGACCGAGTACCACTACACCGCAACCGTCGAGCGACGCTTCCCCGATCAGACGATGCTCGCCGTCGGCGACCGCATCGAGGTCGAGCTCAGTCAGTTCCTGCTCGCGCCTCGCAACGGACGCAGCAACTACTACGGCACCGCCTTCCTCTATGTGGTCGGCGAGGGCGTGGTCCCGTGGTACGCCAAGCACAAGGAGGAGGCGACGACGCCCGAGGCGTACGCGAACGCGTCGTTCGATTCGTATCCGGTGCCGGAACACGCGCGCCTCGGCGGCCTGACGACGCTGCCCTACCAGTACTCGAACGAACCGCGGCATCGCTTCAAGCAGCTCGCGGGCAACATCTCCCCCGCCAGTGGTCACGAGTTCGTTCTCGGCCGACGTCTGCACCACACCGACTTTCGAACCGGCGGCCATTCCGAGCCCGGCAACCCCGCGCTCGACGAACTCGCGGGCCTCGCGGGCCCGACCTTCGTCAACACCAGTTGCGTGGCGTGCCACGTCGAGAACGGACGATCGTTGCCGCCTGAAGTAGGCCAACCGCTCGATCGCGCCGTGGTGCGGGTCGCCGCAGACGCCAGCGGCACGCCCCATCCGCTGTGGGGCGAGGAACTGCAATACCACTCGATCGGTGGCGGCGACGAGTTGCGGCACGTCGAGGCCGAGTACTTCTCGGCGATGAGCGGCGTGCAGACCGAGGCGTGCGCCGATGTCGGCGGCGGACTGAACGTCGGCTTCATCGATGCGGGCGACTGGATGGCCTACGGCAACGCCCCGGTGACGATCGCCGAGGGCGGCCCCCATGTCGTCGAGTTCCGCGTGGCGAGCGCCGTGGGCGGCGGCTCGATCCGCTTCGAGGAGATGGGCGGCGGAACCCTGCACGCGACCGTCGCGGTGCCGAACACCGGGGGCTGGCAGACCTGGCAGACGATCTCGGCGACGGTCGACCTCGCCGCCGGCGAGCACCGCTTCGGTCTGAACGCGGCCGCGGGCGGCTGGAACCTCAACTGGTTCCGCGTGCGCTCGGCCGGAAGCGACACGGCGAACGAACCCACGCCGATCCTTGCGGGCTGGGAGGAGATTCCCAGCACCTACGCCGACGGCACGCCCTACTCGCTGCGCCGGCCCATCTACGGCTTCGAGGGCGAGACGCCGCAGTTCTTCTCGGTGCGGATGGCCCCGCCGCTGGTCGGGCTGGGCCTGCTCGAAGCGGTCGACGAGCAGACCGTCATCGACCTCGCCGACGAGTGCGACCTCGACGGCGACGGCATCTCCGGTCGCGTGCGCACCGTCGAGAGCCCGCTGGTCGCGACCGCACAGCGTCTGGGGCGCTTCACCTTCAAGGGCGGTCGCGATTCGATTCGTCATCAGATCGCCTACGCCCTCAACCGCGACATGGGCGTGACCACGACGCTCGAGCCGATGCTCGATGGCGCGACCTCGCCCGAGGCGCCCGAACTCGACGACGAATCGCTCGATCGCATGACGCGGTACGTCGCGCTGCTCGGCGTCGCCGCGAGGCGCGATCTGACCGATCCGGTCGCCCTGCATGGCGAGACGCTGTTTGCGGCGGCGAACTGCTCGGCGTGCCACGTGCCCGAACTCTCGACCGGATTGCATCACCCCTACGCGGAGCTTCGCGACCAGACCATTCGACCGTTCACCGATCTCCTGCTGCACGATCTCGGTCCTGGTCTCGCCGATCCGATGGCGGAGGACGGAGTCCTCGGGTCGGAGTGGCGCACCGCGCCGCTGTGGAACATCGGGTTGACCGCGGGCGTCGCCGACGGCGAGGCGTATCTGCACGACGGTCGGGCGCGGTCGCTCGAGGAGGCGATCCTCTGGCACGGCGGCGAGGCGGAGGCGTCGAAGGAGGCGTTCCGGCAGATGTCCGCCGCCGATCGCGCGGCGCTGATCGCGTTCCTGAAGTCGCTCTGATCCGGGTTCCACGATCGCATGGGTGCGAGCGGCACGAGGCGGTCGAGTCGATTCACGATCGAGGCCCGCTGTCGGGGCCCGCGGTCAAGGCCCCCGGTCGAGGCCGATGCACAACGCAACACCGCCCCGGGCGACAAGTCCGACACGTCCGACACGTCCGCCCCTGTCCGACAGGTCCGACGACCGCGTGACTTCCCCTGCGTCCGTCGGTACCATCCGGTCCTCGTCGTACGACGGGCGATTAGCTCAGCTGGCTAGAGCGCACGGATCACACC
>JAFMML010000038.1 GCA_017859745.1 Planctomycetota bacterium
CTTGCGCCGCTACTTGCGGTCCTTGAAGCGCTTGGGCTTGTCACCGCGCTGCTTCTGCCGCTGCTTCTCCTGAGCCCGCTCGAGGGCTTCGGCGTACATCCTGCCGAGCTTGTCGCGGGTCTTCGACGGCTTCGCCTTCTTCTCGTCCTTCGGCAGCGTGTCGAGATAGGCGATCCGCTTGCGGATGATCCGGCCCTCGGCGATGCCGATGCAGCTCGAGGTCAGGATGTAGAGGGTCAGCCCGCTCGGTGCCGCGTAGAGCATCACCGGGAACATCACCACCATCATGATCTTCATGATCTTCTGCTGCTGCTTCTGCTCGTCGGTGAGGGTCGCCGTGGTCGGCGGGGTCATGTACTTCTGCTGGAACCAGAACACCAGGCCCATCAGCAGGGGCAGCACGTTGAGGCCGCTGACGGAGAAGAGCCACAGGTCGATCGGCTTCGAGAAGGGGATGAACCGGTCCGGGGCGCTCAGGTCGCCCAGGAATCCCCAGCCCCCGAACAGCTGGAAGACGCCGAAGAACGCCGGCTGCTGCCGAAGTTCGAACGCGAAGAAGAGCATCGCGTACAGCGCGATCCAGATCGGCATCTGCAGGAACATCGGGAGCATGCCCCCGAGGCAGCCGGCGGGATTCACGCCCCGCTCCCGATAGAGGCGCATCTGCTCCTGCTGGAGCTTGCGGGGGTCGTCCTTGTACTTGGCCTGCAGGGCGTCGATCTGCGGCTTGAGTTCGGCCATCCCCTTGCCGAACCGCGTCATCTGGATCTGCGACCGTCGCGTCAGCGGGTGCAGCATGCCGCGGACGATCAGCACCAGCAGGATGATCGAGAGGCCCCAGTCGAAGACCACCCAGTCGTGGATGAAGGTGAGGAACACCACCAGCAGATTCGCGAGCCACGAGAAGGTGCAGATGGTGCAGCAGGAGTTCATCACATAGGTGATGAGGCCTCCGAGGTTGAGCGCCGCGAACGGCTCGCGGTCGATCAGGATGGTCCGTTCGAGCGGGCCCGCGTAGACGCCGAGGTCCCACGCGCCGGTTTCGCCCGACGCCAGGCGCTTCGCCCCCCCTTCGAGCAGGCTGAACACCACCTCGCCGCCGTCCTCGGACTGTCCGAGCTGGGTCCGCACGTCGAGCACGCTCGGATCGAGCAGCTTGGAGGTTGCGGCGGGCGGGTCGTACGCCGCGTGCACCGCGAGGCCGAAGTAGCGGTTGGTCGAACCGAACCAACTCGCCGACAGGTCGGCGTCGAGGCTCGCGGCATTGGGCCACAGCGAGAAGTCGCCGTCGCGGATCCGATCGACCACCTCCTTGCGGTCGTACATCTGATCGGACGCCAGCACGATCGATCGGCTCGGATCCCGGTTCTGCGGCATCACGTAGCCGAAGTGGAACCGACGGACCTCGATGTAGCTGTCGCGATCGGGATCGAGATCTCCGGGACCGTAGTTGCCCCAGGTCACCACGAGCTCACGGCCCGAGACGTTTCGGACCTGCTGCTGCAGGGAGAGGCGATAGCCCTCGATCGGGCCGTCCTCGATCCGATACGCCCGCTCGACCTCGACCACCGCATTGCCGTCGGCGTCGCGGACGACGCTCTCGAACACGCCCGGCGCGGTCTCGCTCCAGACGGCGCCGAAGAGCCAGACTTCGGCTCCGTCGATCTGGAGCGTCCGCATCGCGAGCAGCGGCACGTCGAGCCAGGTGTCGGTGGCGCTGGAGTAGAGACGGCCCAGCGTGGTCAGCTGGTAGCGATCGATCTCGGCGGGCAGCGGCGGGGGATCCGCGTCGCCGCGTTCGACGGCGCGGCGGTGGGCGACGGCGCGGCGGTTCTCGGCGGCGTTGCGCCAGTAGTCGCTGAAGACGATCTTCTCGATGCCGGCGCCGGTGGGGGCGAAGTCGATGCGATACGGGTGACGATCCGGATCGAGGGATCCGATCGAACTCGGGGCCGCGATCGCTTCGCCGATCGGTTCGGCGTAGAGGCCCGCGGGCGGTTCGGTGGCCGCGAGGTCGGCGGCGGATCGCTCCTCGTCCCTGCGCTCGTCCGACGCCTCGGGCGCCTTCGGCGTCGCCACCCCGTCGCTGGCCGGGTCGTCGGTCGTCGACGGCGTGTTCTCCGAACCGGCGACGACTTCACCGGTGTCTGCGGAACTCGTCGCGTCGCCGTCGGTCGGGAGCCGACGGCCTCCACCGGTCACGACCAGCACGAAGACAAGACCCGCAGCGGCGGCGACCAGCAGGGGAAGAAGGACTCGTCGGGCGAAGTTGGGGTTCATCGGCGTCGCGTCGGTTGGGAGAGCGTTGGTTGGGCCGGCGTCGGATTCGACCGCACGCTTGGCCGGACGCCCGACATCACCGTCCCTCGAGCAGCCGTTCGCCGAGCCAGTCGTTCAGGCTGGGGATCGCACGAATGCGATCCACCGTTCTCTGGACATCGTATTCGCAGCGGATGAACTCGACCGACGCCTCGCCCGCGGCGGCCCGACCGGGGCCGGCGCACTCGAGGATGGCGTAGCTCGCTCGGGGATCGAGATCGCGCGGCTGGCCCACCGATCCGGGATTGATCACGACCTTGTGACCGCTCTCGAAGCGGAAGACGTTGTCGAACTCCGCGGGACGCAGGAAGTCCGGGTCGTCGATGAAGACTCCGGGGACGTGGGTGTGTCCCACGAGGCACGCCACGTCGAAGTGGTCGAAGATCTGCTCGAGCTTCGCGGGGCTGTTCTGGGCGTCGTCGGGAAAGAGATACTCGTTGATCGGCCGCCGGGGCGTGCCGTGGACGCAGAGGAACTCCTCGTCCATCATCACCCGCACCCGCAGGCGATTGAGGTAGTCCAGGCGTTGCCGGGCCCGTTCCGGATCCTCGGTGGACTCGCTCTCGATCCGCTCGCGGCTCCAGTAGGCGGCCTGTTCCGCGGCGGCGTTGAAGTTGGTGGGCTGGTAGAGGACCCCGAAGTCGTGGTTGCCCATCAGCGACCACTCGCACCGCTCCGCGACCAGATCGACGCAGGCCACCGGATCGGGTCCGTAGCCGACGACGTCCCCGAGGCAGACGATCCGATCCACCCCCCGACGGTCGATGTCGGCGAGGACCACCTCGAAGGCGGCGAGGTTGGCGTGGATGTCGCTGATCAGGGCGGTCCGCACACGTGTCTCCGGCGACCTTGGGCGAAGGGGCGGATGCTAGCGGACGCCGGGCGACCGACGCAATGCAGCGGCCCGGTCCGCATCGTCCGGGGCGATAGAATGCCGCCCCCGCGAACGCCGTCAGAGGGCGTTGGCCGGACGGAGCACCTTCGCCTTGGCAGCACAGACCACCGACGGAACCCACTTCGACCTCGTGGTGATCGGCGGAGGCCCCGGCGGCTACGTCGGCGCGATCCGGGCCGCCCAGCTCGGCATGAAGGTCGCCTGCGTGGAACGGGACAAGCTCGGCGGCGTCTGCCTGAACTGGGGGTGCATCCCCACCAAGGCGCTGCTTCACAACGCGGAGCTCTATCGCGAGGCGATCACCCACGGCTCGGAGTGGGGCCTCGAGATCGACGCCTCTGCGGTCAAGGTCGACTGGGACCGGGTGGTCGGCCGCAGCCGCAAGGTCACGGGCAGCCTCAACAACGGCGTCGCGTTCCTTCTGAAGAAGAACAAGATCCAGCACATCCAGGGTCACGCCCGGATCGTGGAGGGCGCGTCGGGCGGGAAGCCCTGCCGGATCGAGATCGCCGAGGCCACCGGCCACTACTACGGGGGAACCGGCGGCAAGGCCACCGGCACCATCACCGCCGACAAGGTGATGATCGCCACCGGTGCCGCGCCGCGAAGCCTGCCCGGCGTCGAAGCCGACGGCGAGACCGTGGTCACGAGCTACGAGGCGATGACGCTCGCCAAGCGACCGAAGTCGATGGTGGTCGTCGGCTCCGGCGCGATCGGCATGGAGTTCGCCTACTTCTACAACGCCTTCGGCACCAAGGTCACCGTCGTCGAGATGCAGGACCGCATCCTGCCGGTCGAGGACGACGACATCTCCGCCGCGGCGCAGAAGACCTTCTCCCGACAGGGCATCGACTTCCTCACCGGGCACACCGTCGTCAAGGTCGAGCGCGGCAAGAAGGGCGCGACGGTCGTCGCGGGATCGGTCGCGGATCCGTCCAAGACCACCACGCTCGAGTGCGATGTGGTGCTCGTCGCGATCGGCGTGGTCGGCCGCTTCGACGGCCTGTTCGACGAGAAGCTCGGCCTGCGTATCGAGAAGGGCCACATCTGGACGGACTATCGCGACAAGAAGGAGCCGACCTACGCCACCAGCGTGCCGGGCGTGTACGCGATCGGCGACGTCATCGGCCCGCCGTGGCTCGCCCACGTCGCCAGCGAGGAGGCGGTCGCCTGCGTCGAGCGGATGGCCGGCCACCACACCCTCGGCGTCGACTACGCGGCGATCCCCGGCTGCACCTACTGCAATCCGCAGATCGGCTCGATCGGCATGACCGAACGGGACGCCAAGGCCAAGGGTCTCGACTACGTCGCGGGCGTCTACCAGTTGAAGTCCCACGGCAAGGCGATCGCCGTCGGCGCCACCGCCGGTCTCGTGAAGCTGATCACCTCGAAGCCCTACGGCGAGATCCTCGGCTGCCACATCTTCGGCGAGGACGCCTCGGAACTGATCGCCGAGATCGGCCTCGCGATCCGGCTCGAGGCGACCGCCGAGGACATCATCTCGACGGTGCATGCCCACCCGACGATGGCCGAGTCGCTTCACGAAGCGGCGCTGGCCACCGAGAATCGAGCGATCCACGCCTGAGTTCCCGCGCAGGAGTTCCCGTCGGGCGAGCTTCGCGTCCGGTCGCTTCGTCGTCGGTCGGTGCGAACGGGGCCCGGAACGACCGCAGGTCCCGCATCGACTTCGCGAGGGTTGGCGGGTTCCCGGGTCGGCGGTCGATACCCTCCCGGGATCCGCGTCGCCGACGCGGTGAAGGAGCGTTCTTCGCCGTGGGCGCAGCCGCCGAACCGAATCCTCGAACGTCAAGGTCCTCGGGCACCCTCGCCGACGCGGCGAACGCCGCATCCCATGTCGGAGCGGCGCCGGTCACGCGGCGCAACGACTTCGAGGCGATCTACGTCGACGCGGGCGGCGATCGCAGCCGCGTGCCTTGGAACCGGGGCGGCACCGCGGGCGCGCCGGACCCGGCCCTGATCGACTGGCTCGATCGCGACGCTCCGACGCTGCTGCGTGCCGGATCTCGGGTGCTGGTGCCTGGGTGCGGATTGGGCGACGACGCCCGCGAACTCTCTCGCCGCGGATACGAGACCACCGCGTTCGATCTCTCCGCCACCGCGATCGCCTGGGCGCAGGAGCTCGATGCCGACGATGCGGTCCGGTACTCGACCGGCGATCTCTTCGAGCCGCCGGATCGATGGCTGGGTCGGTTCGATCTGGTGGCGGAGTGCTTCTGCGTGCAGTCGATGCCGCCATCGTGGCACGAGGCCGCAGTGGCCGCGCTCGCGAATCTGCTCGGTCCGCAGGGCGTGCTGGTCTCGATCGGGCATGACGGTGATCGACCCGCGACCGAGATCCAGGGTCCTCCGTGGCCGCTCGAGGCCGCGAACCTTTGCGAGCATGCCCGGGCGGCGGGCCTGCGCGAGGTGGCGCCGACGGCGCGAGGCCTCGTCGGCGGCCGGATGCGGGCGGTGTTCGTTCGTCGCTGAACGGTCGACAGGCGGGTCCGGGACCCGGGAGCGAGCGCCGTTCTCAGATCAGCAGACTGCGACCGGTCATCTCCGGTGGCTGGGGCAGCCCCATCATCTCGAGCAGCGTCGGAGCGATGTCCGCGAGCCGACCGTCGTCGCGCAGTTCGCTGTCGCGGAAGGCCTCTCCGACCACCACCAGCGGCACCGTGAAGTTGGTGTGGGCGGTGTGCGCCCGGCCCGACTCGGGATCCTTCATCTGCTCGGCGTTGCCGTGGTCGGCGGTGACGACGAGGGCGCCGCCGCGCGCGAGCGTCGCCTCGACGAGGCGCCCCACACACGCGTCCACGATCTCGACCGCTTCGATCGTCGCTGCGAGATCGCCGGTGTGGCCCACCATGTCGGGGTTGGCGAAGTTGACGACGATCAGGTCTTCGCAGTCCGTCGACGCGATCCGATCGAGCACCGCGCGGCAGACGCCTTCGGCGGACATCTCCGGCTTCAGGTCGTAGGTCGCGACGTCGCGGGGGCTGGGCACGATCTCGCGACGCTCGCCGGGGAACGGTTCTTCCCGATAGTCGTTGAAGAAGAACGTGACGTGGGGGAACTTCTCCGTCTCCGCGCATCGAAACTGGGTTCGTCCGGCGTCCGAGACGACCGCTCCGAGGATGCCGCTCATCCGGGGCGGCTTCGGGAAGACCACCTCGACCGGCAGACCGGTCTCGTACTCGGTGAAGGTCGTGAAGAGCAGGTCGCCGGGGCGGTTGGTTCGTTCGAACCCGCCTCCGGGAACCTTCGACCAGGCGTCGTCGTCGAGGACGAACGCCTTGACGAGTTCGCGCGGCCGATCGCCGCGAAAGTTGAAGAACACCACCGCATCGCCGTCGCGGATGCGTCCGTCCTCGAGCATCTCGGGCCGGTCCTCGGGAACGATGGCGGTCGGTGGAACGAACTCGTCGCCCTTCTGCGTCGGCTGTTCCGGGTGGACGTAGGCGTTCTCGATGGCGTCCTCGGCGGAGGCTTCGGTGGCCTCCGGCGGTCCGACGAGGCATCGCCACGCCCGGGCCACGCGGTCCCATCGGTGGTCCCGATCCATCGCCCAGTACCGGCCCATGACCGAGGCGACGGCGCCGACGCCGAGATCCTCCAGATGCCGCTCGAGGCGTCCGACGAATTCGAGACCCGAGGTCGGCGCGGTGTCGCGGCCGTCGGTGATCACGTGCACGAACACACGACCCGCCGGACAGCCCATCTCGGCGGCGAGTTCGAGCAGCGCGAGGAGGTGGTCCAGATCGCTGTGGACCTGCCCGTCGCTGACGAGGCCGAGCAGATGGACCCGTCCGGATCCCGTGCGGGATCGTTCGAGGGCCGATCGCAGGACCGAGTTCTGCGAGAACCCGCCGTCGCGGATCGCGTTGGTGATCCGCATGAGTTCCTGATCGACGATGCGTCCGGCGCCGAGATTCTGGTGCCCCACCTCGGAATTGCCCATCACCGGACCCGAAGCACCGCTGGGCAGGCCCACGTCCTCGCCGCTGGTGGCGATGAGCGTCGTCGGCCACTCCGCCGCGAGGCGATCGGCGACGGGGGTCTGCGCCAGGCGCACCGCGTTGAAGGCGTCGTGCTCGGGGTGGGGGTTCTCGCCCCATCCGTCGCGGATCACGAGCACCACCGGCTTCGAGATCGAAGCGTCGGCGTCGGATGCCTTGTCGGGGTTCCTGATCATGCGTGGAAGGCGCCGTCGACACGGCGGCACCCGGACAGTATCGCACGGCGCCGGTGCAGTTGTGCGACGTGTGCGGCGGTCCTATCCTCGCGGTCCATGAACACCACGGCAGGGGCAACTTCGTTGGATTCCCGAGACGGCACGCTTCGGGAACGCCTCGAATCGGTGAAGGAGCGGATCGCCGCTGCTGCGGCGCAGGCCGGTCGCGATCCGAGGGAGATCGCCCTCGTCGCGGTGACCAAGCACGCTTCGATGGATCAGATCCGCGAGCTGATCGGCATCGGCCACGTCGATCTCGGCGAGAACCGGGTGCAGCAGCTCGTGCAGCGGGCGGCGCAGGTCGACGAGTTCCTCGCGCGTCGGAGGCAGCTGCCCGAGTCCGCCGGAGACGGAGAGCATCCCTCGCAGGTCCGCTGGCACATGGTGGGGCGCCTGCAGCGAAACAAGGTCCGCAAGGCCGTCGAGTTGAGCCGACTCGTCCACGGCGTCGACAGCCTGCGCCTGGCCGAGGAGATCCAGGCGGTCGCGGTGCGCCGCGAACAGCCGGTGGAGATCCTCGTGCAGGTGAATGTGGCGGGCGAGTCCGCCAAGGGCGGCGTCGCGCCGGCGGCGGCGAGGCACCTGGTCGATCAGATCGACACCATGGTCAACGTGAAGCCGCGGGGCCTCATGTGCATGGCCCCTCTCGACGATCAGGGAGAAGCCGACCCGGACCTCGCACGGCGGACCTTCGACCGCTGCCGCGAGCTCTTCGACGACATTCGATCGGCCGGAAGCGGCGGCGAGCGATTCGATCTGCTGTCGATGGGCATGAGCGGCGACTTCGAGCTTGCGATCGCAAGCGGTGCCAATCTCGTCCGCGTCGGCTCCTCGATCTTCGGAGATGCCGGGGTGGACGCCGAGGACGTCGAGGAGTCCGAGGAGGACTGAGCTCCGGGACCGCCCTGACCCTCGCGCCGCCCTCGCACGGGCAGCGATGTGGCTCGATCAGTCGGAGTTGGGACGGTCGTCGGCGTCGAGGTGGCGAGTCTCTTCCCGGCGATCCCAGGGCCGGTGATAGCGGGCGATCGGAAGTCCTTCGTAGCGACTGCGGCACCGATAGCAGACCAGTTGCGTCCGGGCGAAGATCAGCAGGCCGACATCGATGGCCAGCAGCAGGCCGAGCACGGCCAGCAGACGGGGATCGTCGAACCCGAGCAGGCTGACGCCGATGCCTGCGAACGCCACCACGAGCACGTAGGGCGTGATCGCGGGCAGCGATCGCTTTCGGTAGAGCTTCGTGAAGTCGCAGATCGGACAGCGACGGAGGCGACCGGCATCGTCGAGAGCGCCCTCCCAGTCGAGGAAGATCTCCCGCGTCGCGCCGTCGTCGTCGAAGCGGACTCGGGTCGGTCGTTCGGAAGGATCCACCCGGCCGGTGCCGATTCGGCGTCGGGTGCCGGGGTCGTGGGCGTCGATTCGGAGCAACTGCATCCGACGGTCGCTCATCCGCGGCCGCTCGCGGCATCGGCGACCACGGACCAGCGTCGAGCGTGTCGTTCGATCGCCGCCTCGACGGCGCGGAACACGACGTCCGGAGGCGGCGAGGTGTCGATGATCTCGTGCCGATCGGGCCAAAGGCGTACCTGTTCGAGATAGCCCTGCCGCACCCGTCGGTGGAAGTCGATTCCACGCTGCTCGATGCGGTCGAGCACCGGCGAGAGGCGCTTGGCCGCCACGGTCTCGTCCACGTCGAGGATCACGGTCAGGTCGGGGGCGAGGTCGTCGGTGGCGATCCGCCCGACCGCGGCGATCGCCTCCTGCGAGAGGCCGCCGGCGGTGCCCTGATAGGCCAGCGTCGAGCTGATGAACCGGTCCGCGATGACGGTTCGGCCGGCGTCGAGGGCCGGTCGGATCCGTTCCCGGCAGAGTTGGGCCCGACTGGCCATGTAGAGAAGCATCTCACACCGCAGATCCATCTCCGAGCAGTCCGGATCGAGCAGCACCTCGCGAATCCGCTCCCCAATGGCGGTTCCGCCCGGCTCGCGGACGGTCACCGGTTCGGCGCCGATCGACCTCAACCACTTGGCGAGGCGGGACAGCTGGGTGCTCTTGCCGCAGCCGTCGGGTCCATCGAGGACCAGGAAGCGACCGTGAAGACTCTGTCCGTCGATGGTCATGGCGGGACGAGGCGAGAGGCGGGGTGGCCGGTGGGGGTTCGAGAGTACCGCCGTGGGCCGGGTCGATGGTGTGCGGGAGGCCCTGAAGTTGGGGGGACGGGTCCGAGAAATCGCGCGGCATTCCCCACAGGAATCCCCGGGGACGTGCCGATACCCCCTCCCGGCAGCCTGTCGTGGCGTCCGCTCGGCGTGGAGTGGCCGCCGGCAGGAGATGACGTGGTCACCCCTCGAGAGGTGGACGTCCGCCCATTCGGTGTGAGATCGATTTCAGGAGCCGACATGACCCCCTTCAGGACCGCGCCCCTCTCGACCCTCCTGAGCGGCACCCTCGCGACGGTGCTCGCTGCGACGATGGTCGCCCCGGTCGTCGCCCAGGACGATGCGGCATCGATCACGCTCGAGGAGATGGCTCGCCGCCTCCGTGAGCTCGAGACCGCCAACGAGGGACTTCGCAGCGAGGTCCGTCAGCTTCGGGCCGAGGACGACGACGAGTGGCTCGACGAAGAGCGCGCTGCCCAGATCCGCGGCATCGTGACCGACGTCCTCGCCGACGCCGAGACCCGCACCAGCCTTCAGGACGCCGGCTTGACCGCGGGGTACAGCGACGGATTCTTCATCGCGAGCCCGGATGGGGCGTTCACGTTCAAGGTCCAGGGACTCCTTCAGACCCGGTTCGTCTGGAGCCACCTCGGCGGCAATCCCCCGATCGCGAACTTCCCGAACGAGATCGACGTCAAGCAGGATCGCACGGGATGGGAGGTTCCCGCGGCCCAACTCACCTTCAGCGGCACCCTCTGGGACGCGGCGGTCGAGTACATGGTGCGGGGAGGCTTCGAGAACAACGCCGAGTACGCACTGCAGGCTCAGAGCTACGGAGGCAACGGCTTCGGAAACGCCCAGGCGGTCGGCACCGCAGGATCGGGAAGCGGCAACTTCAGCCTCCTGGATGCCTGGGCTCGGATCAACTTCAGCCAGGACTGGGCGTTCCGAGTCGGCCAGTTCAAGCTGCCGTTCGACCGCGAGTTTCTCATCTACGACGCCTATCTCACCGCGGCATCTCGCTCGGTGCTCTCCAACATCCTCTCCACGGGGTACTCCCAGGGCGTCGAGCTCGAGTACTTCGGCGAGGCGTTCCGTTGGAAGCTGGCCCTCAGCGACGGCGGCACCGACAACGTCGGTGGCAGGTTCGTCTCGCTCGTCGGAAGCGAACCTCTCAACACGCCCTACTACGTCGAGCAGGCCGACTGGGCCGTCACCAGCCGCATCGAGTTCAAGCTCGACGGGCTGTGGGAGGACTTCCGCGGCATGACGAGTCCGCGGGGCGACGAATTCGGCCTTCTCGTGGGTGCCGCGGTCCACTACCAGCAGGGCAAGCCCTGGTACTCGCAGGGCGTGGTGCCACCGGCCTCAACCGGCGACGACTACAACAAGTGGTTCGGATTCACCGCCGACGTCACCGCGAAGTTCGGTGGCGCGAGCCTCTTCGGTTCCTTCTACTTCGCGAACATGTCCGCCAAGGCCGCCGAGTTCGGGACGAACTCCGCAGGCGGTTTCGGCGCTCTGAACGCCGCCAATGCCGGCAGCATCAACACGCTCGGCTTCATGCTCCAAGGTGCGGTCTACGTCGCCGACGACATCGAGCTGTTCGCCCAGTACGAGTACGGCAACACCAGCGGTCCGAAGACGCTCCTCGATCAGAACGCCATCTTCAACAACCCCTCCGATCTGTCGTTGCTCACGGTGGGAGTCAACTACTTCTTCCGGGGCCAGAACGCCAAGTGGACCACCGACCTCGGGTTCACCTTCGACAAGGTGAGCTACTTCTGGGCCGATCCGAGCTACGGACTCCGGGCCAACGACAGCACCGGACAACTGCTCTTCCGGACGCAGTGGCAGCTCTTCTTCTGAGCCGCCGCCCGTTCGAGTCCATCGAGGAACACGCCCGCCCGACCACGGGCCACCGCCGCCGACCTCCGTCGGCGGCGGCCTCTTTTTGGAACGGAAACGGCACGTAGAATCCCCGGTTCGATGACGACCGCCGACTCCACCTGCGATCCCGCACACACCGCCGACGAACCGATCGCCGATGGCCGGGAGACCCGCGTGATTCGGGTCGAGGTTCGTCCTCGTCCCGATTCCGCCGGGTCCAGCCAGGATCCCCATGGCGAGGCGAAGCGGCGGCAAGCCCTCGAACTCGGTCTTCCCGAGAACCCGACCGCGATGCGCCGGGTGGCGGTCTATCTGATCGCGGCGCCTCCGGCGATCCTCGACGACGCGGACGTCGATCGGATCGCAGGCGAACTGCTCGCCGACCCGGTCGCCGAGATCGGCCGTGTGGTCGGTCGAGAGGAGTCGGCGAGTGCCGGTCCCGTGCCCGATGGGGCGGTGGCGATCGAGGTGCATCCCTTGCCCGGCGTCACCGATCCTGCCGCCGACAGCGTCAGGACCGCGATCTCGGCGATGCTCGGTCTCGGCGAGGCGTCTTCGATCGAGGTCCGAACGGGAGTGCGCTGGGAGTTCGAGGGCGTCGGTTCGGCGACGGCTCGCGAGATCGCACTTCGAATCCTCGCCAATCCGGTGATCCAGGACCTCCACGAGGGACGCCTGCATCCCGATCGCTTTCCCGCAGGCACGCCGCGCAGCGAGGATGTTCCCGATGTGCCGATGCGCGACCTCGACGACGAGGCGCTTGCGAGGCTGTCCCGGGAAGGCCACCTGTTCCTGTCTCTCGAGGAGATGAGGGCGGTTCGCGAGCACTACCGCGAACTCGGCCGCGAGCCGACGGCGATCGAACTCGAGACCCTCGCCCAGACCTGGAGCGAGCACTGCGTCCACAAGACATTGAAGTCCACGGTTCGATATCGCGAGGCCGGCGGTCCGGGACCGTCGCTGCTTGTCGGCGCCGCGGAGCGGCCGGGCCACCGGATCGAGTCCGACGGCAGCGTCGTCGTCGACAACCTGCTTCGCAGCACGGTCGCTGCGGCCACGCGGCGGCTGATCGACGAGGGGCTGGACTGGTGCCTCTCGGTCTTCGTCGACAACTCCGGGATCGTGGCCTTCGACGATCGGCATGCGGTCTGCTTCAAGGTCGAGACCCACAACCATCCCTCGGCGATCGAGCCCTACGGCGGCGCCGCGACCGGCATCGGCGGCTGCATTCGCGACATCGTGGGCACCGGCCTCGGAGCCAAGCCGATCGCGGCGACGGACGTCTTCTGCGTGGCGCCGCCGGACATGCCGGAGGTGCCGGCGGGCTGCCTGCCGCCGCGTCGCGTGCTCGACCAGGTCGTCGCCGGCGTTCGCGACTATGGAAATCGAATGGGCATCCCGACCCTCGACGGTGCGGTCTGGTTCGACCGGCGCCACGTGGGCAACCCGCTGGTCTTCTGCGGCGTCGTCGGTCTTCTTCCAAGGGAGCTGGTCGCCGGCGAGGCCAGGCCGGGCGATCGCATCGTCGCCCTCGGCGGCCGCACCGGCCGCGACGGCATCCACGGTGCGACCTTCTCGAGCGCCGAACTGACCGACACGCATGCGGACGAGTTCAGTCACGCCGTGCAGATCGGGCATGCGGTCGTCGAGAAGACCGTGCTCGACGCGGTGCTCGCGGCGCGGGACGAGCCCGGTGGACCGATCTTCTCGGCGATCACCGACTGCGGCGCGGGCGGGTTCTCCAGCGCCGTCGGCGAGATGGGCGAGGCGGTGGGGGCCGCGGTCGATCTCGATCGAGCGCCCCTGAAGTACGAGGGACTCGACCCGGTCGAGGTCTGGATCAGCGAGGCGCAGGAACGGATGGTGCTGGCGGTTCCCCCGGAGCATCTCGAACGACTTGCGGAGATCTGCGCCGCCCACGAGGTCGAATGGTCGGATCTCGGCGTCTTCGGCGGCACCGATGGCGACCTGGTGTTGCGCTGGAGGGGTCGCGAGATCGGTCGTCTCGCGATGGACTTTCTCCATGGCGGCGTGCCGATGCCGGTGCGTGAAGCGACGTGGAGCGCCGCCGGCGCCGACGACCCGCACTTCGATGCGGTGGAGTCCGGCACCGAGGCCCTGTCGATCGCCGACGTCGGCCCTTCGACCATTCTTCAGACACTCGAGCGTCTGCTCGGCCATCCCAACATCGCCAGCAAGGCGTGGATCGTGCGCCAGTACGACCACGAGGTGCAGGGACGCACCGTGGTGAAGCCGATCACCGGCGTGGGCGAGGGTGGCCCCACCGATGCGGCGGTCATCGAGCCGATTCCCGGCAGCGGCCGTGGTCTGGCGATCGGAAGCGGTCTTGCCACCGGTTGGGAGGAGGATCCGTACCTGATGGGCCTCGCCGCCATCGACGAGTGCGTCCGCAACCTCGTCTGCAGCGGCGCGGATCCCTCGCGGATCGCCATCCTCGACAACTTCTGCTGGCCCGGATGCGACGACTCGCGACGCATGGCGGCGCTCGTTCGGGCCTCCGAGGCGTGCTACGACGGGGCGATCGCCTACCGCACGCCGTTCATCTCCGGCAAGGACTCGCTGAACAACCAGTTCACGACCGATGCCGGTCGAACGATTCGAATTCCGCCGACCTTGCTGATCTCCGGATTTGCGCCGGTGCCCGATCTTGCCCGCATCGCCACCATGGATGCGAAGCGCGCGGGCAACCTCCTCGTGCTCGTCGGTGACACCGGCGGGGCGACCGGAGGCGCACACCTGCATCGCGTCGCCAACGGTCCGGCGGTCGCGACGCTCGACCGCTCGCTTCCCGAGACCGATCTTGTCGCCGGTCCCGCGAACGCCGCGGCGGTGCATCGGGCGATCGCCGAAGGTCTGGTCCGATCGGCGCACGATCCCAGCGAAGGCGGCGTGCTCGTCGCCGCGACGGAGATGGCGATCGCGGGAGGCCTCGGCGTCTCCATCGATCTCGACCGCGTCGGGACCGAGATTCCCGCACTTGCGGCAGCCTTCGCGGAGCAGCCGAGTCGCTACCTGCTCGAGGTGGAGCCGGAACGGGTCGAGTCGCTCGGCGAGGTGCTCGGCACGGTGCCGCATGTGGTCGTCGGCGAACTGCTCGATGCGCCCGAGGTCCGGGTTCGTCACGGCGACGCGACGGCGAGACGGCCGCTGTCCGATCTGGAGCGAGCATGGCGAACCGGCGCCCTGATCCACCACGATGCGACCGGAGACGACGCGGAGGTGAAGGCATGACCGCGGTCGGATCGGCGTTGGTGATCACCGCGCCCGGCATCAACTGCGAGGCGGAACTGGCCGAGGCGTTTGCGCTGGCCGGCGCTGCGCCGGAGCTGGTCACGCTGCAGGCGCTCCGTCGAGATCCCTCCCGGATCGACCGCTTTCGCTGGATCGGACTTCCCGGCGGCTTCTCCTACGGCGACGACATCGCGGCCGGTCGGGTGATGGCGGCATTGGTGCGCCGCGATCTCCATGGGGCGCTCGCTGCCGCGGTCGCGCGAGGCGTCCCCGTCATCGCGCCGTGCAACGGATTCCAGATCGCCGTGCAGTGCGGCCTGCTGCCCGGTCCCGACGAGGGCGTGCCGTGGCCGGCGGTCGCGTCTCCGCCGACGATCGCGCTGCGGTCCAACCGATCCGCGAGGTTCGAGGATCGATGGACCACGGTCGAGTATCCCACCGAGAGCCGCTGCATCTGGACTCGGGGGCTTTCCAGCGACGGCCCGGCGGCGGTGCTTCCTTCGGCGCACGGCGAGGGACGGTTCACCACCGACGAAGGCACACTGGCGTCGCTCGAGGCCGGAGGTCGCATCGCGGTGCGGTACGGGTCCGGCGAGAACTTCAACGGCTCGATCGGCTCGGTGGCGGGCATCTGCGACGCCAGCGGCCTGGTCCTTGGATTGATGCCGCACCCGGAACGATTTCTGCACTGGAACCGCCACCCTCGCTTCACCCGGCTCGACGAGGCCCAGATGCAGGGACCGCCTCCGGGCCTGGCGATGTTCCAGAACGCCGTCGCGCACGTGGCCGCCTGCGTGTGATCCTCCGCTCGATCGGGCGGCGGGTACCCTTGGCGATTCCATCGCTCTTCGAGGACTCGATTCGATGACCAGCCAGGAACCACGTCGCGTCGCCGTGATCGGCGTCGGTCGCATGGGGCGGCACCACGCCCGGGTGATGAGCCGCGAGGAGGGCGTGGAGTTCCTCGGGGTGCTCGACGCCGACGTCGAGCGGGCTGCCGACGTCGTCGAGACCCATGGTGGCCGGGTCTTCGGCGGGCTCGAGGAGCTGCTGGCCGCCGAGCCCCACGCGGCGGTCGTCGCGACGCCGACCACGACCCACCCGGAACTGGTGATCGGCCTGCTCGAGCGTGGCATCGCCTGCCTCGTCGAGAAGCCTCTGGCCGCCGACGCGGCGGAGTCGAACCGAATCGCCGAGGCGGCTGCGGCGTCCGGCACCGTGCTTCAGGTCGGCCACGTCGTCCGGTTCGATCCTCTGATGCGGGCGATCGGCGCGATCGAGGGTCTCGAGCCGCGATTCGTCCAGATGGAGCGGATCAGCCCGATGACCTTCCGCTCGGTGGATGTCGGCGTGGTGCTGGACATGATGATCCACGATCTCGATCTGCTGCTGATGCTGGTGGGCACCGAGCCGGAGGAGATCCATGCCAACGCCGTCAGCGTGCTTGGCGAGGCCGAGGACGTCTGCAACGCTCGCCTGGTGTTTCCGCCGGGTGCCGACGGCGTGCGTTGCGTCGCCAACGTCACCGCCAGCCGTCTCGCGATGAAGACCGAGCGACGCCTGCGGATCATCGGACCCGAGCACTACGTCTCGGCGGACTTCGCCACCCGCAGCGGGACCGTCGTCACCAAGACGGCCAACCAGACCCAACTCGACGAGGTTCGACGGCGACTCGGCGAAGGCGAGGATCTCTCGAATCTCGACTACCTCGAGTTGGTCAAGGTCGATCGCATCGAGGTCGCCGACGGCGATCCGCTGACGCTTCAGGCGCGAGAGTTCCTGTCCGCGGTCCGGCAGGGTCGGGCTCCCGAGGTCGATGCCAGAACCGGTCTTGCGGCGGTCCGGACCGCCGAGCGAATCGTCGAGACCGCCCGAGCCGCCGGATCCAGAATGGTCTGACCGCCGCCATGGGCCCGTCGGCCCGAATCCGGCGGGTATGGCATCCGAACCCCGCAAGGCGACCAAGGCGATCCGGACGACCGTCCGTGCCTCGACCAACCGGTGTCATCCTCCTGAGGACCAACGAGGCCGTGAAGCTCTACACCAGAACAGGCGACGACGGCACCACCGGCCTCTTCGGCGGAGGCCGGGTCGGCAAGGATCATCCCCGTATCGAGGCCTACGGCACCGTCGACGAGCTCAACGCCTGTCTCGGCCTTGCCGCCGCCGCGGTTCCCTCGGACGGACCCCTCGATCGATACCGCGAGGTTCTCACCAGCATCCAGTCCCGTCTCTTCGACATCGGGGCCGATCTGGCCACGCCCGAGGGATCGCCGGTTCGAGACCGCCTTGCCGGCATCGGTGAGGGTCAGATCGTCGAACTCGAGCAGTGGATCGACGAGTTCAGCGGAGCCGCGCCGGAGATCCGGACGTTCATCCTCCCGGGTGGATCGGAACTCGCTTCCAGGCTTCATCTTGCGCGAACCGTCTGCCGCCGCGCCGAGCGGCTCATCGTGGCCTTTGGGCATGCGGAACCGGTGGGGGATGAGATCGTGAAGTTCATCAATAGAACCAGTGATCTCCTCTTTGCGATGGCCCGAGCGGCCAATCACGCGGTGGGGGTGCCTGATGTTCCGTGGGTTCCAGCCAAGGTCGCGGACTAGGTCCTGTTTGACGGATCGATCGGGACTTCGAGGCCCGGAGGCGACCACCCGCATCGTCGGCCTGCGTCGACGATTCGTTGGGGAATCGCCTGCCTCGCCCTCCTCGCTGGAGGCCCCCTCCGAGCCTCTCGGGTCGACGCCGATCCGTCAAAAAGGACCTAGACCCTGCCGGCGAATTCTCGGGCAGGTTCAGATTCCGCCGCCGGCGTCGAGCACGGATTGGGACCTCCACCTGTGGTGACCCTCAAGTGGTTGGCCCCCGAGCGGTCCGGGGTGATGGTAGGAACCGCGATTGGCCCCAAAATCCCGAACCGGATCCTCGGGAAGGGTCGTATAGTCCCCAAGCGGCAATCCGCCGCACGGGCCCCTCCGTCACATCTTCCGGGCCCGTCTCACGTTCGGTGCCATCGAGCCGAACGTGCTCGCGACCCGGTTCGGAGCCGGGACGAACGTCCAGTCGCACTTCACGCGGCGGACGAGCCAGTCGAAGTCGTGGACTTCGTTGGAACCCGATTGGTCATCGAAGCGGCTCGGATCCTGTCGCTTCACCGATACCGAACGGACTTTCATCGTCGATCCCGATCGAGCCTGGAATCGATGGACCCCGTCAGGGGTCGTGCGACGTGCCGTCCGGCGCGTCGAGAAAGGAAGCGACTCATGAACAGAGAGTCCCGAACCAACCCGATGCGTGCTTCGGGGACCAAGGGCTTCACCCTCGTCGAGCTCTTGGTGGTCATCGCCATCATCGGCCTTCTCATCGGCATGCTTCTGCCGGCACTGGGCAAGGCGCAGGACACGGCGAAGGTCAACCAGTCCAAGGCGAACCTGAGAAACCTGGTCTCGGCGAACACCAGCTACTGGGCCGACTTCAAGGACCGTCAGCCGACGTTCGTGAACGACGGATGGGGCTCCCTTCCGCCCGGTTGTCAGAACGGTTGCTCACCGCAGGCCGCCTGCAACAACTACCAGACCAACTATGGCTGCAATACCCAGATGATTCTCGGATTCGCCGCGTCGGGCGGCATCTGGGGCTACTGGGTGAACGGACCCCTTTGCGGCTTCAGCGTCAGCACGACCTGCGCTCAGAACGCCTGTGTGTACGTGCCGATCTGCTTCTCCGGCGCCGATGGCGGATTCGGTTCGTTCCGCATTCCGAACATCAAGCACTTCTCGACCTACCTGAACGGCAAGTACTACGATGCCGTCTTTGTCGCTCCGAAGGACACTTTGAATCTGGAGATCTGGGAGCCGTTCCAGAACCTTCCCGACGAGTTCACCTACAGCGGCACGATCGGATTCTCGAGCTACTGCTGGAGTCCGGCCGCCATGTGGAATCAGGCGGTGATGGGCGGCATCAAGCCCTGCGAACAGGGCTTCCAGAATCCCAATCAGGTTCCCAGCGCCTACAGGAGTCCGACTGCGAGCCAGGCCAAGTACGCAGCCAACAAGATCTTGATGATGGAACACGGCTGGTTCCAGAATCCACCTCCGTCGCCTGTCAACGGCAACTTCTCCGGCGGCCAAGAGGGCTGGTACTTCAATCACGGCTACAACAGCAGTCCGGTGTGCGCCTTTTTCGACGGCAGCATCAGGATGACCGGAATGTGGGAGTTCATGGACTCCGACAGCCGTGCCAGCGGCAGTCAGGATCAGGGTTGCGGCCTCTGGCTGCGTGACACTCCGTTCGGCTCGGCGGGGTACTACGGCAACCAGTCCTACGACTTCCTCGTGAGCAGCAGTGCCGGCATCCTGACCCGTGGCGGCATCGCCGGTCGCGACGTCGTTGTCGTCAAGTGATCGAACCGAATCTCGGGCTCCCTTCGGCCCGCCGGCTCGACGAACCTTCCACCGAGGCTCCGCATAGGCGGGGCCTCGGTGTGTTCTTGGAAGCGGTGTTTTTGGAAGCGGTGCTCTTGGACAACCGTGCTATCGGATATCCGGCTCAGTCGGTCGCGGGGGGTGTTCACGGGATCTTCGCGCAACCAAGGCGCTAGACCATCGGTTTGCCGGGGTCGTCATGCCGATCCTCTCATCGTGCAAGGAGGCACCGATGAAGGATCGATTCAGGACCGTCTGGGTGAGCGACCTGCACCTGGGCTCGCACGGTTGCCGGGCGGAGGTGCTGTCGAGATGGCTCAAGCGGATCGAGTGCGATCACCTGTACCTCGTCGGCGACATCATCGACATGTGGCGCCTACGCAGCCGCTGGTATTGGCCTGCCGAGCACAATCGCGTGGTGCGTCGCCTGCTGAAGCTCGCCCACCGCGGCACCGAGATCGTCTACATCCCGGGAAATCACGACGACGCCGCCCGGCAGTTCGCGGGCATGGACTTCGGGGGCATTCGCATCGAGTTGACGGCCATGCACGAGACCGCCGACGGTCGGAGTCTGCTCGTCACCCACGGAGACCAGTACGACCTCGTGATCCGTCACTCGCCGATGCTCTCGAGGATCGGAGGAATGGGCTACGAGGGGCTGCTTAGGGCCAATCGCTTGTGGAACCGCGGTCGGGCCGCGTTTGGACTGCCGTACCACTCGCTGTCCCGGTCGATCAAGCTGAAGGTCAAGCAGGCATGCACGTTCATCTCTCGCTTCGAGGAGAACGTGGCGCGCGAGGCGCAACGGGCGGGCTTCGACGGCGTGGTCTGCGGACACATCCACAAGGCAGACGCGCGACGCCTTGCCGAGGATGCCGGGGGTGAGTCCGATCCCGGAAACGAGGATCGTTCCCCGTCGCAAGGCGTCGAGTACTTCAACTGCGGTGACTGGGTGGAGAGTTGCACCGCCCTCGTCGAGCACGATTGCGGACGCCTCGAGGTGATCGAGGCGATCGAATGGCTCGACGGACGAGAGTCGGACGATCTCGCCAGCGAACTGGACGAGTTGGAGGCCTGGCCGGAGATTCCCATGCCGCTCCCGTTGCCGGTGCCACGTTCCTTCAGGGAGGTTCGACTTGGCTGAGGATGCGGTGCGGCCCGATCCGGTCCGAGTCCTGCTCGCCACCGATGCGTGGAGGCCCCAGGTGAATGGGGTGGTGCGCTGCTGGGAGTCGGTCATTGCCGAACTCGAGGCGTTGGGGCACGAGGTCGAGGTGCTTCATCCGGCGCTGTTTCGCACCGTCGCAGCACCCCGCTATCCGGAGATCCGTCTCGCGATCGCCCCGGGCCGAGGACTCCGGCGGCGTGCGGAGGCGTTCGATCCCGATGTGGTGCACATCGCCACCGAAGGTCCGATCGGCCTGGCGTGCCGTTCATGGTGTCGCCGCCGTCGCCTTCGGTTCACCACGAGCTACCACACCCAGTACCCGATGTATCTGAAGCGGTACTTCCACATTCCCGCCGCGGCGTCCTGGCGAGGCGTGCGTTGGTTCCACGGCAAGGCCGAGTCGGTGCTGGTCCCCACCGAGCAGGTTCGTGGGCAACTGGTCGCGCATGGTGTCCCGCGGGCTCGGACGTGGTCGCGAGGGTTCGATCCAGCCGTCTTCCATCCCGGCCCGTGGTCCGATCCGGAGATTGCCGCGGACCCGTTTGCGGAGTTCGAGCGACCGGTGCTCCTGTACGCGGGAAGGGTGGCGATGGAGAAGAACATCGAGGCCTTCCTCGAGTTGGCCGTTCCGGGAACGAAGGTTGTCGTGGGGGATGGTCCAGCGCGGGCGGGACTCGAGCGTCGTCATCGAACGGCTCGATTCCTCGGCTATCGATTCGGCGAGGCGTTGGGACGGCACTACGCCGCCGCGGACGTCCTCGTCTTTCCGAGTCTGACCGACACGTACGGTGTGGTCATGCTCGAGGCCAACGCATGCGGGACGCCGGTCGCCGCGTTCCCGGTGACCGGCCCGATCGACGTCGTCGTCCCAGGCACCAATGGTTGGCTCGACGAGGACCTTGCGGCGGCCGTAGGCCGGGCCATCGGAGTTCCTCGCGAGAGATGTGTCGAACACGCGGCGACGCACACGTGGCGACGCACCGCCGAGGCGCTGCTGGACGCGATGGTGCCCGCATCGTCCTGCCGGACTTCGGAGAGTCTGGCGTCGCAATCGCGCCGCCGCTGAAGTCCAAGCGGGCGACTTGCCAGAGACGATTCGGAGCCGAATCCCCCGGAGGCGGCCTCGGTTCCACGTTCCGGGTTCCGGATTCGGAGTTTGGAGATGGGGTCAAAAACGACCACGATCGATCCTTCGATCGATCGTGGTTCGGTCAAGGTGCCGTCGGTTGCAAGACAGGAACGCGACCCTTGTCTGAAAGCCCCCGGAGTCGGACGAAGCCCCGGAAGACCCCCGAAAGACCCCGAAACAACTCCCAACAAACCCCAAGAACTGCCCCACGGAGAGGAGTCCCCCGGATGTTCCCAAAGGCAGGGCTCTCCGACTACCCGCTGGCGGGAGTCTCCACTGACCCTGCAACCCCGAAAGGGCCCGTACGAGGCGGTGATCCCGCTCCATTCAGATAGACCCGAGAGGAATGGTCTCTGCGCCGGGATCGAGAAGATCACCTCATTTTCCTCGGCATCACCGCCTCAAGGCGCCCCTGAGTGACACGGAGTGACAGGTGGCGAGGGAGAACCACCTGCCAATGGACCGCTGGCGGGCGACCGGCCGTCTGACGGTCCGGCTGACGGTGTGGATGATCGGCAAGGTCGTGATGCGTTCGCCCGGCATCCATCGACGGCTCGATGTGCCTGTGTGGTGAGGTCCGGGTGGCGATCGAACGCTTGACGAGCTGATCGAACCATCCGGCCTGCCGTGCATGTGGCGGAGTCTTCGACAACCGCAGGATCGCAGGCCGAGTCGGGGAGTTCAGGATGCGCTCGCCGACCGCCGAATGCGAAGGGGATTCGGGCCGACCTCCCAAGGTCGCGACCTCGCGACGATCGCGGTCGGATGCTCATTCGGAAACGGCAGTGCGTTCGTAGCTTTCGAAGTCGATGCCTGCGGCGACCTCACGGGCGCTCGCGGGATCGGTCGGGTCTCTCTCCGTCGCGTTGGCGGAACTCGGGGGCCCGTTCCATCGACCGCGGGAATTCAACCCGCACGACGAGTCGCACAGACTCAGGGAGAACATGATGAGGACAGCATTCGCAGTCGCATCGATCGTGGCGGCCTCGATGGCGAGCATCGCCGGCGCAGGCCAATGGAGCGTGGCGAACGCCGCCGCCAACGGGTCGCCGAGCCCGCCGAACCCGTTCACCGTCCAGGACGTCGCGTCGTTGGCGCTCTTGAGCGGCGTGTCGAACGTCGATCTGTCGGCGAACGCGGCCAACAACGTCGTGCAGGACGTCGCTCTCGAGACGGTGCTTCTCGGCCTCGGTGGCGGCGCCATGAGCGCGACCGCCGGAAACACGCTGATCAGCTTCTTCGGCATCCACAACACCAACGACGGTCTCGACTACTTCGGCTTCGTGATCGACAACCAGACCGCCTCGGGCGTTTCGTTCAACCTGAGCACGTCGTTCTTCACGACCGGTTCGAACGGAGCGATCAGCAGCAACACCAACGTGCTGACCGCCTTCAACGATCCCGTCTACGGGCCCGGCCACTTCGTGGACACGGCCCTCGGCGGCACGACCTCGTTCTCCGTCGGGGCCTTGCAGGCGGACTACTTCATGTTCGCCGGCGTCGGGCAGGGCGACGTGGTGGCGATGGGCGGCGGAGTGGCCCCGTCCAACTCGATCGTCTCGGTGCAGTGGCTGACCGCCGGGTACGCGGTGGCGTACTCCGACACCACCACTGGTCTCGGTGGCGCCAACGTCGAACTCGGTCTCGTGACCAACGTCGTTCCGGTGCCGGCCCCGGCGCTCCTCGCGGCGGTCGGTCTTGCCGGTGCGGCGGTGGTTCGTCGACGTCTCGCGGCCTGAGGCGACCCTCGGCGCCTCGGAAGGCGTGTCGACGATCGGAAGGCGCAGCCCGATTCCCGCATGGGGTCGGGCTGTGCCCTTCTTCGATCTCCGGACCGAGGTTCGGTCGGCGTCGTGCCCGCAGGCGCGCCCGTGCCCTGCCGATGGCGGCGATCCCTACTCGGTCGGCTTGTTGCCGTGGCCGGGGTCGTCGCGCAGATCGGCGTATCGCTCGCGCTCGCCCCGGCCGGTCAGCGGGTAGTCCTTGCGAAGCGGAAACCCCGGATAGTCCTTCCACAGGAGAATCCGACGCAGATCGGGGTGGTTGCGGAAGCGGATCCCGAACATGTCGTAGACCTCGCGTTCGGGCCACTCGGCGCCGGGCCAGAGATCGGTCACCGAATCGACCTCGAGAGCCGGATCCTCGGCGTTGCCAGAGGTGTCGATCGAGGGATCGAGATGGGTTCGGACGGTCAGGCGCAGGTCCGTCGAGGTGTTCGCGAGGTGGTAGACCACCGCGAAGCGTCCGGGCATCTCGGCGGGGTACTCGAGGTAGTCGACCCCAAGAAGATCCACGAGCAGGTCGTAGCCCTGCCGGGGGTCCTCGCGAAGATGCCGCATCAGGTCGTGAAGCGAGGAGGGGTCGACCAGCACCGTGGTCTGCCCCCGGAACTCGGTGGCCCGAAGTCGTGCGTCGGGCAGGGCCTCCTTGAGGATCGGCAGCGAGGGGTGATCGAGCTTCGGGGTCGCAGGCATGGTCGCTCCGGGCATCGGTGGTGCCGGTCGTCGTGGACACGTCTCGACCGAACGGCAACCGGAGAGTCTATCCGCCGACACCGCCCATCCCACCGCCGATTCCGGGTCGGTGCCCCCTCCGATTCGGGATCTTGGTCCGTTGCCTGTCCGGGGCGATCGTCGATTCGGAGGCGTCTTGGCGCAGGCGTCGGGACCGCCTCCGGCGTCTTCGGAACATCGCTGATCCTGTCGACGCCTTGGCGACATCCGGATGCTGAATCCGCCTTCGGCCCAAGCTAGGATTCCGGTCATGGACGCCGCTCACCGACTCTTCCTGCACGGTTTCTTCATCCCGATCTGGGGCGTCGTGGCGATCATGCTCGCGGGGACCGATCTGAGAGCCGAGGACCAGACCCAGATCGACGACGCGCCGACCGCCACGGTGCCGCTGCCTCGGATCCTCGTCTTCACCAGAACCATGGGCTTTCGCCATGCCTCGATTCCGGACGGCATCGAGGCGGTTCGCCGCATCGGAAAGGGACGCTTCGAGGTCGATGCGACGGAGGACCCCCAGGCGTTCACCCGCGAGAATCTCGACCGTTACGCCGCCATCGTGTTCCTCTCGACGACCGGTGAGGTCCTCGATGCGCCCCGTCAAGAGGCCTTCGAGTCCTACATCCGCGACGGAGGAGGATTCGCGGGCATTCACGCCGCGGCCGACACCGCCTACGAGTGGCCGTTCTACGGCGCGTTGGTCGGAGCCTACTTCAAGGGTCATCCTGCCATCCAGCCCGCGGCCATCGATGTCGAGGACCGGACCCATCCCTCCACGCGGATGCTGCCGAATCGCTGGAATCGGACAGACGAGTGGTACACGTTCCGCGACAATCCGCGCGGTCGAGTCCACGTCCTGATGACCCTCGACGAATCCACCTACCAGGGAGGCGGCATGGGCGACGACCATCCGATCGCCTGGACCACGACGGCCGCGACGACCCCGAGCGTCGGAAAGGGGCGTGGCTGGTACACCGGGGGGGGGCACACCAAGGAGAGCTTCCGCGAGCCGCTCTTCGAACAGCACATGCTGGGTGGCATCCTGTGGGCGGCTGGTCTCGCCGAGAGTCCAGACCCGGCAGAGTCGGCAAATCGCAGCGAAGAGACCGACGCCCCGCGCGAATCCTCCCCGACGCCCTGAGTGATCTTGGATCTACGGCCGGCCGCCGAAGGTGTCGTCATCGACGCTGTCACGGGGGATTGCGCCCGTTCCAACGACCTCGACGATCGAAACGGGGAATTCACCCCTTCGAATCAGTCCCTCGGTGGGGGGATGATTGAAGGTGTCGCGAATCGGATCGCGAGGCCGCACTCTCTTGCCGGCACGGGAGGTTCATGATCACCTCAGGTTCCCAATCGAATGCACCGGAGCTCGGCGAGACTCCGCGATCGCAACATCCGATCCCCCATCGCGAGGGCGTCGGTCGAACCCCCGAATCGGCCCATCGGATTCGGGTCGTCTGCGTGGACGATCATCAGTTGCTCCTCGAAGGCCTCAAGGTGCGGTTCGCACAGGAACCGGACCTCGAACTGGTCGCCACGCTGACCGATCCCGATCGACTGATCGAGACCGTCGAGCGTCTACGCCCGGACATCGTCGTGACCGATCTGCAGATGCCCGGGGCCGAGCCGATCTCGATGGCGGAGGAGATTCAGCATCGATGGCCGGAGTGCCGCGTTGTGATTCTGACCGGGCATCTTCGGGATCAGGACCTGACGGCGGCATGCCGTGCCGGCGTCTGGGGCTTCTACACCAAGTCCGATGGGCTTCGCGACCTGATCGACGGCTTGCGAAGGGTCCATCGTGGGGAATTCGTTCTGGGCTCCGCGGCGGCCGCCCGCTCGCGTCCTCTGAAGAACTGGCCTCGCCGTCCCAACGCCTCGGTGACCGAGTCCAAGCTCGAGAGCCTGACCCCCCGCGAGCGCGAGGTGCTCGAGTTGATCGGCAATGGACTGAGTCGCATCAACATCGCCGAGACCCTCGGACGCAGCGCGAAGACGATCGACGGCCATCGCGAACGGATCATGGAGAAGCTGGACATCCACTCGAGCCCCGAGCTCGTTCGGTTCGCCATCCGGGAGGGGCTGACCGATATCTGATCGGCCGCATTCTTCGGGTCGATTTTCCGAAGAGCGGAGCGCGGGGGTGGCGATAGCGTGCGAGTCGTCGATCGGACCACCGTGCGCACCGATGTCCGGTAACCGACCCGACCAGCGAGGAGGACGGCGCGAAGCATGGTTCGCAGCGAGTCGATGGAGATCTCGGGACGAAGCGATTCCGCCATGGGCGGCCGCGATCGCTTCGTGGATCCTGCACGTCCCCGCCCCGAAGGACTGGTGGGAGCGACACCTCGGCCGACCGAGGCGGCGATTCGCGAACGGGCGCACGAGATCCACTTGCGCCACGGAGGTACGGGCAACCCCGTCCTCGATTGGCTCGAGGCCGAACGTGAACTTCAACAGGAGTCGTCCACACGCGGCGTGCCCTGGAGGTGGACCGCTACCCTCCCGCCATGCCACCATCGGTCGACTCCTGCCTGCTCGTCATCCTCGGCGCCTCCGGCGACCTCACGAGCCGCAAGTTGCTGCCGGCGCTCTACGAGCGCCACGTTGCCGGCGACCTCCCCGCGGAGACCCGCGTCCTCGGCGTGAGCCGGCGACCGAAGTCCGATAGGGAATGGCGCGAGGATCTGGCCGCGTCGGTCCAGGCCCGCGTCGAGAACTTCGATCGACGCCGCTGGGACGAACTCGCGCCCCGAATCTCCTACCAGGCGGCCGACGCGGCGAAGGCGGCGTCGTGGGGGGGAATCTCGGAACGCATCGCCTCCGCCACCCCGGGCGGCGAGTGCGGCAACGTGCTCTTCTTTCTTGCCGTGGGGCCGGAGCTCTACACCCCGATCGTGGCTGCCATCGGCGAGAGCGGACTCGTCTCCACCGAGCGAAGGGCCTGCCGCGACGCCTCGATCAAGGGATGGCGCCGCATCGTCGTCGAGAAGCCCTTCGGGACCGACGAGGCGTCGGCGAAGGCCCTCAATCGAAGCCTCGCCGCCGTCTTCGACGAGGAGGAGATCTACCGGATCGACCACTACCTCGGCAAGGAGTCGGTGCAGGGACTGCTGGCGTTGCGCTTCGCCAACGGCATCTTCGAGCCGATCTGGAACGAGCGTTACGTGGACCATGTGCAGATCACCGCCGCGGAGTCGATCGGCGTCGAGGATCGGGTGGCCTTCTACGACCGAACCGGCGCGATCCGCGACATGATCCAGTCCCATCTGCTGCAGATCCTCGCGTTCGTGGCGATGGAGCCGCCTTCGGTGTTTGCGCCAGACCGGCTCCGCGCCGAACGCCGCGACATCCTCGAGGCGATCCAGATCCCGAGGAAGGACGAACTGGAGACCACCGCGGCACTGGGTCAGTACGGACCTGGACCGGATGGCGTCGGCTACGTCGCCACGGAGGGTGTCGCGCCCGGATCGACCACCGAGACGTTCGCGGCGATGAGGATCCGATTCGACAACTGGAGATGGGCGGGGACGCCCTTCTACCTGCGGACCGGCAAGCGGCTTGCCGCGAAGCACACCGAGGTCGTCGTGCAGTTCAAGGCGCCGCCGACGGATCTCTTCCGAACCCTGAGCAACGCTTCGGGCGTTCCAGCGACCGGTGCCGATCGTCTCGTCGTCGAGATCGCCCCCCGAAGCCGGATTCGACTGCGATTTCTCGGTCGCGCCCCGGGGGCCTCCTTCTCCCTGCACCCGATCGAGATGGAGGCCGACGCCGGCGGCCGGGGTGGCGCCGCCGAGCCCGAGGCCTACGGGCCGCTGCTGATCGACGCGATGCGCGGGGATCAGAGCCTCTTCAAGGATCGCGAGGAGGTCGAGGCGTCGTGGGCGGCGGTCGATCCTCTGCTTGGAGACGGCTCGGAGGTGCTGCGACATGCGATCGCCGACAACTACGTCCCGGGCGGTTGGGGGCCGGACGCCGCGCATGAATTGCTGGCCCGCGATGGGCGAGCTTGGCACGTCTGAGGACCGGCGAGCGGTGCGATCGCCCAGATCCACACGTCGCCGCGAGCGCCGGACGGCGTTCCCAACAAGCCGTCCTCGCGAAGCGAGGCGTCGGTCCGAAGTGCGACACGGTGCCCGTTCGACCCGTCCGACCCGTTCGACACCGTCGGACTCGAACGTCGGCGGGCGTGGGGTGTCTCATCCCCCGAGTCTTCGTGGCCGCCGAGGTCTGTGGACCGCGGACATCCCGGTCCTAGACTCGCGGCAGCGAGGAGGTCGTCCGTGTCCGCAAGCGTGCATCGCAAATCGATCGGATTCTTGACACTCGCCGGCGCGGCGATGCTTGCTGCCTGCGGGCCGCGGACGGTTCGGGTCGAGGTCGCCGCTGGCGAGGACGGCGCCGTCCGGACCTTCGCGACCAACCGCATCGACGAGAACGACGCCGAACGGGTGCGGGGCCTCTACGGCGAGGGCCGGATGCGCACGGAGGGTGGCGAGACCGCGTTCACCGCCGCCTTTCCCGATCGATTGCCAAGCGAGATCGGCAATCGCAACGGGCTGACTTCGGTCGCATCGCCGCTGGGTTCGAGTCATCTCTACTGGGAGTCGTTTCACACGTCGCAGGACCACTGGAGCGACCTGTCGCGTCGCATCGCCGGAGGCGAACTCTGGGTGCGGCTGTTCGGGCGATGGGCGGAGAGCCGCATCGAGGATCCGTCGAAGCGCGAGGAGTTTCGCGTCGTTCTCGAGACCGAGTATCTCCCCCTCACTCGAGACCTGATGCTGGCATGGAGTTCGATGATTGCGACGTCTCAGGCCCACCGCGTAGGGGCGAGGGTGCGCGATGGAGACGAGGTGGACTCGCTCACCGGCGACGAGCGATTCCGCCGGATCGTGTTTCTCCCCTTCGTGTTGATGTTGGGCGAGCGCGGCATCCTCGACGCCGACGAGACCCAGCGATTCACCCTTCTCGCCGCGGCCGGAAACCCCGGTGATCGACAGCGACGGTGGAGTTTCGACGCGTTGATCGGTCCGGCGATGCTTCGGCAGATCCGCCGCTTCGTGCCCGACGCCGAGGCGCCGACCTACCCCTCGCTGCTGGCCTCGGGCCTCTCCTTCTACTTCTTCGCCAACAACTCCCTTCGACATCGGGCTCTGCTTCTCGAGAGCGACGCGCTGACGGCGGGGGAACGGGTTCTCCTTGAACGAGGCGAAGCGATTCCCATGCCGCCGGCCTTCGGTGTGAGCATCGGAGGTCGGTCGGATCCGACCCGGGCCGAGGTCTCTCTGAAGACGCCGGTGAAGCCCCATCTCACCAACGGCGAGTGGATCGAAAGCCGGTCGGCCGTCGAGTTCAAGAGCACCGTGCCGGACGGGGTCGAGCGGGTCTCGCTGTATCCGGCCACCTTCCATGCCGCATGGGCGGTGCCCAATCGGTCCGTCCAGGAGTCCTGCTTCGGCGAGGTGCTGCTCGAAGGCGAGGAGCTCGCGGCGTTCTGCGGATGGCATCAGACGCTCGACGAGGTGCAGCGCGACGCCCTCGACGAGGCGCTGGAACGCCTCGCGGAGGATCGCGATCGCGCCGCGTTTTCGAAGGCGGTCGAAGCGATCGGCGCCTCGGGCCTGCCCGCGGTTCTGCGACGCTGGATCGACGACGAGACGGCGTAGGGGAGATCGCGTGACAGGCGTTGCACACGACGCTGTCGAACGATGATCGTTGTTGGATGACGCGAGGGACGAA
>JAFMML010000090.1 GCA_017859745.1 Planctomycetota bacterium
CGCTTCATCTCGTCCACTACGAGAACCTCTGCCGGGATCCCGCGGCCGAGACGGCGAAGGTCCTCGCCCATCTCGGACTCGCCGCCGATCCGCAGGTGGACGCGTTCGTGGCGGCAAGCACCGACCCCGCGGCGCGCGGACTTCGCGAACCAGGCATCCGGCGCTACTTCTCCGTCTTCCGCAATCCGCTCGACTCGATGGACAAGTGGCGTCGAGACCTCGACGCATCGACGCGGCGCGAGATCCTGGAGATCGTCGAGGATAGTCCCGTGTTCCAGCTCGGCGTCGCCGAGGCCGACTGGTGGACCGAGACGCCCGCGGTCCCGCGACGTCGGGCAGCCTGACCGCTCGCGTACGCGATCAACCCGCCGAAGACGCCTCGCCGTCTGCGTTCGGGACCGACTCGTTCATCCGCCAGCGCAGGTCGCCGTCGGAATCGTCCTCGTCGCAGTCGATGTGGACCGCGAAGAAGCCGCCCCGGTGGCTCTCGACCGCCGGCCACATGATCTCGCGATCGGTGCGGGGGATCGGCAGGTCCGCGACCCGCTCCGCCTCGATCCACTCGAGCACGCCCTCGTCGAACTCCATGCGGGGAATCTCCGAGGGATCGACCGGACGCACCACCTCGAACAGGAAGATCAGCCAGTGGGCGTGGCCTTCGTAGCCCTTCTCCGAGACCATGCCGCAGAGGCGGATCTCGTCGGGACCAAGGTCAAGCTCGACCTCCTCGCGAATCTCCCGCAGCGCACACTCGTGCGGTCCCTCGCCGAGGGCCATCTCCAGCTTGCCGCCGATCGGGGAGTACATGCCGGGGTTGGGGGCCTTGCGGCGGTGCAGCAGAAGCACGCGACCGTCGGGATCGCGCAGATAGCAGAGAACCGCGACCTTGTATGGCAGCGTGCCCGCCCGATCCGAAATGTGGACCGGATCGCTCACGGTCCCACCATCGCAATCGCCCGGCAGACCGAGGATGTGGCCGAGGGCGCCGGAGCATCTGTGGACGCGCTTCGCCACGGCGTGCGATCCATCGCACCATGTCGATCGTTCACGAGACCTCCCCGATGGACCCTGCCCGGGGATCGGAGGCGGCCTCACGGATCAACCGCTTCATCTCCGTCACGGCCGAGCGAAGTCCGACGAAGACCGCACGGCTCACGATCGAGTGTCCGATGTGGAGTTCCCGAAGGCCGGGGATCGCCGCGACCGGCTGCACGTTGAAGTAGTTGAGGGCGTGACCGGCGTTGCATCGCATGCCCGCCGCCACGACCGCCCGCACCGCCTCGGCAACCCGGTCGAGTTCCGCCCGGACCGGCGGGAGATCGGCGTCGCGGCCTCGCTCGTGGAAGGCGTGGGCGTACGGGCCGGTGTGGATCTCGCACACCGAGAACCCCGCCTCCGCCGCGGCCTCCACCTGCCGAGGATCCGCATCGATGAAGGCGCTCGAGACGATGCCTTCGCCTTCGAGACGGGCCACGACGTCCCGCAGTCGAGACCGGCCCGCCACGACGTCGAGCCCACCCTCGGTGGTGACCTCCTGCCGGGCCTCGGGCACCAGCATCGCCATCTGCGGCCGAATCGCGAGGGCGATCTCGAGCATCGCGTCGGTGGCGGCCATCTCGAGGTTCAACTTGATGTGGACCAGTTCGGCGAGGCGGCGGACGTCGTCGTCCTGAATGTGGCGACGGTCCTCGCGAAGGTGGACCGTGATGCCGTCGGCACCGCCGAGGTGCGCCTCGACCGCCGCCCAGACCGGGTCGGGTTCCCACGTCCGTCGGGCCTGCCGAACGGTCGCCACATGGTCGATGTTCACACCGAGTTCGATCATCGAAAGACCATCCGCGAACGCCTCGAGGGCTTCTCGCTCCATCACGTTCCGGAGCGATCGGCGGGCCTCGAAGATCGCGGCGCCGTCGACTCGAGGGTTATACTCGCCAAGAGGTGGAGCGGTCGCTTCGAAGCGTCGCCGAATCCTCCAACGACGCCGCCTGTCACCGCGCGAGACCCGCCATGACCGATCCGACGCCCGCCGCGAGCGTGACCGAGCGACTCGACGGCCTGCGCACGTCGATCGACGATCAGGGCCGCCGCGTCTTCGATCTGGTGCTGCAGGCCGTAGAGGCCTACTTCGACGCCGACGTGCCCAAGGCCGAAGGCGTCGTGCGAGACGACGACGAGATCGATCGCATCGACGTCGAGATCGAGCGGGCCTGCATCGGCGCTCTCCGGCAACGGCTCGACGGCGAGCACGAGATCCGAACGGTCCTGACGATCGTCAAGGTCAACAACGAACTCGAGCGGATCGCCGACCTTGCGGTCACCGTCGCCGAAGCGGTCATCGCCGGCGAAAGCACCGGGCCGGCGACCTTCCGGGTGATGGCGAACAGCGTGATCGGCATGCTCCGCGACTCGATCCGGGCACTCGCCGACGGCAACGTCGATCTCGCCCGTCAGGTCCTGCGGTTCGACGACACCGTGGACGAGTTCAAGGGTCAGATTCTCTCCGACGCCCGCGATGGCGTCGCCGAGGACCGTGTCGAGATCGGAGTCGCCTTCCGACTGCTTGCGGTCACCAAGGCGGTCGAGCGGATCGCCGACCACTGCACCAACATCTGCGAGCAGGTGATCTATCTGCAGAGCGGCAAGATCGTCCGTCACCGCCCGGAGGGATGGAGCGAGCCGGAGTCGCCCGCCTGAACGCACCGTGTCGCATCCGCCAGCTCGGAACCCCTCGCGTCGCCCGTCCGCCATGACCACAAGCACCCACGACCGCCTCGCCTCGCTCGCTCCCGCGCTCGACGCCGCCGGCCAATCGCATCTGGTGAAGTGGTGCGAGGCCATCGACGGCGAATCCCGCGATCGACTCCTCGACGAGCTTGTTTCGGTCGATCTGGATCTTCTCGCGGGACTCGTCCGCGGAGAAGGCCTGCACGAGGAGGCATCGGGAGATCTCGAACCTCCGGAGACGGTGGACGCCTCCGATCCGGCGGCGCTCGAACGCCGCACCGCCGGCGAGGCGCTTCTTCGCGAGGGCAAGGTCGCCGCGTTCACCGTCGCCGGCGGGCAAGGCACGCGACTCGGCTGGAACGGACCGAAGGGGACCTTCCCTGCGACGCCGGTGACCGGGCGGCCGCTGTTCCGCGTCTTCGCCGAGCAGATCCTCGCGACCGAACAGCGGTTCGGCGGTGGGCCGATCGCCTGGTACGTCATGACCAGCCCCGCCAACGACGCCGCGACGCAGTCGTTCTTTCGTGACAACAACGACTTCGGGCTCGCTGCGGGCCAGATCCGATTCATCGTGCAGGGCACCATGCCGTCGGTCGACGATGCGGGCCGCATCCTGCTGGCGGCCAAGGATCGTGTCGCCCTCAACCCCGACGGACATGGTGGTTCGATCCGGGCCCTTCACGAGAGCGGCGCCCTGGCCGAGATGCGTTCAAGCGGCGTCGAGCAGATCAGCTACTTCCAGGTGGACAATCCGCTGGTACGGATCCTCGATCCGCTGTTTCTGGGCTTCCATGCCGCCGACCCGCGGAGTTCCGGGGAGATGTCCGGCAAGATGGTCCCCAAGCGAAACAGCGGCGAGAAGGTCGGCGTCTTCTGCCGCCGCGGCGGCCGCACCGGGGTCGTCGAGTACAGCGACCTCCCCGCGGACCTCGCCGAGTCGATCGACGGCGACCGGCGTCTGCGGTTCCGGGCCGGCAACATCGCGGTCCACGCGATTTCGGTGGCGTTCGCGGAGCGGCTCGCGAGTGGCGAAAGGGGCTTCGGCCTTCCCTTCCATCGGGCCCACAAGAAGGTGCCGCATCTCGATCTCGCCACGGGCTCGCCAGTCGATCCGACGGCGCCCAACGCCATCAAGTTCGAGACCTTCGTCTTCGATGCGATGCCGCTCGCCGAGCGGGCTCTGGTCATGGAGACCTCGCGGGGCGAGGAGTTCGCCCCGATCAAGAACGCCGAGGGCGAGGACTCGCCCGCCTCGAGTCGGGAGGCCCAGTCCGAACGGGCCGCCGCGTGGCTCGAGACCCGCGGGGTGAAGGTCGCCCGGCATCCCGACGGCCGGGTCGCCGCCACCATCGAGATCCAGCCCCGCACGGCCCTCTGCGCCGCGGACCTCGCCACGCAGGCGCTGCCGGATCGCATCGACCCGGGTTCCGAAGTCGTGATCTGAGTCGGCGGACGCCTGTCCCTGGATCTTCCCCGGGTTCGAGGCCTGCGAGGCCTGCGACGTTCCGATGTCCGAACGGTCGATGGGTCTCGGTCCTCTTCGAACACCGCCCGATCGAATCAGGTCGGTTCGGCCCCGTTCAACCCGCCGGCGCTTCGGCCAGTTCGAATCACAACGCCATGGTGGTCGGGATCGGCTGGTGGAGCATTACGGTGCGATGGATCGCGAAGTCGCCCACGCCGGCGTCGAGCGACGCCCGCGCCCATCGCAAGCATCTTCCGGGGAGCAGGTTCTCGCCTACAGGCGACGCAACGGATCCCGGTCGCGTCTACTGATGCGTATCGCCAGCCCCGGCAAGGCCGATCGAAGACGTCGGGCCAACGTCGGCAGGTAAGGCCGCTCGGTGCTGGTGTGGCCTGCAAGCAGCACCGCCAGACCGCGCTCGTTGGCCTCCAGCACCTGATGGTGGCTCATCTCGCCGGTGAGAAACGCGTCGCATCCGGCGGCAAGCGCCGCATCGACCAGTGAACTTCCGGAACCGGCACAGACCCCGATCCGCTCGATGCGACGCCGTCCCGCATCGGCCACCTCGATGCCGTCGAGACCGAGCCTGGCCTTGAACCGATCCGCCACGTCCGCGATCGACGCCGCACGCCGCAAGGCGTTCCTCCGTCCGGGGCCGGCATCGGCGATGGGCGGAGCCTCGAGGCGGTGGATCTTGATCGGAGGCTCCTCGTAGGGATGCGCCGCGCGGAGGGCGGCGATGGCCGCAGGAAGTGCCGCATCACCGCACACCATCTCGAGACGCCCCTCCTCGACGGACTCGAGGCGCCCCCGGCGACCCACCACCGGATTGGAGCCTTCGCTCCCGAGGAAGGTGCCCTTCCCCGATCCCGTGAAGGAACAGTGGGAGTACTCGCCGATTCGACCAGCACCGGCCGCCGCCATCGCCGCCCGAACCGCGTCGAGCGAGGGCGTGGGTACGTAGGTGAGGATCTTGAGCGCCTGGTCCGGACGGTGCTCGATCGCATGGGTCAGCGGCGCGATCTCGCCTTCGCCCGCGGCCTCGGCGAGCCAGTCGTTCAGGCCGCCGGGCGCCGCGTCGAGAGCGGTGTGCGGCGACGCGATCCAGATCCCCTCGGCCGCCGCGCGACGCATCGTGCGCTCGGTCCGATCCCGATCGGCGAGTCGCTTGATCGGAGCGAAGATCGGAGGGTGGTAGGCGATGATGCCCTCGGCGCGGCTGGAGATCGCCTCGTCGAGGACCGCCTCGGTCAGATCGATCGTCAGCAGCAGACGGGCGAGACGCTTCCGCGAGGTCGCCAGAAGCACGCCCACGTTGTCCCACTCCTCGGCGAGGTGGAACGGAGCGATGCGATCGAGGACCCTCTCGACCTCGGACGGGGTGGGATGGGGGTGCTTCTTCACCATGCGTCCGATTGTGGAACGCAGACGTGCGTCTGTCGAACGAGCGACGGACCGAACTCGGCGTCGCCGAACGAGAACGACCCCGCCGAAGTGGTCGGCGGGGTCGGTTGATTGCCCGAAGCGGGAGGAATCGACGGTCGGCTCAGCCGGTCCAGTTGCCGAGCTGAATGCCGAGGTCCGCGCCGTTCACGACGCCGTCGTCGTTGAGATCGGCGATGCACGGCCCCTTCGGGGGACACGCGCCCCACGACGCAAGCAGGATGCCGAGGTCCGCGCCGTTGACGACGCCGTCGTCGTTGAGGTCGCCGATCGGACCGGACTCGCAGGCGTCGCTGCCGTCTGCGGCGATCACGCGGAAGATCTGCCCGCTCGAACCCGAGCCCTGATCGACGATGTACATCTCGCCGGTCGCGTCCTCGCCGAAGGAGACGATCTGATTGACCGTGATGCCCTCGAGGGACGGCGACAGCTCCGAGGTGCGCAACTGGAAGTCCGACACGGACGTGCCGTCGTAACGCATCGACCAGATCCGGCCCGTCACGTAGTCGGCGAAGAAGTACGTCCCGGGCAGGCCGCCGATCTTGCACCCGCGGTAGACGACGCCACCGGAGACCGAGTAGCCGCCATTGAAGTTGTGGGCGTAGACGTGGATCGGGTTGGTCAGGCTCGGACTGCTGCAACTGCATCCGGAGAGGCCGGTGCAGGCGTCGCCTTCCTTGCAGCGCCACCCGTAGTTCTGGCCGCCTTCGCCGGCAGGCTGGAAGTTGATCTCCTCCCAGGCGTTCTGCCCGACGTCGGCGATCCACAGATCGCCGGTCTCGCGGTCGAAGGTGCACCGCCAGGGGTTGCGAAGGCCGTAGGACCAGATTCGGGCATCGCCGCCGCCGTTGGCGAAGGGGTTGTCGGGCGGGATCGCGTAGGGCGAGGCGCCATCGACGTCGATCCGCAGCATCTTGCCGAGCAACTGGTTGTTGCCGATGTTCTGGGCGCGGTTGCCGGGGTCGTTGGCGGCCCCGCCATCGCCGGTGCCGATGTACAGGTAGCCGTCGGGACCGAAGGCGATCCAGCCGCCGTTGTGATTGGAGTAGGGCTGACCGATGGTCAGGATGGTCGTACCGCTCGAGGCGTCGGCCACATTGGGATCGCTGTCGCTGACGGTGTAGCGTCGGACGTTGGTCGCCCCGCCGCTCCCGGTGTAGTTGACATAGAAGTAGCCGTTGCTGGCGTAGTCGGGGTGGAACGCCAGCCCGAGCAGTCCCTGCTCGCTGTTGGTGCTCGTGCCGCCATTGACGAGCGGGTCGATGTTCAGAAACGGCGACGACAGGACCTGGCCGTTGGTCAGGTCGAGAATCCTGATGCGACCGGGCTTCTCCGTGATGAAGAGCCGAGTCTCATCGCCCGGAGCATGGAAGACGCCGGTGGGATACTGCAGACCGCTGGCGACTCGCCTCGTGGCAAGCGGAGCTTCGTCCTGGGCGACTGCGGGCGCCGCCACGATGGCAGCGAGGGCGAGGGCGACCGTCGAGATGATCCCGAGCGGGGCGACTGGTTGAACACGTGGCACGGAGCATCTCCTCTTCAAACGGTTTCACTCACCTTCACTCGGCGGAGCCAGATGGCCCTCGAACACTCGGACAGGTCGAACATGGCCGGTCTCCGACGAGGCGACGATTGCGGTGGCGGCACCCGATGCCAAGAGCCTTGAACAGGCCTTCGAAGGGCGTTCCACCTCGGGAGGACGACTGTCCGAATCGTCCTGCAGCAAGGGTTGTCGGACCAGCCGCCGGGTCTCTGGAGTCCGGTTTCTCGGTCGACCCGAGACCTCGCATCGGTCGGGGTCAACCTCGGCAACTCTTGCGGGTCACACCAAACATGCCGTCTGGCCACGGACCCGCCAACACGCAGAGCCCGATTGGACGGCAGTTCTTCCTACGCCGAGATGGGCGACAGGTTTCATCGAAGGCAACAGGAATCTCTCTGGAAGATCGGACAGGTACGGGGAACATCCTGCTCTGGGATCAAAAAGAACCCGACCTCCCTTTCGGGAGGTCGGACTCTGGACATCGAAGGATCGACCCTGAACAACTCGGGCCGAGATGTTCGACGCTATCAGGCCTTCTTGGCCATCCGACGACGCAGGGCCGCCGCACCGACGAGACCAGCACCCGCGAGGAGGGCCGGGGCCGGGACGGGAACCGCGTAGAGGGCGGTGTTCAGACCGGACGACGTGGCGGAACCGGCCGAAGCGACCTCGGAGTACGCGCCGGTGCCACCCCAGTTCAGGTAGCTGACGCCGAACGTTGCGCCACCAGAAGTAACGCCGTCCGACTGCATGGACTCAGTCTGGAACTGGAACGACGTTCCCACGCTGAGACCGCCGAACATGACCAGGAAGGTGCTGTTGTCGAGAATCGTAGCGCTGGCGCCCCAACTGGCACCGATGATGGTGCCGGAGTGTGAGGTAAGCACACCCTCGGTGCCATTGGCGGCCTGGGAACCCGCCGTCATGTTGAGGTAGTAGGAGCTGCCCGAGGTGTTCTTGAAGGCG
>JAFMML010000039.1 GCA_017859745.1 Planctomycetota bacterium
CAACGGCACCGACCGGCGTTAGATCGGTCCTCGGGACTCAGAACTCCAGTCCGAGGTCGGTCTCGGGCACGCTCTCGGGGCCGCGGGTGCGGTCGCTGGCGTCATCTCCCTCGATCGGCAGGCGAAGTTCCATCCGGGTTCCGCCCCCATCGGGCGAAATCGCCCTCAGTTCGCCCCCGTGCCGGATCGCGATCCGATTCGTGACCGCGAGGCCCAGGCCGGTGCCTCTTTGGCCCTTGGTCGAGACGAACGGCTCGAACGGGCGGTCCCGCACCGATTCGGGGAGACCCGGCCCGTTGTCCTCGACCTGCAGGACGACCTCGCCGGGATCGCCCCGGCGAGCTGCCAGCACCACGCGACCGGTCTGCTCCGGAACCGCGTCGATCGCGTTGATCAACAGGTTCATGAGGGCCTGATGCACCGCGCCCAGATCGATCGACGGCTCCGGGAGATTCGGCTCGAACTCGACCTCGATGGTCGCCCGCCGTCGGGCCGCCGCCGGCCCGAGCAGTTCGGCGACCTCTCGCAGCAGCGGGGGCAGGAGCGTCGGCTCGCGATCGAGCGGCCGGTCGTGCGCGAACGCCAGCAGGTTCAGGGCCAGCGTGTGAATGCGGTCGAGGTTGCGGGCGAGAATCGGCCACCCCGCTCGGGCGGACTCGAGGTCGTTGCGGGCGATCGCCAGTTCGATCGCGTCGGCACCGCCTCGCATCGCCTGGAGGATGTTCTTGATGGAGTGACTGAGGCCCGCCACGGCTCGGCCGGCGGCGATCAGGCGTTCCGCGTCGGACTCGGCGGGTGCGATCGCCCCATCGACCAGACCTGCGGCATCGCCGTCCGGGCGGCCGGAGACGACCTCGAACTCGCTGTCGCCGCAGATGAACCGGTCGCCAACTGCGATTCGCGTCGGCCCGTGGAGCATCCGCCCCTCGATCCGCGTGCCGTTTCGAGATCGAAGATCCCGAAGCACCCAGGCGTCCCCGTCCGGGGTGAGTTCGGCGTGGCGGCGACTGATCCGGCGGTCCCGGAGCGGCAGCGCTTCGCTCGACCGCCCGATCAACTGCGGTTCCCCCGTGGGCAGGGGGAACCAGCGACCCGCATCGGGACCGCGGTGGACGAGCAGGCTCAGCACGACCGACGGCGACATGACGGTCGGTATAGTCCGTCGCGATGGCGAGGGCGGCAAGACGTGGCGAATCGGCGGCACCGGCCCTTGGGCCGGAGCACCGCATCGTGGTCCTTCACGGGAAGGAGCTCTTTCTCGTCTGGGAGCACTCTCGACGCCTTGCCGAGCGTCTGAAGGAGGAGCACGGCGACGTGGCGACGGCCCACTTCGACGGGTCATCCGCCAGCGCGGCCGAGGTGCTGGACGAACTTCGAAGTTTCGGACTGCTGGCGCCTCACACGCTGGTCATCGTCGACGACGCCGAGCGGTTCCTGGCCGTCGAAGGCAAGCGGCGGGCCCTCGAGACCTACGCCGGTCAACCGGAGTCCCAATCGACCCTGCTGCTCCGGGCGGGTTCGTGGCGGCCGGGCAACCTGGACAAGATGATCGACAAGGTCGGCGTGGTGCTCCGGTGCGACCCGGTCCCGGATGCCAAGGCCCTCGCCTGGTGCGTGGCCCGGGCGGCCAAGCGGCATGAGGCGACCCTCGATCGGGATGCCGCGGAACTGCTCATCGAGCGGATCGGCGTCGATCTCGGGCGTCTCGACGGGGAGATCGCCAAACTCGCGGCCGCAGCGGCCACGGGCGACGGGCCGGCGGTGGTCGGACGGGATCTGGTGGTCGAACTCGTGGGACGATCTCGTGAAGAGGAGGCCTGGCTCATCCAGGAGGTGCTGCTGCGTGGTGAGCCGGCGACCGCGGTGGCCGCGATGCGGGAACTGCTGTCGATCTCCCGCGCGGCGCCCCAGCAGTTGACCTGGGCGTTGTCGGAACTCGCCCGGAAGCTCGAGGCCGCCGCGTCCCTCCGCGACGTCGGGGTGCCGGACGGGCAGATCGCGAAGCAGTTGCGATTGTGGGGCGACACCCGCGGACCGATTCTCGAGGCGGCCCGCCGGGTGCCACGAGAGCATCTGGCGAACCTTCTGCACCGGGCGGTCGATCTGGACTATCGAATGAAGCGAGGGCGAGCCGGCGACCTGTCGAGATCGCTCGAGGCCGCGGCCGCCGACTTCGCGGGGCGACTCTCGGCATGACCACCTCGGCCGATTCCATCGACGTCCGCCGCAGTCTGGTGGCTCTGGCCGGTGTGGACGGTTCCCGCATCACCGCCTGGCTCGATCGGGCCGAGTCCTTTCTCGGGGGCGGCGATGTCCCGCGGGCGGGCTTCGGGCCCAAGCCGCCGCTGGCGGATCGGATCGTGGCTCATCTGTTCATGGAGGACTCGACCCGAACCCGCCTCAGCTTCGAGGTGGCCACCTTGCGTCTGGGGGGTGGGGTGATCGCGGCGACCGCTGCAGGTTCGAGCATCTCCAAGGGCGAATCGCTGCTCGACACCGCCCGGAACCTCGCCGCGATGGGTGCGGACGCCATCGTGGTCCGGACGGGCGCCTCCGGCGGAGCCGCACAGATTGCCCAGCGACTCGAGGTGCCGGTGGTCAACGGTGGCGACGGCCGGCACGAGCATCCCACTCAGGCGTTGCTGGATCTCCTGACCCTCCGCCGGGCGATGGGATCGCTTCAGGGCGTTCGAGTCGGGATCGTGGGGGACATCGCCAACAGTCGTGTCGCCCGATCGGACGTGCATGGCCTTCGCGCCGTGGGCGCCGAACCGGTGCTGATCGGCCCTCCCACGCTGGTGCCGCGGGAGCTTGCGGGCCTGGGCGACGCCCACGGCGGGCGTCCCATCGAGATCGAGCACGACTTCGATCGGGCGCTGCCAACCCTCGGCGCGGTGATCATGCTGCGGATGCAGCGGGAGCGAGCCGCGGCGGGCGCGATCGCGGTCGACTATCCCAGGGGATACCGGTTGAACCGCGAACGTGCCGCCAAGATGCCCGATCGTGCGCCCATCCTCCACCCTGGGCCGGTGAATCGCGGGTACGAGATCGAGCCGGAGGTTGCCGACGATCCTCGCCGCAGCCTGGTGCTTCGGCAGGTCGGCCACGGCGTTGCGGTCCGGATGGCGGTGCTCGAATCGATGCTGGCGACGTAGGCGATTGCGGCGAAGCGCGTCGGATTCGCGAGGCGACGTCCGGGAAGACGCGCGGCGGGCGTTCGCACACGGGTTCGACATCGCGGGCCCCTCGACGCAGGACCGGTAACGCAACGTCTCGAAACCACGACGTCCTCGTTCAACTTATCCGCCCTTCCACGCCGATGCTGCCGACCGCGGGCGCGTCTCCAGCGCCCGAGGAACGTCGCGCTTGTCGCAGGAGCCACTCGTGTTCACTTGCCTTCGACGCATGTTTCGACTGTCCCGCACGCTGACGTCGGGCGCTGCTCTGACGGCGCTCGCCATGGCGGGGTGCGAGGTCGACAACTACATGGATCCGAGTCAGACCGGCTACTTCGAGACCACGCCCACGACCATGCCGGTGCTGTCGAGGATCGACGTCATCGAGAAGCCGGTGGACCTCTGGGGAGGTCCGGTGGTCGCCCCGATCGCCGAGGACCTCACCGCGAACGAGGAGGAGTACCGTCTCGAGCCCGGCGACATCGTCCGCGTCGAGATCTACGAACTGGTCGCGGCTGGCCAGACCAGCGTCAACGTCCGGCGGGTCGAGCAGAACGGCACCATTCGCCTTCCGACCCTGTACGACGTGCGAGCGGGCGGTCTGAGCATCCAGGAACTGCAGGAGGAGATCGAGAAGCGTCTCGAGGGCCTCATCAACGATCCCCTCGTCACCGTCGTGCTCGAGGAGGGCCGTTCGTATCGCTACATCCTGTACGGCGCCATCGGCAACGCCGGCGTCTACAGCCTGACCCAGCCGGACTTCCGCGTGCTCGATGCGGTCGCCCTCGCTGGCGGCACCATCGACACGACACAGAAGATCTACGTCATTCGCAATCAGAGCCTCGACGACTCGCTCGAGCCCGCCTACCGACGCGAGCCGGCGGGCACCGGAGGCGGAATTCCGGAAGCTCCGGTCGAACCGGCCGGCGAAGGCACGCCGGCGGTGGACATCGAGTCGCTGATCGACGATCTCGACCGACCCGGCACGGCGCCGGGTCTGACGGGTTCGGCCTTCCGGTTCGGTCAGTCGCAGGAAGGTCCGGCCATCGACATCGAAGCCCTCGACGACGTGGCCGAGACCGCGTCGTCGACGCAACGCAATGCTCCCGGCAACGCCGGGGACGGCTGGGTGTTCGACGCCGCACGGCAGGAGTGGGTCCGCCTTCCCGATGCGCCGGGCGGTGGCGGCGGCGATGCCGCGGCCGGCAACGGCGAGCAGCAGGCGCCGCTCTATGCCGTTCGCGTCATCGAACTGGACTACCAGCGTCTGAAGCGGGGCGATCCAACCCAGAACATCGTGGTCCGCCCCGGCGACTACATCTACGTCGATCCCCCGGAGTCGGGCCTGGTCTACATCGGCGGAAACATCGCCCGGCCCGGTCCCTACGACCTCCCGACCGTGGGCAACATCACCCTGAGCCGTCTGGTGACCGCAGCAGGCGAGTTCAGCGCCATCGCGATCCCGGGACGGGTCGATCTCATCCGAAAGGTCGGTCCCAACCGGGAAGCGACCATCCGGGTGAACATCACCGCGATCCGGAACCGCGCCGAGCCCGACATCGTCATGCGTGAGGGGGACCACGTGATTATCGGAACCGACTTCATCGCGACGCCGCTGGCGGTCATTCGCAACGGTTTCCGAGCCAACTACGGCTTCGGCTTCCTCCTCGATCGCAACTTCGGCAACGACGTGTTCGGTCCGCCGCCGGAGTCGATCCGGTTCAGCAACTGATCGCCGCCGGCCGCTCGGGCGTGAGTTCGCCATGAGCAGACCAGATTCCAACGAACCCCGTCGAAGCCCCCGCCGTAGGCGGGGGCTTCGCATGGCATGGGGGGGCGGTCGTCCTGCGCCCACGATGCGTTGCGAAATCGGGTTGGACCCATGCCGGGTGGACGATCGGCCGATGGAGAGGGAATGAGCGAGACGGCACCGTCACCATCCAGCGAGACCAGCGGGCCGCCCGGCGGTCTGCCGCTGTGGACGCCGTCGCCGAAGACCCTGTTGATTCTGGCCGCGGTGCTGCTGGCGGTCGTCCTGGCGACCTTCTGGACGTTCCTGAGCGCGCAGTTCCGCTTCGCCCTTCGCTATCCCGCCGACTGGGGGCACACCCTGATCATCCCCGGGATCGCCGCATCGTTCGTCTGGATGAGGCGGAAGGAGCTGCTGGCCGAGCCCTTTCGGCCCGCTTGGACCGGTCTGCCGATCCTGGCGGCCGGGGTCGGTCTGTACATCCTCTGCACGTTCGGGCCCGGGGCCTTCGCCCTGCACCACAACGCGAGGGGGTTCGCCTTCGGGATCAGCCTGTTCGGCCTGTGCCTGCTGCTCTTCGGTTGGCGGGCGATGCGCCACCTGTGGTTCCCGATCGCCTACGTGGTCGCCTTCGGGCAGACGGTGACCGATCGCATCCTCAACGTCGTCACCTTCCGCCTGCAGGACATCTCCGCCCGCGGTGCCGAGATCGTTCTCAACCTGATCGGCATCGACACCGATCGCGCCGGGAACACCCTCACGGTCTGGCGGGACGGCATGCCGCATCCGCTGAACGTGGCCGAGGCATGCTCGGGCATGCGGATGCTGCTGGCCTTTCTCGCGCTCGGAGTGGCGATCGCCTACACGGGCCTGAAGCAGCCGTGGCAGCGGGTGGCCCTGGTGCTGCTCGGGGTGCCCGTGGCCGTCGCGGTGAATGTGCTTCGGGTCGTTTCTCTGGGGATGCTCAGCATGGTCGACTCGAACCTGATCTCCGGCGAGTTCCACAACTTCGTCGGTCTCGTCTGGCTGGTGCCGGCGCTCATGATCTTCCTCGGGATCATGTGGATCCTGCGTCGGATGGTCGTCGAGGAGCCGATCGCGGCCGGAAAGGCCGAATCATGACGTTCCGCCGCTCCGCGATCGTCGCCTACGTCGCCGCCACGGCGGTCATGCTGCTCGGTGCCGCGGGATTCCGCGTGGCGGTGGAGCAACTCAACGTCTTCGTCGTCAAGAAGCCGGTTCCGCTGCGGGGCAGTCTCGCCACGATTCCGCCGACCCTTGGTCGTTGGGAGCGGGTCGGCGAGGACGGACAGTTCTCCGGTGCGCTCGTGGAGGAGTTGGGCACCTCGCAGTACCTCGACCGGACCTACGCGATCGACGGCGATCCCGAACAGGGGATCGCCTCGCTGCACGTGGCCTACTACACCGGCGCCATCGACGACGTGCCACACATTCCCGAGCGGTGCTGGGATGCGGCGGGCATGCGGATGACCCGACCGCCCGAGACCGTTGGCCTCGACGTCGACGACGCCGACTGGTCGACCGAATCCGATCTGGTCAACCGGGCCACCGGCGAGTCGTACCGCGGCATCGTCGTGCGCCATCCCGTGACCGGCCTCGAGGAGACCGTCTACATGCCGATCGGGCCTGTGGAGATGACGGTCACCGAGTTCAGCCCCGCCGATAACAAGCGGCGTCGCCAGACCGGCGGCTACTTCTTCATCGCCAACGGCCGGACCACGCCGAGCGCCTTCGGTGTTCGGAGTCTGGCCTTCAGTCTCACCGACGAGTTCGCCTATTACTGCAAGGTGCAGGTGACGACATCGAGTTCGACGTCCGATGACGAGAGTCTCGACGAGTACCGCGCGATCGCCTCGGAACTCGTCGAGGAGCTGTTGCCCCACCTCATGAAGCGCCTGCCCCGCTGGCCCGACTACGAACGACGTTCCGAATCGGTCCGTTCCGGGTCGGACGAGGAGTGATCCATGGCTGCGAAGTTCGACCGCAAGTTCATCCTGATCCTCGGCGTCTCCGCCGTCGCCGCCGCCGCCGTGCTCGGCGTGGCCTTGGCGGTGCTGCAGCCGTGGGGTCCGGCGCGACATCTCCGCCGAGCGGAGGCCGCGGCCGCCGAGGGCGACTGGCGGCAGGCCTTCAACTTCTACGGGCGGGCCTTCGGCAAGGAGCCGGGAAATCTCGGCTTCCTCGACCTGACGCGCGAGGCCCTGCTTCGGATCGTTCCCGAGACCGCGACCGAGGCTTCGGAGCGGTACCAGAATCTGCGGGCGATCATGGATCGTCGAACCCGGGTCGGCAGTGCCGATCCCGAGCGGTGGCAGGAGTACCTCGACTTCATCGAGGTGCAGGCGATCGCATTGGACGATCCCACCTCCTGGAACGGCCTTGCCGATCAGGCCGAGCTGATGGCGGAGTCGTTCGGCACCGGCGATCCAGCGGCCGCCCTTGCCGATGAGTACCGGTGCTTCGCGCTCGCGCAGCGTCTCGATGCCCTTCGCTCGGACGAGTTGGAGGATCTCGAGCGCGATCTCGAAGCGCTCGTGGAGCGACGCCCCGAGTCCGATCGGGCATGGGGCACTCTGGCGCGACTTCGAGCGTTGGACGCCATCGGCCTCGCCGGCGGCGGACGTCGCCTCGAGGCCGCGGAGCGACTCGCCGAGGCCGAAGAGACGCTCGAGGCCGCGGCCGCTGCGAACGCCGCCGGCGCCGAACTGCTGCTGGCGCGGATGGAACTGGCGAAGTACCGCGTTGCGATCGGAGAGGCCGATCCGCTGGAGATCGACGCCCTCGTGGAGCGGATCGCCTCGGCGGCCAAGGGCGCCGACGCCTTCCAGTCGCTGCGGCTGGCTCGAGGCATGTTGAGGTCCGGGCGAGTGAGCGCCCTGCAGCAGGTCGACGACCTGTTGGCCGGCCATCTCGCGAACGCCCCCGACGACATCTTCCATCGACAGCTGCTGGCGTTCGTGAGGCAGGGCATCGACCGCGACGGAGGTCGCGCCGTCGCCGCCACGCTCATCGAGCAGCCTCGCATGTCGGTCGGCCTCGCTGCCGCGTTTCAGGACGAGATCGCCCTGCGAGCGGCCGCCCAGGTCTTCGACATCGACTTCAGCGACTGGTCGCTGTCGGATTCGCCGGAGCAGCGGGACGCCGCGGTCGATCGCATGAAGTCCGGTCTCGACACGATCGCGGTTCTCACCGCGGGAGCGAGCGACGACTCGCTTCGTCTCAGATGCGAAGCGAAGTTGGCCATGGCCCGCAACAACCCGGCGCTGGCGGCGGCGCGGTTCGAGGAGGTGCTTCGCCAAGGCCGGTTCAACGACGCCGACACGCTCTATCACGCAGCGATGGCGCTTCGGCAGATCGGCGAGATCGGCAGGGCGTCGCAGCTTCTCGAGGGCGTGGTGAGCCAGCAGCCCAACAACGTTCGGCTGCTCGGTCTGCTCGGCGAGTTGGCGATCCAGACCGGCCGCAATGCCGACGCCCAGCGGTACGCGGCCCGCATTCTCCAGATCGAGCCCGACAACGAGGGTGGCCTGCGCCTCGCCGAAGCCGCCGAGCAGCGCGAGGGCATCGCCGTCGGCGACGCCGACGATCCCGCCACCCTGCGGCTCAAGGTCGCCGAGGTGCTCTTCTCGGGCGGCAAGCTCGAGGAGGCTCGGCGGGTCCTTGCCGAAGGTCGGCAGGAGTTCCCCGAAGACGTGCGGTTCATCCGCGCCGAGGCCCAGATCGCCCTGCGCGAGAACGACACCGATGCCGCGAAGGCACTGATCGCCGAGGCGATCGAGATCGATCCCCGCGATCCGCTCCTCATGCGGATGCAGTCGCTGCTGGCCACATCGGATCCGATCGAACGGATCCGCATGCTCACCGAACAGGCCCACGCGGGCGATCCGGCGCTGCCGAGCCAGCTGTTTGCGGCCTTCGAGGCGGCGCGTCGCGAGTTCCAGAGGAAGTCCGAGGAGCTGCTCGACGAGGATCCCGAGGCCGCACGCCGATTCTCCGAACTCGCGATCCGGGCCGCGGAGGCGGCTCAGGAGGCTCGTGTGGGCCTCGACGAGAGCGAGACCATTCCCGCGGTGCTCGCGACTCGCTTCGACGAGGCGGTGCAGGCCGGCGAGTACGAGAAGGCGTTGGGGATCGCAGACGAGGCCGACGCCCTTGGGGATCCCTCGGTTCGGCCGCTGCTGAGGTCTCGCCTGCGGTTGCTGCAGGAGGATCGGACGGGGGCGCTCGAGGAGATCGACGCGGCCCTCGCGGCCGGCATCACCACTTCCCGCATCCATCGCGAGCGCGGCATGCTGCTCGAGGCCTCCGGACGACCTGCCGAGGCGTTGCAGTCCTACGAGGAGGCGCTCTCGCGCCGGCCCAACGACGTCGACACCATGAAGCGTCAGGTCGGTCTGCTGATTCGAACCGGTCGCAACGCCGAGGCCCTGCAGATGCTTCGGGCGGCACGGCGAGTCGCGACGCTCGATCGAACCATCGAGGAGGCGTGGATGGCCCTCGAGGGCGAGTACGGCGATCGCCGTCTCGCGCTGCAGCGTCGTGCCGAGCGCTACCAGTTCGACCGTGAGGACGCCGAGAACGCCCTGGGGCTCGCGATGCTGCTCGTCGACATCGCGCCGCAGCGCACCGACGTGAAGGACCGGGACGGACGGGTTCGCTTCGGCGTCGGACAGTGGGAGTCCCTGTCTCCGGTCGAGCGTCAGGAACAGCTCGATGAGGTCGAACGGGAGTGGCGGGAGGGTGCGGAGGACATCTTCGCCAGGCTGTCCGAAGCGAATCCCGAAGACCTGAAGATCGCAGCGGCGCGGGCCGCGGCCCTCCGGACCCTCGGCCGTGCGGAGGATGGCGAGCGGGTGCTGCGATCGTTCATCGCCGCACAGGGAGGCGCTGCCGGAGCGGATGTCTGGCTGGCGCTGGGCAGCTATCTCGTCGAGTCGAGAAAGGGTGCCGAGGCCCTTGCGGCGTTCAACAAGGCCATCGAGCTCGAGGATCCGGAAAGCCGACAGGCGAGTCTGTTCCTTTCGGACTTCTGGTTCCGCCGCGCCGATTGGGAGCGTGCCCTTGGACACCTCGAGGACGTTCCAGCGACCCGGGAATCGACGCTTCGTCGGGCGGAGTGCCTGACGAAGCTCAACCGCCTCGACGAGGCGACCGTGGTCCTGTCGTCGCTGGAAGAACGCGATCTCACGTCGGTTCTCCTGGAGGCGGCGATCGTCGAGACCAAGGCGCGTCAGGCGATGCAGGCCTCGGAGGCCGATGCCGCATCGGACAACTACCAGCGATTCGAGGAGCTGGTGGCCCAGGCGCGGGCGCTGTCTCCGTCCAACCCCAAGCCCCTCGTCCAGCAGGCGAACAGCTTGCGCATGCGGGGACTGCTCAGCGGCGATCGACTGATGCAGCAACGGGCCGTCGAGACCCTCGACGAGGCGCTTCGACTCGACACCGGCGACTGGGCCGCGACGCGGCTCCGCAGCGAGCTGCTGATCGAGATGGGCGAGGCCTCCGCGGCAGCGGCGGGCCTCGAGGAGTACGTCTCGCGCCAGCCCGACGTCAAGGAGGCCCGACAGGCCCTCGTCGAGGCGCAGATTCGAGCCGACAACCTCGATCGCGCCGCCGAGGTCGTGCGCGAGGCGATCGCCTCGGATCCCAACGACGCCTTCTGGCACCAGACGCTGGGCGAGATGGCGTTGCGAAACCGCCGATTCCCCGATGCGATGCGGTCCTTCCGACGCTCGTACGAGCTCGCGCCGAACGCCGCGACGCTGCACCGTCTCGTCGACATGCAGTTGCGCCAGGTGCCTCCGGACTTCGAGGGCATCCTCGAGGTCCTCGGGGGCTCCGAGGACGAGGTCGAGCGGTCGATCTATCTCCAGTCCGCCGAGGCCGTGTCGATCGCCAACACCGGCGATGTGGACGCGGGCCGTCGGGAGCTTGCGGAGAGCTATCGATTCGCCCTCGAAGCGATCGCCGACGGCCGCGCCGAGCCCACGGTGCTCGATGGGTGGTTCGCGAACCTGCGATTCCTCTATGGACCCGAGGATGCCGAGCAGGCGGAGGCGTTCGTGAGAGCCGCAGCCGACGTTCCGGTCCATCCGATCGGACTGCGCTGGCTCGCCGAGCTTGCCGCATCGGTCGGCGAGGAGGGCTACCCGCGGGGAGCCTCGCTTCTCGAGGAGGCGATCGCCACCGACGACGGCACCGATCCGCGAATCACCGCCCGACTGCATCTCGATCGGGGCAACCTCCACTACGTCAACGGGGACTGCCGGTCCGCCATCGAGTCCTTCGAGAGGTCCGCCGCGAGCGGGCCGCCGAATCCGCAGACTCTGAACAACCTCGCATTCCTCTGTGGGGACTGCCTCGACGATCCCGCCCGGGGTCTTCCGCACATCGAGCGGGCCATGGCGATCTCGGATCAGATTCCGGAGTTCATCGACACCTACGGTTACCTGTTGTGGAAGGCCGGGCGTCTCGACGAGGCGGAGACCGCTCTGCTGAGAAGCCTTCGCATCAGGCCCTCGGCACTCGCCAACTACCACCTCGCCGAAGTGCTCGCAGCACAAGGCAACCCCGCCCAGGCAAGAACCGCGATCCAACAGGCACGTGGTCTGGATCCCGATCCGGAACTCGCCGCCTCGATCGAAGACCTCGAACAGCGGATCCGCTGACTCCAGAACGGCCGTATGGACTCGGCCCTCGAGAGCAAGACATGACCCGAATCGGCTCCCCACCAGCGTCTCCCTCCGTCCGCCAGGCAGGTCCGGGCCGCACTGCGCCCGCCGCGGCTGCCGCGGTCGATCCGATCCGCCTCGTCCGGCAGAACCTCTTCACCCTCCTTGCGGTGGGAGCGGGTTCCCTCGTGGTCGGCGTGGCGCTGCACTTCGTGCTGGCGCTGTTCGCTCCGGCCTATCGCGGCGACGTGTTCTTCGAACTGCCGCCGACGGTCAGTGGCACCGACGACATGATGGCGATCGACAGTCGCAACGAGGACATCGTGGTTCGCATGGCCCAGACCGAGGCGGCGCGTCTCGTGAGCCGCGAGGTGCTGACCCGTGCCATGCGGGGCCGCGACGTCGAGGCGACCGACTGGAGCCAGTCGCATCGGGACGCCACCGGCGCCTTCGTCGTCGACGATGCGGTGGACGAGCTGATCGAGGATCTCAACGCCGGCCACCGCCGCGACACGCTGTACTTCACGCTGTCCTGGAGCGCGGGCACCGCCTCGGACGTCCCGGTGGTGCTGAACCGGATCGCCGACACCTACATGGAGTCGAAGGAGGCCGAGGACAACGCTCGTTTCGCGAGCGACCTGCGCCTGCTTCGCGATCGCGAGAAGGACATCGACCGGCAGCTGACGCTGCTCGGCAACGACATTGCGACCTTCATCTCGACGAAGAACATCACCGCCCTCGACGAGCGTCTCGACCAGGGCCGCACCGCGATCCAGAACCTCGCCCTGCGGATCAACGAGACCAACTCGATGCTGTCGTTGCTGGTGGCTCGACGCAACCAGACCCAGGCGAAGCTGCAGGGAACCCTCGAGCCCTCCTCGGACGACCGGCGCCTCGCCGAGACCGATCCCGAGGTCATGCGCATCACCGCCGAACTCCGGCAGCTGCGGATGCGGCAGGCGACCTCGCGCGAGCGGTTCGGACCCGAGCATCCCGAAGTTCGGCAGATGGATCAGATGGTCCGTTCGGCGGAGAACGAGCGGACCTCGGCGATCGACACGATCATTCAGCGAAACCTGACCGCGGACTTCAAGCAGGTCACGGACCAGATCGAGAGCTACACCGGCCTGCTCGACAACCTCGACACCGAGTACGAGACCCAGGAGACTCGCCTGAAGGCCCTCGCCGCGGACATGGCCGAACTCGAGGCCAAGCAGGCCCGAAAGGAGCGGCTCGAGGAGGAGCGGACCAACGTCCAACGACAGGTGGGCGAACTCGAGCAGTTCCGCCGACGCGAAGCCGCCCGCAAGGTCACCGTCGCCCAACGAGCCACGGCCCCTAGAGAGGCGGCCTTTCCCAAGTGGTATCTGATCATTCCGCTGACGATCGTCGTCGGCGTCGGCGGCACGCTCGGTCTGCTGTTCGTTCGCGAGTTCCTCGACCAGCGCATCAAGTACCCCAGCGACCTCGCGGCGCTTCCGGGATGCAGGATCCTCGGAGTGATCCCGGATCGCTCCGACGATCCGACACAGCCCGGACGCAGCGAGATGGTGGTGCGCGAGCAGCCCTCGGCGGTCCTGTCGGAGAGCTTCCGTCAGGCGGCGACGGCGGTGCAGCGCAGCATCGACGACGGCGGCCTCCGCACGGTCATGGTCGTCGGTGGCCTGCCGGGAGCCGGAACCTCGACCATCGCGTCCAACCTCGCCGCCTCGCTGGTGGCGGGTGGTCGCACCGTGCTCCTCGTCGATGCGAACTTCCGCCGTCCCCGCCTCGGCGAGATGCTGGGTCAGTCGCCCGGCCACCCCGGTCTGGGCGATGCGCTCTCGGGCGCCGTCGACTCCGAGGAGGCGATCGTCGACTGCGGCGGCGGCCTGCACCTGATGCCCGCGGGAACGGAGATGCATCGGGTCGTGGAGCGTCTCGGCACCGGTGCGATGGACACTCTCCTCGACGATCTGCTGAACCGCTTCGACATCGTCATGCTCGACGTGGCGCCGTGGGTGATCGCCGGCGACGGTCAGGCCATCGCGGGGAAGGTCGACGCCTCGATCCTGGTGGTCCGCGCATGGCAGGAGCAGCGTGGCCTGGTCTCGCGTCTGGCCGGCCAACTCGGTCAGGCGAAGGCCGCGTTCCTCGGTGTGATCCTCAACCGCCCCCGAAACACCGCCGGCGGGTACTTCCGCAAGAACTTCGAGGCCATGGCCAGCTACGCCTCGGATGCCAAGGACTGATCGAGACTCCCTGAGAGCCGTCTGGTGCCACCTTCAAGCAACCAGCACCTGAGCCGTGCGATCGGGGGTCGCCGATGAGCCCGTCGGAATCCGCGGTCGCGGAGATTCCGACGGCGGTCGGTCTGCTCAACGCGTACGTCCCGATCTTCCTCGCGTCGTTCGTGACGGCCCTGCTCGCGACGCCTTTGATTCGCCGTCTCGCGGTCCGGCAGGGCATCGTCGATCGTCCGGATCAGACGCGGAAGCTGCATGCCTTTCCGGTGGCCTATCTGGGTGGTCTGGCGGTGTTCGCCGCCGTGATTGTGGGGATCCTGCTCTCCTACTTCAGTTCGGAGTCGCTGGTGCTGGCCGCCGAGCCGGTCCCGATCGCGGTGCTCGTGGGCATCCTCGCGATCACCTTCACCGGACTCGCCGACGACGTCTGGGGTTGGGATCCGCGCCTGAAGATCGCCGGCCAGCTCGTGGCGGCAGCGGCGCTGGCGATCCAGGACGTCGGCGTGCGTGTCGCCGAGGGCGTGTTCCGTCCCTTCCTCGGAGCGTCCGACGAGATCCTCCTCGACCTCGGAGCGATCGCGATCGTCAACGGGGATCTCTACTACTGGCTCGGCACGGCCCTGGTGGCGGCCTTCGTCCTGGGCGGCTGCAACGCCGCGAACTTCATCGACGGGCTCGACGGCCTCCTCTCCGGAAGCGTGGCGGTCATGGCGGTCGGGTTTCTCGCGATCTCGGTGGTGATGGCGACCCATGCGGGCGCCGGCGCCGACACGGCTTCGGGCAGCCGCATCGTGCTGAGCCTTGCGCTGCTCGGCGCGGTCCTGGGCTTCCTTCCGTACAACTTCAACCCGGCGGTGATCTTCCTCGGCGACTGCGGGAGCCTTCTTCTGGGCTACATGTGCGCCGTGATCATCCTGATGTTCGGCGACCAGGGCCAGACCCATCTCGTGTTCGCGGGTCTCATCGTCTTCAGCGTGCCGATCATGGACACGGCGCTCGCGATCCTGCGGCGTCGCCTGGCCGGCGTCTCCATGGCGACGGCGGACACCCACCACATCCACCACCAGCTGCGCCGAAGCCTCGGCGGCGTGAAGCGGGCCGTGTTCACGCTCTACGGCATCTCCGCGGCGTTCTCCCTGCTCGGGTTCACCCTCGCGTGGATGGTTCTGGACACCATGGTTCGGGTTCGGGTCGTGTACGCCGTCGCGGCGGTGCTGTTCGGACTCGTCGCGGCCTTCGCGATCAAGGCGGCCCGCCGAGTGCAGTGGCAGGCCGGCATGTCCAACGAGACCGTCGGAGCGACTCCCGGGGTGCCCCGGGCCACGGCGCCGCGACGATCGCCCTCCGAGACCGCGGTCACGCAGGGCAGTTCGGCCTGAGGCACCACGTTGGCCGCGTCAGCGGTCCGATGGGTCGCGGTCGGGCGGCACCCCGAGGTGTTCGAGCGTGGCGTCGATGACGTCCCGGACCACCGGGCCGGCCAACGCACCGCCACCGTAGGCGTCCGGCACCGCCGTCTTGTCGGGATCGTCGATGACGCACAGCACCGCGACGCGGGGGTTCTCGAACGGCGCGCCTCCGATGAAGCTCGATCGATACCGATCCTCGTGATAGCCGCCACCGTCGGCACGAACCAGTTGCGCCGTTCCCGACTTCCCGAAGATCCGGTACCGCTCGCTTCGAGCCCGCCGGCCGGTGCCCTCGATCATCACGTGTTCCATGACCTCGCGGGCGAGTCTTGCGGTCTCGGGATGGACCACCACCTCCGGCGGTGCCCAGTTCGAACGCCCGGCGAGGTGAAGCGTCGGAAGGGTGCCGTCGCCGCAAAGCACGGCGAAGGCCCGCAGCATCTGCATGGCGGTGACGCCGATCTCCTGACCGAAGGACACCGAGATCTGCGAGTACAGGCGCTTCCAGTCCTCCGGTGCGGTGACGAGGCCCGCGGACTCGCCGGCGAGGCCGCAGGCGGTGGACGTTCCGAAGCCGAATCGTCGCAGGCACTCCTGCATCTGGGCGTCGGTCATGCGCTGACTGACGATCGCCATCCCGGTGTTCAGGCTCTTGACGAGCACCTTGCGCCACGACGACGGACCGTAGTACTTCACATCCCGGATGCGGCGAGCGCTGCGGCCGTCCCGGAACACCATCGGCGTCCCCGAGGGGGTCTGGAGCACCTCGTCGGGAGCGACGACGCCCAGATCGATCGCGTAGGCCCAGACGAACGGCTTGAAGGTCGATCCCGGCTCGTAGGGATCGGTGACGGCGCGGGGCCGGGCGAGGGCGGGATCCTGTCGACGCAACGGATCGCTTGCGGCGCCATCGCGACCGACGTTCTCACGGATCAGATCGGCCACCGCCAGCAGTCCGCCGTCCACAAGATCCACGACGATCACCTGTCCACCGGCGGCGTTCGAGCGCTCGACCGCCTCGGCGAGGACCTGCTCCGCCGCGGCCTGAACCACCATGTCGATGGAGAGCCGAACGTCGGTTCCATCCTGGGGCGGCGTGAAGCCGCCTTCGAAGACCTCCAGGGTGCGTCCCCGGGCGTCACGGCGGAATCCGATGCTGCCGGCCTCATGGCGGAGGTCCCGTTCGAAGCGGGCCTCGGCGCCGGCCTGCCCCGCATGGGGGCGAGCGTCCCGATCCTCTCCGGTCCAGCCGACCCGCCCGATCAGCCCCGCCGCGAGATCTCCGAACGGCCGGTGTCGGACGAGCCCCGCCTCGAGGCCGATGCCGGGAACGTCGATGGCGGATGCCGCTTCGGCCTGCCATGGCTCGAGACGATCGGCCAGCACGACGTAGCGGGAGTCCGCACGATCGCGAAGACGCTTCGTCAACTCGCCCGCGTCGAGACCCGTCGCGCTCGCGAGACGAAGCGCGAGGTTTCCAAGCGGATCGATGCCGCCGTCGACCCATTGCTCGCGCACGAACCGCGGATCGGCGAACAGGCGCTTCGAGGGCACGCTGAGCGCAATGATCTGCCCGCGTCGATCGAGAAGCCGTCCTCGCATCGCGGGTCGGACCGCCTTCGCGGTGCGCGGCTCGAGATGCGCTTCGAGACTCGCTTCGGGGGCCGCTTGGAGCTGTGCGACCCGGATCAGGGCGCCGGCGAGAAGCAGCGACACGCCTGCGACGGCGACGCGAGACCACCGACCGATCCGGTCCGGGGAGACGCCACTGGTGTCCGACGCCGACTCCTCGCTCATGGAGCGGCCCGGTCCGGCTCGACAAGCGGTGCGATCGGAATCGGATCGAAGCGCGTCGGGATCGCGATCCACGGGGATTCCTCGGTTTCCGAGGACGTCTCCGGTGCGTCGAGTGCCGCGAGCATCGCGTTCAGGCGGTCCGGATGCACCGATGCCGCGATCTCCGCCTGCATCAGGGCGAGCGAGGACTCCTGATCGCGCAGGCGGTCGCCGCTGCGCGAGATCTCGACCGCCACATCGATGCGGTGCTGCCGATTGACCAGCAGAACGCCCGCGGTCAGGCCGAGACCGACGATCGTCGCGAGAAGCTTGGCGAACATCCGTGAGGACCTTCCGGCGGGGTGGAGGCGGACGTGATCAGGGCAGACGCAGTTCGGTGCCGGGCTGCACGCGATCGGGATCGTCGATTCGGTCCCGGTTCGCGGCGACGATTTCCGGCCAGCGACGGGCCGAGCCGAGGTGGGCGGCGGCGATTTCGGACAGGGTTTCGCCCTCTCCGACCACGTGGGTCCTCGCCGTCGAGACCAGCGGATCGCGGACGGGGACGTTCGCACTCGCCGCGGCGCCACCGTCGAGCGCCGCTCGATCGGGAACGATCAGCAGCAGGCCCACCCGCATGCGATCGGGATTCGGCAGGCGGTCCCGGTTGGCCGCAGCCAGCTTGTTCCAGAGGCCCGGGTCACCGTAGAAGCTGCTCGCAATCGACGAGAGCGAGTCGCCCTCGGCGACCCGATAGGTGCGCGGCGTCGCCGCCGGGATGCTCGGGGACGGCGTGGTCGCGGCCGCGACCACGATCGGCGCCGGAGAGGCGCTGGCGGCTCTGGCCTCGCCGATCGGGCGAACCGTCGTGGGACGGCTGGTCGTTGCGGCAAGTGGCGGATCGGCCAGGGCCGGCTTCGAAGCGGGTGCCTGCGAGCCGGCTCGGGATGCCGGACCGCTGCGACCCACGGTCCCGCGGACGGCGACCGGCGGAGGTGTCGCCGCGAGACGAGGCTGGGCGCTCGCGACAAGCGTCGAGTGGTCGGCGGCACCGGTCGAGAGGTGGTCGGAGACGATCATCGCGAGCATCAGCAGCAGCGCGAAGCCGATCACCATGGCGAGTTTCAGTTCACGGGTCATGGGCGGCGGTCCGTGCCGTCTGGGGATTCGAGGGATCGCCGACCGTGGCGATCCGGAGTCGTGCCGAGCGAGATCGGGGGTTGCGGTCCCGCTCGAGGTCGTCGGCGATGAGGGGCCGGGACTGGCCGAGACGAAGGAGCCCATCGCGCGACATGGCCGCGAAGGCTCGCTTGACGAGACGGTCCTCCAGGCTGTGGAACGAGATCAGGGCGATTCGAGCCCCGCGTCGGAGCCATGACGACCGTTGGGCGGAACCGGCGACGGCGACGGCGGCTCGGCGAACCTCGCCGAGCAGTGCCTCGAGGGCGCCGAGTTCGTCGTTGACTGCGATTCGAAGGGCCATGAAGGTCCTGGTGGCCGGATGCATGCGTGAGTGGTGGGCGCGGAGTCCGTAGGCCTCCCTCACCACATCCACCAACTCGAATGTGGTGCAGATCGGCGCCGATTCCCGGCGCTGTGCAATCTTTCGGGCGATCCGTCTCGCGAGCGGTTCCTCGCCGAGCCGGCGGATCGCCTCGGCCAACTCCGCTTCGGGCAATGCGGCGACGAGGTCGGCGGCCGTCGGCCCTCGCGTCGGGTCGAGCCGCATGTCGAGCGGCCCGTCGAATCGGAAGCTGAACCCTCGCTCGGCCTGATCGAGATGGGTCGAAGCGACGCCGAGATCCGCCAGAGCGAGATCGGCGGCGAGGCCGCAACGCTCGAGCGAGGCGGGGGCGGCGGCGAAGTTGCCATGCATCAGCACCACCGCGGGGCCGCGGCCCAGGGGCGTTCGGGGTCCCGGTGTGGCGGTCTCGAGGCTCTCGACGGGGGGCGGATCTCCTCCGAACACCCGGGCCATCCTCCCGGACACGTGTTCGAGGTTGCCGCGATCCCGATCGACCGCAACCAGCACACCTTGCGGCCCGAGACGTTCGGCGATGGCGACGGCATGTCCGCCTCGGCCCGCGGTCAGATCCAGCGCCACCGAACCGGGTTGTGGATCGAGACCGCGAAGGGTGGCCTCGAGGAGAACCGCCTCGTGCCCCTCGCCGACGGGGGCGTCCGCCGGTTCATTCGGTCGTTCAGAGGTCAAGCAGCAACCGCTCGGGGTGCTCGATGCACTCCTTGACGTGGACGAGGAACCCGACCGACTCCTGGCCGTCGACGATGCGATGGTCGTAGCTGAGGGCGAGGTACATCATCGGTCGCAGGGCGAGTTCGCCGGGGCGATCGGGGTTCTCGACGGCCCGCTTCATGATCTTGTGCATGCCGAGAATGCCCGACTGCGGCGGATTCAGGATGGGTGTCGCCATCAGCGATCCGTAGACCCCGCCGTTGGTGACGGTGAACGTCCCGCCGGTCATCTCCTCGACGGACAGCTTGCCGTCGCGGGCCCGCGCCGCGGAGTCTCGGATCGAGGACTCGATGTCCGCGAACCCCATGCCCTCGGCGTTTCGAAGCACCGGCACCACGAGTCCGCGATCGGTGCCCACGGCGATGCCCATGTCGACGTAGTCGTGATGCTCGATCTCGTCGCCGTCGATGAAGGCGTTGATGCGGGGGTACTTCTGAAGGGCCGAGACCGCCGCCTTCACGAAGAAGCTCATGAACCCCAGACGCACTCCATGTCTCTTCTCGAACGCCTCGCCATGCTGCTTGCGAAGCCTCATGACCTCGGTCATGTCCGCCTCGTTGAACGTGGTCAGCATCGCGGTGGTCTGCTTGCTTTCCACGAGACGTTCCGCGATCCGCTGCCGCAGTCGCGTCATCCGCTCCCGTCGGACTGCCCGTCCGGCGGTGCCGGTGCCGCCACGGATCCCGGCGTCGCCGGAGGCGGTCGGCGGCGGAACGGTCGGAGACGTCCGGCCCTCGGCGACATCCAGCACGTCGGCCTTGGTGATTCGGCCGCCGGTGCCGGTGCCGGTGATCTTCGAGAGATCGATGCCGCGTTCGGCGGCGATCTTGCGGGCGAGCGAGGTCACGCGTCCGATGTCGCCCTCGGTCGACTCGGACTCGGACTCGCGTCCGGCGTTCGACGTCGGGGTGGGTGTCGGGGCCGCCTCGGGCGCGGGCGCCGATGCCGGGGTGGTCGCCCCGTTGGGTTCGGCCACGACACCGGCGGGCTTGGCGGCGTCTGGATCGATCGAGCCCACGGAGGTGCCCACCGCAACCTCCTCACCGACCGACGCGGCGATCGAAAGCAGGCCCGAGGCGGGCGAGCGCAGTTCGAGCGTGGCCTTGTCCGATTCGATCTCGGCGAGAAGTTCGTCCTTCTCGACCCAGTCGCCGTCGGCCTTGGCCCACGACCCGATGGTGACTTCGGTGATCGACTCGCCGGGACTGGGGATGGTCAACTCGACGGGCATGGCGGAGATCGTTGATCCGGAGGAGACGGAGAGATCCGACGGACGAGTGTCGTCACGCCGAGGCGGTGGACTTGTCCGACGACGACTTGGACGAGGACTTCGAAGTCCCCTTCCGGTGATCGACGCCGCCGGCGGCGTCGGCCTCGGACAGGGCGAGGTTCTGGGGTTCGATGCCGATCGCATCGGCGATCAGGCGCCCCTGCTCCTGAGCGTGGATGCGAGTCGATCCAACGGCGGGAGAGGGGCTTTCGGGGCGTCCGACGTAGCCGAGGGCGTTGCCGGTCAGTTCCAGCCATTGGGCTTGCACGAATCGGAACGCGCCCTGGTTCTTCGGTTCCTCCTGGACCCAGACGAGCTCCTCGACGTTGGGGAACGTCTCGAGGATCGCCTGCAGCTGCGCTCCCGGGAACGGATTGAGCTGCTCGACGCGGACGATCGCGACCTCCCTGGCCGCGTGCTCGCCGCTCTCCATGCGGGCGGAGTCGAGTTCGTGGTAGATCTTGCCGCAGCACAGCAGCACCCGGCGAATGCCCTCGCGGTCGGCGGCTCGCGGATCGTCGAGGACCGGCTCGAACCGCCCTTCGAGGAACTCCCGACGCGGCGAGGCCGCCGCCGGGGAGCGCAGCATGCTCTTCGGACTCATGATGATGAGCGGCTTCCGGAAGAGCTGGTGCATCTGTCGGCGGTAGAGGTGGAAGATCTGACTGCTCGTGGTCGGCACGCAGACGATCATGTTGCCGCCGGCGCACAGTTGCAGGAACCGCTCGAGGCGCGCCGAGGAGTGCTCGGGGCCCTGTCCCTCGTAGCCGTGCGGAAGCGACAGCACCAGACCGCTGCACCGCTGCCACTTGGCCTCCGCGGACGCGATGAACTGGTCGATGATGACCTGGGCGCCGTTCACGAAGTCGCCGAACTGCGCCTCCCACACGATGAGCATGCGGGGGTCGGCGAGGCTGTAGCCGTACTCGAACCCCACGCAGGCGGTCTCGGTCAGCGGGCTGTTGTGCACGCAGTAGCGGCCCTGTCCGGGCGCGATCGCGTTGAGCGGCACATGCTCCTCGCCGCTCTCCTGACATCGGATGACCGAATGGCGGTGGCTGAAGGTGCCTCGCTCGACATCCTGGCCGGTGAGTCGAACGGAGATGCCCTCGAGCAGCAGCGTGCCGAAGGCCAGCTGCTCGGCGCCGCCCCAGTCCACCATGGCGTCGGCGTCCTCGGCGATCGAGCCGCGCTGGGCGAGGATCTTCGAGATCGTGCGATGAAGGGTGTGGCCTTCCGGACCGTGGCCGAGGGCCCGTGCCACGGTGGCGAGACGCTCCTCGTCCACCGCGGTGTCCACCGGTGCCCACGAGAAGTCCTCTGCGAGACCCTGCCAGATGTTTCGGAAGGGATCGATCGAGGGATCCACCGGCGTCGACTTGGACCGGGTCTGCGCCTCGTCCATCTCCTTGTGCAGTCGCTCGGAGGTCGCCTTGAACTGCTCGGGCGTGATCACTCCGAGGCCGACGAGATGGTCGCGATAGCGCTCGATCACCGGCCTCTGGGCCTTGATCCGCTTGTACATCAGCGGCTGCGTGAAGCGAGGCTCGTCCGCTTCGTTGTGTCCATGCCGCCGGTAGCACCAGAAGTCGATCACCACGTCGACGCCGAAGGCCTGCCGGTATTCGAGCGCCAGCTTGGCGACCCAGGCGCACGCCTCGGGGTCGTCGCCGTTCACGTGGAAGATCGGGCAGTCGACCATCTTCGCCACGTCGGTGCAGTAGACGCCGCTGAAGGAGTCCTTCTGGTTGGTCGTGAACCCAAGCTGGTTGTTGATGACGATGTGCAGGGTGCCGCCGACGTCGTAGCCGTCGAGGCGCATCATGTTGAAGCACTCCGCCACGATGCCCTGCCCGGCGAAGGCCGCGTCCCCGTGCATCACCAGCGGCACGACGCTTCGTCTCTCGGTGTCGCCCGCAAGGCGCTGCTTGGCCCGCGTGCGACCGATGACGATCGCGTCGACGAACTCCAGGTGCGAGGGATTCGGGGCGAGGGCCAGCTTGACGGTGCCGCCGGAGTCGGTCTTCCGCTCGATGGAGTAGCCGGAGTGGTACTTGACGTCGCCGCCGCCCTCGATGAAGTCCTCCTGCCAGAGCTCTTCGAACTCGGTGAAGACCTGATCGAAGGTCTTCTGGAGCACGTTCACAAGCACGTTGAGCCGGCCGCGGTGGGCCATGCCCATGACGATCTCGCCGACGCCCGCGCCGGGGGCGTTCTCGACGATGGTGTCGAGCATCGGGATGAGGCTCTCGCCCCCCTCGAGGCCGAATCGCTTCTTGCCGACGTACCGGGTGCGAAGGAAGCTCTCGAAGCCGTCGGCCTCGATCAGCTTGTCGAGCAGGCGCAGGCGCTGACTCTCCTTCGGCTCGGGGCGGTTCCGGAAGGTCTCCATCCGGGACTGCAGCCACTGCCGCCGCTCGGTGTCCTGGATGTGCATGTACTCCACGCCCACCGTCCGGCAGTAGGTGTCTTCGAGAAGCTGCACGATCTCGCGAAGCGTCGAAGGACTCTTGAGCGGAAGGAGGCCCGGATCGAACTGCCGATCGAGATCCGTCTCGGACAGGCCGAACGCCTCGAGTTCGAGACGCGCCGGTCGAGGCCGGTTCGTGCCGAGCGGATCGAGATCGGCGGCAAGGTGCCCGAGATCCCGGTAGTGATAGATGAGGTTGGCGACCCGCCACTGCCCTTCATGGGCTTCGGAGAGCTCCGACGCGGTGCCGCGATCGGGCTTCGCTCCCTTCGGCGGCGCGGGGCGCCGCACGCCGAGGTCGAAGCCTTCGAAGAAGGATCGCCACTCCGCCTCGACCGAGTTGGGGTCGGCGGTCCATCTTCGGTACAGGTCGTCGAGGTACTCGGCGTTCCAGCCGTTCACCGATCGCCCGAGAGACGAAGCGGGGGGTGGAGACGCCCGATGCTGGGCCATGGCCTGAGTTGATCCGTCGGGATTCCGAAGGATGGCGGCGGGCGATTTCGTCCGCGCTGCCGCGAGGATTTCGAAGTGTATTCGCGGCAACGACGCCGTGGGAGCGATTGTCGACCGAACGCCGGGAACTCCCTTGGTTTTCGGACCGTCGAGGGTCGGCGGCCCCGGCATGTCGGTTCGCCCGGCGGGCATGACCGTCGGTCAGAGAAGCGCGACCGGATCGACGTCGACGGCGAGTCCCTCGCCCGGTCGGAGATGGCCCGCTCGCCGGGCGTCCTGAAGCAATGTCTGGATCGCGCCGGCCGAGGGGGCGAGCAGTTCGATCTGAATGCGATGCCGCCCCGCGATCCTGGCGATGGGGCACGGCGCCGGGCCGCGCAGTTCGACCTCGGCCGCTGCCGCGCCGGGTCTGAGATTCTCGAGAAGTCGCTCGGCGGCGGCCTTGGCCTTGGTCTCGTCCTCGTCGCGCACCACGAGACGGGCCATCCGGCGATGCGGTGGGAGGTCGAAGCGGACCCGGTCCTCGAGTTCGCCTTGGGCGAACGCCTCGAATCGGTGCAACGCCGCAAGTCGGATCGCCGGCGCGTCGGGCTGGAAGGACTGAACGATCGCCCGGCCGGCCGCCTCGCCCCGTCCGCAGCGGCCTGCGACCTGATTGATCAATTGAAAGGTCCGCTCCGACGCTCGGAAGTCCGGCATGCTCAGCGAGGTGTCGCCGTTGACGACGCCGACCAGGCGCACTCCGGGGAAGTCGAGGCCCTTCGCGATCATCTGGGTTCCCAGCAAGACCCGAACTTCGCCACGCCCGAGCGCTTCGAGGACCCGGTGAAGGTCCCGAGGGGAGTCCATGCTGTCGGAGTCCACCCGCACGATCGCCTCGGGCCCGAGGTCGGGCAGGATGCGACGGAGTTCCTCCTCGACCCTTTGGGTGCCGAGGCCGAAGACGACGACGCCGTGCCCGCACTCCGGACAGGTGCGGGGGACTCGCTGCTCCGCATCGCAGTGATGGCATCGAAGGAACTCGGGGCCTGGATGATCGCGGCGCTCCGGACGGTGGCAGACCATGCCCGCGTCGCACTCCGAGCAGGTCTGCATCCACCCGCATCGCTGATCGCTGCAGGCGATGTAGTTCGCGTAGCCGCGTCGATTCAGCAACAGCAGGGCCTGCCCGCCGTCTGCGATGCAGTCGGCGAGTCCCTTGCCGAGCGTGGGCCCGATGAGGTGGACCCGACGATCGTTGAAGCGTCGACGCTCCTTGCCGAAGTCGACGACCTGCACCTTGGGGAGGTTGAGGCCCGGGGCCCTCTTGGGAAGGCGATGCAGACGGATGAGGTGTCTGGCCGTGGTGTTGTGCCAGGTCTCGAGGCTTGGGGTCGCGGTGCCGAGCAGCACCGGGCAACCGGCCTGCTGGGCCCTGCGGATCGCCACGTCCCGGCCGTGGTAGCGGGGCGCCTGGTCCTGCTTGTACGAAGCATCGTGCTCTTCGTCGACGATCACCAGGCCGAGGGAGTCGTCGGGAATCGGGGCGAAGATCGCCGATCGGGCCCCCGTGACGATCCGGGCGGTGCCGTCGGCGGCCAACGTCCACTGTCGATGCCGTTGCGCGGGCGTCAGGCCGGAGTGCAGTACCGAGACCGGCACCTCGGGAAATCTCGACAGCAGCCTCCCGATCGTCTGCGGCGTCAGCGCGATCTCGGGCACCAGCAGCAGGGCCGACCGGCCGGCCGCAACGGTTCGCTCGAGCAGGCGAAGGTAGACCTCCGTCTTGCCCGAGCCGGTCACTCCATAGAGAAGATGGCGACTGAATCCCTTGTCCAGAACCTCGGTGAGGTCGGAGACCACCCGGTGCTGGTCCTCGGTGAGTTCCGGAGGAGGTCCCGACGCGAGCATGGCGTGGGCCTCGATGCCATCCCCACCACGGATCGAACGCCGTTGGGTTCCGATGAGCAGGCCGCGGCCGATGAGACCGCGGATCGAGGCGGTTCCTTCAACGCCCGCCAGGGATGCGAGTTCGCCCATCTCGATGGGTCGCTTCGCGGCGGGGAGATCGGCCACGGTCGCGAGCACCGACTTCTGATTCGGCCCGAGACGGCCCGAGGAGGTCGGTGCCTCCGCGGGCAGGTCGACCATCGTCTGCGTCACGAGTCCGGCGCCCCGACGCACCGCTGCAGGCAGCATCGCGTCGAGGGTGACGCCCATCGGACAGATGTAGTAGCGGCTGATCCAGGCAGCCAGGTCCAGCAGGTGGGCCGAAAGCGGCGGCGTGCGGTCGTCGGCGGCGAGGATCGACTTCACCCGACCTGCCGCGAGTCCGGAAGGGAGTTCCTCCATGCGGGCCACCACGATTCCGCGGGCTCGACGGTTGCCTCGACCGAACGGCACCTCGACCCGTTGCCCGGGGCCGAGCGACGCCAACCCTCGAGGCACGGCGTAGGTCAGTCCCTCGGGGAAGGTGTCCATGCCGCCTTCGACCGCCACGCTCGCCCATCCGGCAACGGCGTCGGTCTCCGCCCTCGGAGAGTCGTCGCCGCCGAGCGAGTCGAAGAGGCCGGGCATCGCGCGAGTGTACGGCGGCGCAGAGTCGTGCCGGCGGCAAACCACGTCGATGGGGCGGTGCGATGGCGACTCGCTCGTCGTATCATGCGGGCCGATGAACAGCGATGCATTTCGCCACAGGGGAGTCGGCGCCCGCCTCGTGCTCGAGGACGGCACCGTGCTGCATGGTCGAGGGTTCGGTGCCGCCGGCGAGGCCGGTGTGCAGACCTTCGGAGAAGTCGTCTTCAACACCGCGATGTGCGGATACCAGGAGGCCTTCTCGGATCCCAGCTATCTCGGTCAGATTCTCGTCATGACCGTCCCCCATGTGGGCAACTACGGGATCACGCCGGAGGATGTCGAAGGACCGGGGCCTTCGGTGGCGGGGGTGGTCGTCCGCGAGCTGTCCAGAGTGGTCTCCAATCATCGTGCCGAAGCGGACCTGTCCTCTTGGCTCGCGGCGTCCGGTGTCCCCGGGATCGAACGTGTGGACACTCGGGCGCTGGTGCGACGACTTCGGGTCGGCGGCGTGCTGCGGGGTGCCATCTCGACCGAATCGGGCGTGAGCGATGCGGATCTCGTCGACCGGGTGCGTGCCAGCGAATCGATGTCCGGTCGGAACCTCGCCGCAAGCGTCAGTCCGTCGGAGTCGGGCGGGTTCTCGGAAGATCTCGGCTCGTGGGGAAGCCTCGATTCCGCGGGGCGCCTCGCGGCTGCCGGCGGTGGCGATCGCCTTCGAGTGGTCGCGATCGACTGCGGCGCAAAGCGAAACATCTACAGGCACCTCGTCGATCGTGGGTGCGAGGTCGTGTTCGTCCCCCACGACTGGTCCGCGGATCGAATCCTCGAACTGCGACCAGACGGCCTGTTGGTCTCCAACGGGCCCGGCGACCCCGCCGCGGTCGAGAGCTCGATCGCCACGCTCGCCCGTCTCGCCGGCGTCGTGCCGACCTTCGGGATCTGCCTTGGCCATCAGATGCTGGCACTTGCCCTGGGGGCGAAGACCTGGAAGCTGAAGTTCGGGCACCGAGGCGCGAATCAGCCGGTTCGGAACCTTCTGACCGGGCGGGTCGAGATCACCAGCCAGAACCACGGGTTCTGCGTGGACGAGGAGAGCCTCGCCGCGGTCGGTTGCGAGGTGACCCATCGGCATCTCAACGACGGGACGGTGGCCGGCTTCCGGCACCTGGATCGGCCGATCTTCGCCGTCCAGCACCACCCCGAGGCCTCTCCCGGGCCCCATGACGCCTCGTATCTGTTCGACTGCTTCCTGTCGATGATCCGCTCGGGCGGTCCCCTCGAAGCGAAATCGATGCGGCGGATTCAGGCTGGTCGATCGGAGGCCCCGCTGATCGAGGTCGATCGTCCGGCCATGCCGGTCCGCTGAAGGACTCGGGATCCGTCTCAAGACCTCTTGTGAACCGGTCCCCCTCGGTCGGGCCTTGAGACGCTGGAGGCGAGCTCTGGGGGGTTTTGCAATGGGCTGCAACGGATCGGGTGACACGGTCGTCAAGTCGAGTCGATCGCTTGCGTTGCCCGGGGGTTGCTCATAGTCTCCGCCCCTTGCTCGGCCTGATTCTCGGGTCGAGATCTCCGCGGTGTTTCGGCCCCAATTGGTGCAGCTTGCAGGAGCTGTTCGGTGTCGAGACGACGCATCGGTCGATGCCTCGACACCGATCGTCAGGCCCCCTTGGAAGAGTCGTACCTCGTGTCATCGTCAGAAGAGTCTCGAATCATCCCGTTCGCCCACGCGCGAGGTGATTCCAAGTCGATCCGAATCCCAGTTGGGAGTTGCGAATGAATCGGGAAGTTTCGTCCCGGGTCCGCTTCGTCGGAAGCACCCTCTCGGTCTCTTGCGTCTTGGCCTCGATCGGGGTCGTCCTCGCTTTCTCGCCCAGCGTCAACGCTTGGGCCGCGAACGACACGAATCCTCAGGCCGGAGGCGCGGACGATCCGTTGTTCGAGCCTTCCGATCCCGCTCCCGCAGAGCCGACTCCGAGCGAGCCCGCACAGGAGGAGCCCGCACAGGAGCAGCCCGCCCCGGCAGAGCCCGCGCCGAGCGAGCCCGTCCAGGAGGAGCCCGCACCGGCAGAACCGGTGGCCGAGACCGCTCCGGGAGCAGACGAGCCCGTGATGGAGGATGCCACTCCCGCAACACCTGAGCCGCCTGCGCCGTCCGACGACGGGGCCAGTCGGGAGGCGAAGAATGCCGAGATCGAGGCGAAGCGCAACGAGGCCCGCGCGGCCCAGGCGTCCGGTCAGTACGAGCGGGCGATCGCGGCTTGGTCGGCGGTTCTGAAGGATGTGCCGACCGATACCGAGGCAAGTCGAGGGCTGAGTCGGGCGATGGCGATGGTCGATCTCGGCGACCCCGCGGTTCAGGCACGCCGCGATCGGCAGATCCAGCGTTCCCGCGCCGAAGCGGAGTACCTCGACGCGATCAAGCGGGGCCAGGACTCGCTCGCTCGGAACGAGTTCAGGCAGGCCGAGATCGCGGTCGTCAAGGCCAAGGTCGATCTGCAACGTTCTCGCCAGGCCATTCCGATCGACACCTACGAGGAGTGGATGGCCACCCTCGATGCACTGCTCGCACAGATCAATGCGACCCGCGATACCGCGATCCGAGCCCAGGCCGACCAGGAGCGTCTCGAGGCCGAGGCTGCGAAGATGCGGACCCAGGCGCAGGAGCAGGAGGCGCGGCAGCGCCTGATTCGCGAGAGCCTGGTGCGGGTCCGTCAGTTGCAGTTGGAGATGAAGTACGCCGAGGCCCTCGAGGTCGTGGATCAGGTGCTCTTTCTCGATCCGCACAATCCGGCCGCCCTCACGCTTCGGGACGTCATCCAGTCGAGCCTCACCTACCGGGAGTACAGCGAACTCACCCGCCGCCGGGCGTTCGCGATCGATCACTTCCGCATCGAGAACATGGATGCGACGATTCCGCCTCGGAAGAACCTGACCGGGCCGGGCCCGAAGTCGGTCAACGCCCTCGTCTCCTACCCGGAGGACTGGCCCGAGCTGAGCATCCGTCGTGACGGCGCCGCAGGGTGGAGCGAGCCCGCCGCCAACCGCGAGGCCATCGCCAAGCTCGGCAAGACGATCTCGGTCGACTTCAACAACAACGAGTTCGAACAGGTCATCGCCTACCTCCGGCAGGTGACCGAGGTCCAGATGTATCCCGACTGGAAGGCGCTCGAGTCGATCGGCATCCGCCCGTCGTCCGAGGTCAGCCTGGAGATGAACGACATTCCGGCGGTCAACGTCGTGAAGCGGGTCCTCGAGCAGGTCGGTGACGACTTCGAGCGTCCCGAGTACTCCATCGAGGACGGCGTGGTGGTGATCTCCTCCGACGCGGCGCTCCGCAAGAAGGTCGTCACGATCGTCTACGACATCCGCGATCTGCTCTTCGAGGTCCCGTACTTCGACAACGCTCCCGACTTCAACCTCGCCGACTCCATCCAGCAGGGTGGCGGCGGCTTCGGCGGCGGTGGCGGTGGCGGCGGCTTCGGCGGCGGCGGTGGTGGCGGCGGCTTCGGCG
>JAFMML010000091.1 GCA_017859745.1 Planctomycetota bacterium
TCCGACGAGTCCGACTGGTCTGACGTGTCCGACAGGTCCGACGGGTCCGACGGGTCCGACTGGTCCGACGTGTCCGACAGGTCCGACAGGTCCGACGCGTCCGACTGGTCCGACACCTCCGACATCCGCTCGGTCAACATCGTCCAGCCTGTCGGGATCATCACCGCGGCCAGCGAAACTCGAACCAGCAGGGGAACCAGAGTCGTGGCGGCAGCTTGGGTGAGGGACATCGACCGGGGACTCCCAGAACGGATGGCGGCAGGCGACGGAGCACGCCACCTTCGCGAACTATGCTACGCGGACATGCGGGCGTGGCGAAACTGGCAGACGCGCCAGATTTAGGTTCTGGTGGGGCAACCCGTGCAGGTTCGAGTCCTGTCGCCCGCAGTGTCCGGGAGAGTGTCCGGGAGAGTGTCCGGGGAATCGAACGGCGGCATGGGCCTCGCTCAAGCCCGTGCCGCCTCCGCCGCCACGAGCGCCACCTCGATCGACTGCTCGTCGTTGAGTCGCGGGTCGAGCGGCGACCGGTAGTCGCGTTCCAAGGCGCCTTCGTCGAGGCGACTGACGCCACCAAGGCACTCCGTGACCGGCTCGCCGGTGAGTTCGACGTGCAGGCCCGCCAGGACGGTGCCGAGCCGCCGATGGACCGCGAACGCCGTCTCGATCTCGGCGACGATCTCCTCGATGCGACGGGTCTTGACCTCGCCGCGACGACCGGCAAGAACCGTGCGGGTGTTGCCGTGCATCGGATCGACGCACCACAACACCCGCCGACGGGTGGACTCCACCGCGGCGACGAGCGGCGGCAGGCGATCTGCGATCGCCTCGACGCCGAGACGATGGATCAGGACGATTCGACCTGGAATCCGTCGCGGATCGAGACGTTCCAGCAGGTCGACGATCGTGGCGGGCTCGTGCCAAGGCGCGACCTTGATGCCGATGGGATTCTCGATCTCGGCGAGATAGCTCGCATGCGGACCGTCGATCCCACCGGTCCTCGCACCCAGCCACGGCAGGTGGCAACAGAGATTCCAGCAGCCGGACTTGCGCGGTACCTCACGGGTCTGGGCCCGCTCGTAGTCCAGATGCAGGGCCTCGTGGCTGGTGAACAGCGCCCGTCGAGCGAGCGGTCTGCCGGAGACGATCCGTCGGCCCCGGTCGATGCGGGCCGCGGCGAGGGCCTCGTAGCGCCGAAGCGGCGCAGACAGATCCGCGATCGCTTCCCCTCTGCGTCGGTGCAGACGCCACCAGTCCGGATGCGACGGATCTCCGAAGCCGCCGTCGAGGAGCGCTCGGATGAAGTTGAGCGTCAGGCCCGCCCTTGCGTATCCCCGGAGCAGTCGCCTCGGGTCGGGTTGCCGCGCGTCGGAGGTCGCATCCGCTCCATTGACGAGATCGCCACGGTATGCGGGCAGGGCGTGTTCGCCGACCTGTTCGACGAGAGCGCTGCGGGGCTTGGCGTATTGCCCCGCGATTCGTCCCACGATCGTCGTAGGCCGGCCGGCGATCTCCTCGAGGACCAAACCCATCTGCAGGAGGATCTTCAGCTTCGCCGCAATCGCATCGGACGCGCAGTCCTCGAAGCGTTCGGCGCAGTCGCCACCCTGCAGGAGCAGACGCCTTCCCTCGGCGGCCTCGGCGAGTTCGTGTCGAAGGCACTCGACCTCGTCGCTCGAGACGAGCGGAGGCAGGCCGCGAAGTTCCGCCAACGCCGTGCGGTAGGCCGCGGGATCGGGGTAGGTCACGCGCTGCGGATCGGGCGGCGCCGGTGCCCCCGCCGACGACTCGGCTCGGGTTTCCGGGGACGGATCGCTCGGGACGTCGGATGGGGCGGGTGCCGGGGGCATGGGGCGAGTCGAAGTCGACACGGGGTCGGTCGAGGCGAGGCGCAGACGCGATCTGTCGAGCGTGAAGGGTAGACGCGGCGGCAGACGACGACCTGCCGTCCGCGCGGGTTCGGGCGAATCGCCGAGGTACACTCTCGCCCCCATGTCGGGACACCGTCGCGTCTACATCTCGGGTGTCGGTCCCATCACCACCTTCGGGGTGGGCATGGCACCGTTGTGGTCGGCCCTGCTGGAGGGCCGTTGCGGCATCGCTCCGATCACCCGATTCGACGCCTCCGGGTTCGGCTGCCCCTTCGCCGCCGAGGTTTCGGCCGAGGTGTTCACCCCTCGCGACTGGGTCCCGAAGAGCTATCGCAAGGCCGCAAAGGTGATGTCGCGCGACATCGAACTCGCCGTCGGTGCCGCCGCCGCAGCGATCGCCGAAGCCGGCCTTTCGACTCGTGGCACCGATCCCGATGCAACACCGACCCTGCCGCCGGCCCGCGTGGGCTGCCACATCGGGGCCGGTCTCATCGCGGCGGACGTGGACGAGTTGACCGCAGCCCTCGCATCAAGCGTGGATGAAGACGGGGTGTTCAGTCTGGCCGGCTGGGGGGCGACGGGCATGCAGAACCTCACCCCGCTCTGGATGCTGAAGTATCTGCCCAACATGCTCGCGTGCCACGTCACGATCATCCACGACTGCCAGGGGCCGAGCAACACCATCACCTGTGCCGAGGCCAGCGGTGTGCTCTCGATCGGCGAGAGCATGCGGGTCATCGAGCGAGGCGATGCAGACTGCTGCCTGTCCGGCGGTGCCGAGAGCAAGTTGAACCCGATGGGCATGCTTCGCCAGCAGTTCGCCGATCGCCTCGCTGCCGTCTCCGGCGAGATCGACCCCGCGTCGATCGTGCGCCCCTTCTCCTCCGACGCCGCAGGCACCGTGGTCGGAGAGGGGGGTGGCATCCTGGTCCTCGAGGCCGAGGACACGCTGGCGGCACGCGCCGGTCGTCCAATCGCGGAACTTGCCGGATTCGGGGCCGCCCATGCCGCCTGCGCCGACGGCAGCGGTCTCGAGATGGATCCTGCCGGTGAGGAGGTCGCATCGGCGATCGCGCGGGCCCTCGACGATGCACGCACCGATCCGTCGGAGATCGACGCGGTGGTCCCCTACGGCAGCGGCATCCCGGCCGTGGATGCCGTGGAGCGTGCCGGCCTCGAGCGGATCTTCGGAGATCGACTTCCCACGCTGCCGATCGTCACCGTCGTCCCCAACCTCGGCAGTTGTGCTGCGGGGGCCGGCGCGATCGGCCTGGCGGTCGCTGCGAAGTGCCTTGCCGAGCAGCATCTGCCGGCGCGACTCAACGCCTCGGCAGGCGTGCCCGATGGCCTCGATGCCGCCGCGGCCCCGGCTCGGCCCGCCGACCTTCGAGCGGTGCTTTCGCTCAGCGTCGGGATGGGCGGCCAGATCGCCGCGGCCGTCATGAGGAGGGTGCCCTGAGATGGCCGCGGAGCACCTTCCAACCCCGAGCGATCGTCAGCGGGTGGTGATCACCGGCATGGGCTGGATCACCCCGCTCGGCCACGATCTCGAAACGGTGTGGCGTCGCCTGCTCGCGGGCGACAGCGGCATCGCGCCGATCGATCGATTCGACGCGGCCACCTTCCCGACGACCTTCGCGGGCCAGGTGCGCGGCTACGACGTCGCGAAGTACCTCGCGGATCCCTCGGTGCACGAGGGGGTCGGCCTCAACAGCGCATTCGCCCTCGGAGCCGCCCGGCAGGCGTGGGATCAGGCCGGGCTCGATTCCGCCGCCGACCTCGATCGCCGTCGCGTGGGCATGTACCTCGGGGCGGGCGAGGGCGTGCTGGACTTCGAGCCCTACGCGGCGGCCAATCTGGCGGGCTGGGACGCCGAGCGTCAGATCGTCGACGGCGCTCGCTGGGTCGAGAAGGCCCTCGAGGTGATGCGCCGCGTGCGCGAGGTCGAGCAGGAGCCGAACATGCCTCTGGCGCATCTCGCCCGGGAGTTCGGCATTCGCGGGCCGACCTACAACTGCCTGACGGCGTGCGCCGCCAGCACGCAGGCGATGGGCGAGGCGTTCAGCATCATCCGACGCGGCGATGCCGACGTGATGCTGTCCGGCGGAACCCACACCATGATCCATGTATTGGGGATCACGGGATTCAACCGGCTTACGGCCCTGTCGACGAGTGACGGCGACCCCACGAAGGCGAGCCGTCCCTTCAGCCGCGACCGCGGTGGATTCGTCATGGGGGAGGGCTCGGGCATGCTGGTCCTCGAGAGCCTCGCTCATGCGAAGGCCCGCGGGGCCCGGCCGCTCGCCGAGGTGCTCGGCTACGGGTCGTCCGCCGACGCGTTTCGGATTACCGACATCCAGCCGGAAGGCCGCGGGGCCGCGGCGGCGATGGAGGCGGCGCTCGCTCAGGCGGGCATCGATCCCCATGCGGTCGACGCCGACGGGCGGCCCGGTGTCCACTACATCTCCGCGCACGGCACCGGGACGCAGGAGAACGATTCGATCGAGACCGCTGCGGTGAAGCGGGTCTTCGGCGAGGTCGCCCCGCGCATCCCGATGAGTTCGATCAAGAGCATGATGGGCCACCTGATCGCGGCGGCCGGCTCGGTCGAGATGATCGCGTGCGTGTTGGCGATTCGCGACGGCATGCTTCCGCCGACGATCAACCTCGAGCACCCCGACCCGGCCCTCGACCTCGACTACGTGCCCAACGAGGCCCGCCCGTCGCAGGTGGACGTCTGCCTTTCGAACTCGTTCGGGTTCGGCGGGCAGAACGACACCGTGGTGATTCGACGATTCTGACTCGGCGGTGGAGGGCCGATCGCGAGCACGTTCGCGTGCGGGACGCCGGCCGACCCTCTGCGTGGCGGCGACGAGTCGAACCCCAGCGGCCGCCTAATCCTTCGCGCGGCTGTTGTAGCTTCCGTCGGTGGTGTTGATGCGAACCACCTCGCCGATCGCGATGAACGGGGGCACTCGCGTCTTGAGGCCGGTCTCGCAGACGGCCTCCTTCAACTGGTTGGTGGCCGTGGCGTTCTTGATGCCCGGCGCGGTGTCGGTGATCTCCAACTCCACGACGTTGGGCAGCTCGATCGACACCGGCTTCCCGTCGGCCCAGAGGACGACGATCTCGGTGTTGGCCTTCACGTAGACCATCATCTCGCCCACGAGGTCGTCGCCGAGCTCGTGCTGGTCGAAGGTCTCGGTGTCCATGAACGTGTGGGTGCCGCCGCTCGAGAAGAGGTACTCCATCGGACGGCGGTCGAGCTCGATCCGCTCGACGTCCTCGCCGGCCCGCAGCCGCTTCTCGACGATCACCCCGCTCTCGAGGTTCTTGATCTTGACCTGCACGAAGGCCCGGAGGTTCCCGGGGGTGACGTGGGTGTACTGGGTGATCACCCACATGTTGCCATCGAGCATGATGGCCATGCCCGGGCGGAGATCGGTGGACTTCATGGGAGGCGGAGCTTCGCGGAGGACGGAGGGAAGGGGCCGGCGACCTCGGGGGACCCGAGCGGCCTACCGACCCAGGAGGAGGAATGCTACCACCCGGGTCGGACCCTCTGGACCACTCTCGGGAGCTGGAAGGGTCGATTCGCCGGACTCCATCGCGGGGCGACCCAGGGGAGTCTTCCGGCATCGGGGGGCGGTGCAAGTAGCTCTCCCGTGAGGAACATCCAGAAACACGGGAGTTCTGCACGTTTCCGGTTGCCTGCAGGGGGTCCATCGGCCGTTTTTCCGGACGGGGAGCTGGCCGCGGGCACGGCGCACGCCGACGAGCACGTCTTGACGGTCGACCTGTCGGTGGCCAACCAGGTCACCATCAACGGGGGCCCCGGCGTCTCGTTGGCGACCGTCTCGGGCAGCGACAACATCGGCGTCTACCTCGAAGACTTCTACGGCGGAAGTGGCGACGGTCTGTTCGCTGAGGCCTCGGGAGACCTCACGAACGCCGAGACCCCGCCGACGGCTCGCCAGCACTCTTTCGCGGCGGCGGCGGCAGCGACCCCGGCCTGAACATCTGGTCGTTCTCCTCCGACAGCACCGTGACCTTCACGGCCGGCTCGCTGGCCTTCGTCGGATCGGCGACGTGGGCTCTCGACGCCAACGAGTACGCCGACATGCTCGCGGGCTCGATGAGCGGCAACGTCTACTTCCCCGCCGACACCGTCGACGACATCGCCGGCGCCACGGCGATCGGCGCGTACCTGGTGGTTCCGACCCCCGGTGCCATCGCCCTGCTCGGCCTTGCAGGTCTCGCCCGCTCGCGTCGCCGTTGATGGACAGTCCCACGGGACCGACGCGCATCGTCTTCGACGATCACTGCAGACCGGCCTTCCCAGTCATGGGAGGGCCGGTTCTTCATGAGGGTCGCCTGCTGCGGCGAATCACCTTGGACTCCGTGGGATCGTGGGCCTGCCGGGGGACCGCCACGCGATCGCGTCATCGAGGGTTCTGGCGGGCCTTCAGATTCTCCGGCACCAGATCGAATCAGGCGGGTGTGACACGGGCCGGAGAGCGACACGCCGCGACGAGCATGTTGAAGATGCCGTCTCCAAGGTGAGGGTCCGCCGTTCGTTCGGGATGCCACTGCACCCCCAGATGGAATGGTCGATCGGGATCTCGAATCCCCTCGATCAGGCCGTCGTCGCTGAGGGCGACGATCTCGAAGGGCCCCGCGTCGGCAAGCGCCTGATGGTGGGCGCTGTCGATCGGACCACGCCCGATCGCGCCGGCCACCTCGTGGGTGCGGTCGCCGGCGTGGCGTCCCCCATCGGCGACCACGTCCGGGACGTGTTGAATGAACCCGCACCCTCGGTGAAGGCCCATCTCCTGCATACCCAGGCAGATGCCCAGGACCGGCAGGTCCGGCCGTTCATCCAGCGCCGCGAGCAGAGCGAAGTCGAACCGCTGCCGATCGGGGTGCATCACGTCGGCCTTGGGATGGTTGATGCCGCCCCTCAGCGTGAAGTCGACGTCGTCGCCCCCGGTCAGGATCACGCCATCGAGCCGACCAAGGACCGCCGGCAGGGTCGCCACCTCCGGCGCGAGAAGCACCGGAACACCGCCCGCTCGGACCACCGCTTCGAGGTAGTCCCGGTTGATCCGTACGTGCGTCGCGGCGCCGCCGCTGTCCCCGCGAACGAGGTCGAGATTCGGCGTCAGGCCGATGAGGGGCCGCCACTCGTGTTGCATGGTCGGGAGTATCGGCGAGTGCCCCGAGATGGCATCGCTGAACGCCTTGCGCGACCGGACTTGGGCAGTCGTGGCGAGGTGGTACTCGCCGGGCGCAGGGGGTCGGTTCGCCTCGGATCGCTGTCGATGACTCGTTTCAGCGGTCAATAATCGGTGTCCCGGTTGCGTAAACAATGAATTGGCAGTGCCTTATAACCTGAATCTGGCCGCATCCCGGGTGCAGTTGGCGGCGAGGGCCGGAATGAAAGGCACCTTTGGGGAGACCACTTCCGCTGGACACGGAAGACGTTCACTCCCAGTCAGTTGCGTGCCGCGTGGCCCGCCTGGGCGAGGGAGTGCGGGACATCGAGAGAAGGAGTAGGAATATGAAGGGTCGTATCTTTGGAGTGATGGCGGCGGCAACGCTCGGCCTCACGTCGCTGGCGAGTGCCGCCGGCCTCGAACTGAGCAGCATCTCGCCTCCAGGCGCCGGCCTCCCCGGATCGGATGCGCGGCTGTTCGCCGGACCGCAGGGTTCCATGTTCAGCGGCAGCGCTGCCACGAGCGGCAACGCCGAGAACCTGAGCGCTGTCGATCTGGGCATCCTCGTCGCGGCGGTCAGCCCGGTGATCGGTCAGGTGTACGTGTTCTCCGTCGACAACAGCATCGGCGAGACCTCGCTGGTCATCCTTGCTGGCGGCAGCTTCAATTCGACGCTGATGAACGCGGGAACCGGTGAAGGTGTGTTCCAGACCGGCGGGGTGACGGTGAGCCAGGTGGTCGGTGGTGGATACACCTCCTCCGGCACCCTGAACACGTCGACCCACGCGGGTCTGACCGACTGGGCCGCGTTCGTCTACGACGACATGGCTCTCTGGTCGACCGGCTCGATCACCCTCTACGGTGGTGGCAGCGGCACGATCGCGACCAACGCGACCG
>JAFMML010000092.1 GCA_017859745.1 Planctomycetota bacterium
GCCCGCCGGGGCTGGGGACCTCTCGGACGACGAACTGAGCAACGCGGCGGGGGGTGCAGTAGGTTGTGGAGAATGCTGCGCCCTGTCTCATGAGGCAACACACCGCTCACCTCTGTAGGTTGTGGAGAATGCCGTCCTGCTGACGAGGTGCTGAGTGCACCCGCCGACGGAGCGGGACCACGACCCCGACCGTCACTTTTCAAGGAGTCCATCGATGACGGCAGCGAGCTGTTGCTGCCTGGACGCGCTCCGGCGACTGATCGGTCCGCACCGGATCCACGAGGTCCCGACTGAGATCGCATTGGACGAGATCGATGCAGCCGCGGCGGCGTGAGATCCGAGGGGGCCTACGCGCCACGCGCAAGGGGTCCGTTGCCTCGGAGTTCCGAAAGGACGCCTTCCCCGGCCGATACTGCTCGGATGCCCCGACGGATGCTGCGGTCGATTCTCCAACGCCTGCGTTCGCCGCGGCCGCTGCCGCGGGTCGTGCGAGTTCCATCGGCTCGAGGGCGACGGGGTCGCGCGCTGGTCTCGTACATCCGTGAAGGCGCGGTGATCGCCGGCGACGACGATCCGCGGCTCGACGAGCACACCAACCGATGGGAGTCGCGCTGCCTTGTGCGGGAACTCGCGGGCCGCGGATTCGAGGTCGACGTCATCGACTTCCGGGACGCCGGGTTCGATCCGACGTCGGCGCGGCCGAGCTACGACCTTCTGTTCGACCTCCACGTCAACCTCGGTCGCTGGAATGAGCGTCTGCCGAAGGCCACGCGTCGCCTCATGCACCTGACCGGCAGTTGGTTTGGATTCTCGAACGCGGCGATCGCCCGACGCTGCGACCAACTCGAGGCCCGTCGAGGCGTGCGCCTTGCGCCGCTCGCGACTCGGGACGAGGCGGCGTACGGACGATCGATCGAGGCGGCGGAGGCCTGCAGCCTGATCGGCAACGCCGTCACGCTGGCGACCTTTCCCGAGCGTTGGCGCGCGAAGATGACGCCGATGAAGGTCACCGCGTCGCGATGTGCGCGGAAGGACATCGCCCGCCCCCTTGGCCGGGAGTTCCTGTGGCTCGCGGGCGCCGACCCCGTGCTCAAGGGCCTCGATCTCGCCCTCGAGGTGTTCGCGGCAAGACCCGATCGCACGCTGCACGTGGTCGGGCCGGTCGGGGAGGCCGGCGAGTTCCACAAGGCGTACCGGCGAGAACTGGATTCGCTTCCGAACATCCGCCTGCACGGCTGGATGAACCCCGCCTCGGAGCGCTTCGCGACGATCGCCGATCGCTGCTTCGCCTGCCTCTCGACCAGTTGCACCGAGGGGATGTCGTCCTCCGCGGTGACCGCGATGAGCGTCGGGCTGCTTCCGATTCTCAGCGTGAACACCGGCGTCGATCTGCCCGCCGGCTGCGGCACGCTGCTCGAGCACTGCTCGATCGACGCGATCGGCGCGGCGGTCGACGAAGCGGCCTCGCACACGGAGGCGGAGGTTCGTGCGCAGGTGCTCGAGTGCCGGGAGATGATCGACCGCGAGCATTCCCGCGAGGCGTTCGCGCGTCGGATGTCGATCCATCTCGACGAGGTGCTGGCGTAGCCGGTCCCCCGCGAGGCGTTGCCGACTCGCCGAGCACGCCGTTCGCGCCGGACTCGCCGCAGCCCGACCCCGCCCGTCCGCGGCTCACCTGATCTCGAGCAGGTTCATGCCCGGCGGGTCGCTCAGGATCAGCACCTCGCGGAAGCGGAACTGGTCGCCGACGCGGGGTGTGAAGCGGGAACGCATCACGCCGTTCCCGAGGTTCTCGAGGACGACGTCGCCGCCGAGAAACCCGAAGCCCATGCGGTTGAGCATCTCCATGAGGTCGCTGCGATGCTCGAGGCACCACGCCGCGAAGTCCGCAGGTCCGCGGCCGGAGGCCTCGTAGGCGTTGCGGGTCCGCTCCGCGAGCAGCTGCTCGTACATCAGGTCGTAGCGTTCGAGCCGCAGGCAGTTCATGGTGTTGGCGAGGACGTGCTCCGGCGTCACGCAGTAGAGGACGACGTCGCCGTTCTCGTCCTCCTGCCAGATCGGCGTGACCTGCTCCTGGTCGCCCGTCTCCTCGACTTCGCCCCGGTCGCGGGCGTCGAGTTCCTTGCGAAGCTCCGGAAGCGGCGTCGAGACGTAGCGGATGATGCGGCCGTCCTCGGTGACGACCTCGTCGGGCAACGGCTCGTCGGAGGCCATTTGATGGAAGGCCGGCCGGTAGCGGTACTCGATGACGTAGCTCTGGCAGCCGGCGAGGCTGCCGGCCATCGCCCCGCCGACGAGCACCATCGAGATGCGGGCGGAGCGTCGCGCCGACGAACCTGCGGCGAGGCGACCGAGGGCCCCCGACCACGCGAACGCCATCGCGGATCGCCTCATGCCGGGGACTCCGAGGAAGCGGTCTCGGCACTGGCCTCGGTCGTGGCTCCGAACATCTCCGGTGCCTCGCGATCCCGTCGCCAGCACGCCCGAGTTGCGAACTCGCCTCGCGATTCGGGGAAGTCCTCGCGGGCGTGGGTGCCGCGGCTCTCCCGCCGCCATCGCGACGCCTTGGCGAGCAGCGTGGCGTTGGAGATCTGGTTCTGGAGTTCCCACCCTTCGGTGTCGTCGAAGATCTTGTCGAGCGAGTAGCGGCCCCAGAAGTCCAGCATGTCGAGCAGGTCGTCGAGGCGGCTGCCCGTGCGCACGATGCCCGCGTTGCGCCACACCGCGCTGCGAAGGCTGCTGCGGACGTCGGAGACGTCGAGCTCGGCGCGGTGGCTCATCGCGACGTCGGCGATGATCCGCTCCGGCGGCGCGGCCTCCTCCTCGAGGGCCGCGGCGCCGGCCCGGCCACCGAAGACGAGGCCCTCGAGCAGACTGTTGCTGGCAAGGCGATTCGCGCCGTGAACGCCGCTGGCGCCCGCTTCGCCGCAGGCGAAGAGTCCCGGCAGATCGGTTCGGCCGTGGAGGTCGCACCGCACGCCGCCGATCGTGTAGTGGGCCGCGGGATGCACCGGCACCGGATCGCTCGCCGGATCGAGGCCGAAGGAACGCACGAGGGCGTCGAGTCCGGGGAATCGCTGCGCGAAGCGAGCGGCGCCGATCGGGCGCAGATCGAGCCAGACGTGCGACTCGCCGGTGCGGGCGAGGGTCGCGGCGATGGTGCGGCTGACCACGTCGCGCGGCGCGAGTTCCGCCATCGGATGGGCGTCCTGCATGAAGCGACGTCCGTCGCGATCGACGAGCCACGCGCCCTCGCCGCGGACCGCCTCCGACAGCAGGGCTCGCGCGGCGCCGGCGACGTAGAGCACCGTCGGGTGGAACTGCACGAACTCGAGATCCGCCACCGAGGCCCCGGCCCGCCAGGCCATGGCGATGCCGTCGCCGGTCGCGACGCGGGGGTTGGTGGTCTCACGGAAGACCTGGCCGAGGCCGCCGGACGCGATCACGGTCGCCTTCGCCCAGATCAACTGGAGGCCGTGCCGCGGGTGGTGGGTGATCGCGCCGAGCACCCGACCGTCGCCGCGGGCGGAACTGAGCAGGTCGATCGCGAAGCAGTGCTCGAAGATGCGGATCGAGCCGCCGGACTTCCTCGCGCCGAGAGCCACGCGCTCGCGTAGGACCCGAACGAGCTCGCGGCCGGTGGCGGCACCGTCGGTGTGGACGATGCGACGGCGGCGGTGACCGCCTTCGCGGGCGAGATCGATCGCCCCGTCGTCGGCCTCGTCGAGACGCATCCCGAACCGACGCAGCGCGTCGATCTCGGCGGGCCCCGCCTCGGTCATCAGGTGAACCGCGGCCGGATCGTTCAGGCCGCATCCGACCTCGAGGGTGTCCACCGCGTGGGCTTCGGCGGTGTCGTCGGGGTCGATCGCCGCGGCGATGCCGCCCTGGGCCCATGCGGTGCTGGAGACCTCGAGCGGCGCCTTCGCCAGAACGATCGCGTCGCCTCCGCGGTCGCGGACCTCCAGCGCCGCACGCAGTCCGGCGACGCCGCCGCCGACGACGAGCACATCGGTGAAGATCTGCGGCAGCAGCGGCGACCGGAAGGGGATCAGGTAGCGCCGATCGACGAGCGGATCGCCCACGCCGGATTCGGAGGTGGAGTCGGTCAACGCCGGGTCACCGGATCACTTGATCGTTTGATCATGCGATCATGCGATCATGCGATCACTGGTCGTCGCGGGGAGCCTCGCGGCTGCCCACGCGATCGGATCGGTAGTCGGGCATCCGTGCCGAGGGGGCTTCGAGATCCATCACGAAGTCCGCGATCCACAATTGGCTGCTGGCGTCGTCGCCGCGCTGGGCGGTCCAGAGCAGAAACCGGCCGTCCGGACTGAACACCGGAAGCACGTCGGCACCCGCGGCGTCGGTGATCCGCCGCATCGCGGTGCCGTAGCGGGCCTGCGGCGGCGTCGAATCGGCGAGATCCGCCGCGTCGACGAGGAACACCTCGTAGTTGCGATGGCCCTCGGCGCTGGAGGCGAAGGCCAGATGCCGTCCGCCTGGATGCCAGTAGGGGGCCCAGTTCACGTCGTCGTTGTCGGTGACCTGGTGCTCGCGGCGCACGCCACGGATTCTCCCCGCGTCGTCGCGGTCGAGTTCGGCGACGAAGATCTGCAGAAGGTTGTTGCCGTGGCGGTCCGAGCGGTAGCAGATGCGATCGCCATCGGGAGAGAAGAACGGACCGCCGTCGTAGCCGGGCACCGCGACGATGGCGATCTCCTCGCCCGAATCGAGGTTCTTGACGACGAGGTCGCCCTGGCCGCTCTTCAGCGAGCAGTAGAGAAGGTCCCGACCGTCGGCGGACCACGATCCCTCGGCGACGTACGCGTCGCCGTCGCCGGCGAGGAGCTTCAGCGAACCGGCGGTGCCGTCGGCGGTGCGAAGGTCCGCTTCGACGATCCGCATTCCCGGAGGGAACATCCAGCGGTAGCGTCCGGTGCCTCGCTGGTAGCCCGGAGGTGCGGACTCGGTCGGCGAGGTGATCGTCGAACCGAACAGCACGCGATGCGGATCGGCGGGGTGGAACCAGCCACAGGTGTTCGCGCTGCCGGGCGGGCTCAGCCGCCGCACGTTGGACAGGCCGGAGATGCGGCCGCCCTCGTCGAGATCGAAGTCCGCGACGAACATCGCGTAGAACTCGTCCGGCGCCGCATCGCCCTCGGGGCGTTCGATCGCCTGGAAGACCACCTGCCGCATGTCCGGCGAGAAGTACGCCTCGCCGGCCTTCACGAAGCGATCGGGGAAGGTCAGTTGGCGGTGGTTTCGAAGCACGTCCCGCTCGGCGTCGACCCACGCGGGAGTCGAAGCGAGGTCGCGCTGGGAGGATTCGGAGGTCGGGGGATCCGCCTGCACCGTCGCGGCGGTGGCGAGCAGGGTCGCCACGAAGGCGGCGACCGCGTGGGGGGCTCGATGGGGGTGATGCTGGGGCATGGCCGGTGGAGGGGTGATGAATCGGGAGCGGGACGATCGGCGCCGCCGGAACGCCGTAGTGTACGACCTCGCCTTCCGCCGGACCGGTGGATTTCCCCCGTGGCGCACCGGATGAGACCGCCGTGGATCGCCCGAATCCCCATGACTGGTCGCTGCTTCACGAGACGCCCGTCCTCCTCGGCGTGGTCAAGCCCGCGGGACTGCTGTCGGTGCCGGGCCGAGGCCCCGCGAAGGCCGATTGCCTCGTGGCCCGCGTGCAGGCGCGGTTTCCCGAGGCCCGCATCGTGCATCGCCTCGACATGGCGACGTCGGGCGTGATGGTGCTGGCCCGGACCGCCGAGGCGCACCGCGAGCTGGGCTGGCAGTTCGAACGGCGCGAGGTCGCGAAGCGCTACGTCGCGATCGTCGCCGGACATGTGAAGGCCGACGAGGGCGAGATCGACGCACCGCTTCGGAAGGCCCTCGTCGAAGAACCACGACACATGGTGGATCCGGTGCATGGCAAGGCCGCATCGACTCGATGGCGAGTCGTCGAGCGGACCACGCTCGGCGAAGTTCGCGACGCGATCGAGGCGGCCGGTCGTCCCGCGGCGTCCCTCGTCGATCCGAACGCCGAGGCGACGACGCCCGTGACGCGCCTCGATCTGACTCCGTTGACGGGGCGAAGCCACCAGTTGCGGGTGCATCTGGCGCACCTCGGCCACGCGGTGCTCGGCGACGAGTTCTACGCCCCGGCGAAGGTGCTGGCCGCGGCGCCGCGGCTGCTGCTGCACGCGGAGGAGATTCTGGTGCGGGATCCGGGGGCGGGCGACCGCATTCGCCTGCATGCGGCGTCGGACTGGTCGGACTGAGGGCGAACGACGGAGTCGCGGCCCTCCCGTAGAGTCTTCTCGTGGAACTCCCCGTCTGGCTCGACTGGACCCTGGCGATCTCGGCGGCCTTCGCCGCCGTCGAGGTGGCCGGCATCGTGCTGGCGATCGATGCGGTCATGCGGGGCCGAACGCCGCAGGGCACGATCGCGTGGGTTCTGTCGCTGGTCCTGCTGCCGATCGCGGCGATTCCGTTCTATCTCGTGTTCGGCAATCGCCGCTTCCACGGCTACGTGCGGGCGATCCGGCGCGGGCAGACGAACATGCGTTCCCTCTGGCAGCAGGCCCACGCCGCGACCGCGCCTCATGCGCTCGAGACCTCGACGCGCGACGACGCGCACTGCGCGGCCCTGGCGTGCCTGGCCACCCTGCCGGTGACCTCGGGCAACCACGCGCGACTGCTCGTCGACGGGGAGGCGACCTTCGACGCCATCGTCGAGGCGATCGAGGGGGCCGAGCGCTACGTGCTGCTTCAGTTCTACATCGTCCGCAACGACGAGGTGGGTCGACGGGTGCGGGATGCGCTGATCGAGGCCCGGCGTCGCGGAGTCGAGGTGCGCTTCCTGTACGACGAGATCGGCTGCTCGCGTCTCGACGAGCCGCGGTTCTTCGGTGTGCTGCGCGAGGCGGGCGGCGAAGCCCGCGCGTTTCTGACCACGCGTCGCGGCAACCGCTTTCAGATCCAGTTCCGCAACCACCGCAAGATCGTGGTCGTCGACGGCCGCATCGCGTTCGTGGGCGGACTGAACCTCGGTCGAGAGTACCTCGGGCTCGATCGCGACATGGGTCCGTGGCGCGACACCCACGTGCGCCTGGAAGGTCCGGCCGTGGCCGCGGTGCAGCTGGCGTGGTGCGAGGACTGGCAGTGGGCCACCGGCACCGTGCCCGAACTCGACTGGGTCCCCGAGCCGCGCTCGCCGGGGCCGCTGCAGGCGCTGGTGCTTCCGAGCGGTCCCGCCGACGAACTCGAGACCTGCGCCCTGATGTTCCTGCATCTGATCACGAGGGCCCGCCGGCGACTGTGGATCGCCTCGCCGTACTTCGTGCCGGATCCGGGCATCATCGCGGCGCTGCAGCTTGCCGCGAAGCGGGGGGTCGACGTCCGGGTGATGGTTCCCGAGAAGAGCGACAACCTGCTGGTCCGCTTCTCGATGTTCAGCTACTACCCCGACGTGATTCCGGCGGGCGTGAAGCTGTACCGCTACACGTCCGGCTTCCTGCACCACAAGGTCGTGCTGGCCGACGACACCGCCGCGATCGGCACCGCGAACCTCGACAACCGGTCGTTCCGGATCAACTTCGAGATCACGGTGATCGGCGAGGGGCCGGAGATCGGAGAGGCGGTGTCGGCGATGATGCGTCGGGACTTCGAGCGATGCCACGGCGCGAGGCTTGCCGACTTCACGGCACGGCCGTGGTGGTTCCGGGCCGCGGCGCGGGGATCGCGCCTTCTCAGTCCGGTGCAGTAGG
>JAFMML010000093.1 GCA_017859745.1 Planctomycetota bacterium
GTGCCGCGGGCGATGACGTAGGGAATGCCGCGTCGACGCAGGACCTCCTCGAGCACGCGGCTCAGGGCGTTGATGCGGTAGAGGATCGCCATCGAGCGGAACGGGGTGCCGTCGATCGACGCCTGCTCCAGCGCCGCGGCGACGGTCTCGGCCTCGTGGTGCTCGTCGAGGCAGCGGACCACCTTGGGGGTCTCGCCCTCGTCGAGTTCGCTGTAGATCCGCTTCTCCTTGCGCTGGCGGTTGTGCCCGATCAGCGCCGCCGCCGCGTCGACGATGCGTCGGGTGCTTCGGAAGTTGCGGCCGAGCGGAATCGTCCGGGCCCGTGGGTAGTGGCGCTCGAACTCGAGGATGTTCGAGAGGTCCGCACCCCGCCAGCCGTAGATCGACTGGTCTGGGTCGCCCACCGCGAACAGGTTGCCGCCGTCTCCGGCGATCGCGTTGGCGATGGTGAACTGGGCCTGGTTGGTGTCCTGGTACTCGTCGATCAGCAGATGCTGGAAGCGCTCCCGCGTCGCGGCGCGGACGTTCTCGTCTCGCTTCAGGAGCAGCGCCGTGCGCAGCAGGAGGTCGTCGAAGTCGAGCGCCTTCGACCTCGCCAACGCCTGCTCGTAGGCCCGCCAGAGCCTGACGAGCGTGCGCTCCCGCCAGTCCACCGCGACCTTGGCGAACTGGTCCACGGTCTCGAGGGCGTTCTTGCGATCGCTGATGGCATGCAGGGTCTGCGCCGGGTTCCACTGGCTGGTGGCGATCTCGGCCTCGGCGATCGCCCGCTTCATCGCCTCTCGCTGATCGGCAGCGTCGAAGATCGCGAAGTCCTGGGGCAGTCCCGCCGCCTCGGCGTGCTCGCGAAGGAACCGAGCCGCGAAGCTGTGGAAGGTGGTGGTGACGAGGCCCCGCCGCCCCGGCAGATCGCGTGGAAGCAGATCCTCGACGCGCCGCCGCATCTCCGACGCGGCCTTGTTGGTGAAGGTGACCGCGAGGATCGACCAGGGCGGCACGCCCTGCGAAACGAGCCATGCGATGCGCCGGGTGATGACGCGGGTCTTTCCCGAACCGGGTCCGGCAAGCACAAGTGCCGGACCTTCGAAGTGGGTCGCGGCATCGCGTTGCGCGTCGGTCAATCCGTCGAGTATGGAGGCTTCCTGCACGTGCCGAGTCTACTTGCCGACGACGCCGTTCCGGCATGAACGCGACATGCCGCGCAGGTCCCGGACCACATCGCCGAAGGCCGATCGGACCACGCTTCGAATCCGGGCGCGGCGGCCGCGAGGACGGTGGCAACGGGCAGCTTCTCCACGTCCGAGGAACAACCTGTCGCAGCCCGGCACAAGGCTCTCTGAAAGGGTGAAATGACCCCCGTGTCAACCCCTCTCACGTTTCTCGGACGGCGATTTGGGATCGGTTCCCCGATTCGGCGAAGAAGCATGAAGATGGCACCAGATTTGGTTGATTGGATGGTTGCCAGCACTAGATCTAGGGGTAGTATGCCGCCCGCCTCCAGTCGTTCAGTTGCCGCTGAAACGGTCCGGTGACCTCGCAAAGAAGCTCGCAAAGAAGCTCGCAAAGAAGCTCGCAAAGAAGCCCGCAAAACCGCCCCCGTACCTGCCTGATTTCCCCGCTCCGCCTGCTCTCCCGACGATGCTCGCACCCCGCCGATTCCACGATCGAGCCTGCCTCATTCGGCCCCTGGTGGCGGCCCTGCAGGCAACCGCCGGGATCGGCCGCTTCGAGTCCTCGTGCGAGCCTTCTGTCGCCGCCTTCCGGGGTCGGAGCCGAGTCCGGAACGCCGGGAACGCCGGGAACGCCAGAAACGATGCTGCGGCCGGAATCTCGGGACAAGCGGTCACGTCGGGGGACGCTCCCCCCTCGACTCGCCAGCCGAATCACGCCTTGAGCGGCTCCCCCGCGACCCGGATCTCCGCCGGCCTTCTCTTCGTCCGGACCCGCCAGACTCGCAAGCCTCTCAAGACTCGGGGGTTCGCATGAGCGTGCTTGCCGATCACGAGATTCGCGATCGCATCTCCATCGAGCCGTTCGAGGAGGCCCGCAAGCGCCCGGGAGCGATCTCCTTCGGGGTCTCGAGCTACGGGTACGACGTTCGCGTCGGCACCCGCTTCAAGATCTTCACCAACGCCGTGACCGGCGGCGTGGCGGTGGTCGATCCGAAGGACTTCCGGGACGACCTGTTCCTCAGCGTCGACACCGCCGAGACCGGCCTCGACCACATCGTCATCCCGCCCAACTCCTTCGCCCTCGCCGAGACCGTCGAGGTCCTGCGGATCCCCCGCGACACCATCGGCGTCTGCGTGGGCAAGTCCACCTACGCCCGCTGCGGGATCATCGTCAACGTCACCCCGCTCGAACCGGAGTGGCGCGGCAAGGTCACGCTCGAGATCTCCAACACCACGCCCCTGCCGGCGAAGATCTACGCCAACGAGGGCATCGCCCAGATCCTCTTCCTCGCTGCGGAGCGGGTCTGCGAGACCAGCTACGCCGACAAGCGGGGCAAGTATCAGGACCAGGTCGGCCTGACCCTTCCGCTCGTCGACGGCGACGCCGTCGTCGATCCGGCCCTGCCGGCCTCGTCCGAACATCTTCAACACAGTCGGTGACCCCCCCCGCGGACCCGCTTCGGCCGTCCGCGCCGGACGGTCGCCGCGATCGCACGTCTTCAAACTCCCTTCGTCTTCGACTCTTCGACTCTCCGACCCTCATCACCCTTCGGATGGACCCGCGAACATGAGGATTCCCCGCCGCTTCACCAAGGCCGGTGACAACGTCTACGCCGCCTTCGACTGGACCACGCGCTCGAGCCGCATCACCAACGCCGACGGTTCCACCGTCTTCGAGATGAACGATGCGGAGGTGCCCGTCGGGTGGAGTCAGCTCGCCACCGACATCATCGTCAGCAAGTACTTCCGAAAGGCCGGCGTCCCCCAGACGCTCGAGGACGGATCGCCCGCACTCGACGAGGACGGAACGCCGGTCACCGGCTCCGAGAAGTCGGCCCGCCAGGTCGTCCATCGCCTCGCAGGCTGCTGGCGCCAATGGGGCGAACGGCACGGCTACTTCGACAGCAAGGAGGACGGTCAGGCGTTCTACGACGAGCTGGCCCACATGCTGCTTGCCCAGAAGGCGGCCCCGAACAGCCCGCAGTGGTTCAACACCGGCCTCTCCTACGCGTACGGCATCACCGGTCCGGCGCAGGGCCACTGGATCGCCGATCCCGCGACCGGGGCGGTGAGCCTCGCCGAGGACGCCTACACCCACCCGCAGCCGCACGCCTGCTTCATCCAGTCCGTCCGCGACGACCTCGTCGGCGAGGGCGGCATCATGGACCTCTGGACCCGCGAGGCCCGTCTCTTCAAGTACGGCTCCGGCACCGGCACGAACTTCTCGCAGCTTCGCGGAGAGAACGAGCCGCTCTCCGGCGGCGGTCGCAGCAGCGGCCTCATGAGCTTCCTGAAGATCGGCGACCGCGCCGCGGGCGCCATCAAGTCCGGCGGCACCACTCGCCGCGCCGCCAAGATGGTCTGCCTCGACGTCGACCACCCCGACATCGAGGAGTTCGTCGACTGGAAGGTCCGCGAGGAGGTCAAGGTCGCGGCCCTCGTCGAGGGCTTCAAGAAGCTGCCGCGCGAGCAGCGAGAGATCGCCGAACGCCTCGGACTCAAGCTCGACTACGACTTCAACGGCGAGGCGTACCTCACCGTCAGCGGCCAGAACTCCAACAACTCGGTGCGCCTCACCGACGAGTTCTTCGATGCGGTCGAGGCCGACGAGGACTGGACGCTCACCCGTCGCACCGACGGCGAGCCGGCGAAGACCGTCAAGGCCCGTGAACTCTGGAACAAGATCGCCTTCGCGGCCTGGCGATGCGCCGATCCGGGCGTCCAGTACGACAGCACCATCAACGCCTGGCACACCTGCCCCGAGGGGGGACGCATCAACGCGAGCAACCCCTGCTCGGAGTACATGTTCCTGGACAACACCGCCTGCAACCTCGCGTCGATCAACCTGCTGAAGTTCCTCGATCCCAAGACGCGGACCTTCGACTGGGAGGGCTACGAGCATGCGGTGAGCCTGTGGACGATGGTCCTCGAGATCTCCGTGCTGATGGCGAGCTTTCCCTCGAAGGAGATCGCCGAACTCAGCTGGCGGTACCGCACGCTCGGACTCGGCTACGCCAACCTCGGCGCGATGCTCATGCAGTGCGGCATCCCCTACGACAGCGAGGAGGGCCGCGCCGTCTGCGGCGCCCTCACGGCGATCCTCACCGGACGCAGCTACGCCACGAGCGCCACGCTCGCTTCCGAGCATGGCCCGTTCGCCGGCTTCAAGGACAACCGCGAGCACATGCTGCGGGTGATCCGCAACCACCGTCGCGCCGCCCGCGGCGTGCCGCGCGACAGCGACCAGTGGGAGTCGCTGCGGATCTCGCCGGTGCCGATCGACCACGACCGCCTGCGGACGGGCGAGATCGCCACCCGCATCCGCAACGCCGGCGATCTCCTCGACCGTGCGGTGCGGGCCTGGGACGACGCACTGGCCCTCGGCGAGCGACACGGCTTCCGAAACGCCCAGGTCTCCGTGATCGCTCCCACCGGCACCATCGGCCTGCTGATGGACTGCGACACCACCGGAGTGGAGCCGGACTTCGCATTGACGAAGTTCAAGAAGCTCGCCGGCGGCGGATACTTCAAGATCGCCAACCAGTCGCTTCGCCCCGCGCTGGCGGCGCTGGGATACGACAAGTCGCAGATCGACGACATCCTCGCCTACGTGATGGGTCGACTGTCGCTCGACGTGCCCATGCCCGCCGCCGACGGCGCCGCCACGGATCGATCCTTCCGAGACTGGCTCGTCGGCAAGGGATTCTCGAGCGAGGATCTCGTGGCCGTCGAGAACCAGCTTCCTTCGGTCTTCGAGCTGCCTTTCGCGTTCAGCGCCTGGAGCATGCCGGCCGCGGTCCTCGAGGCCCTCGGCATCGATCCGGCCGCGGCGCGTGAGGACTTCTCCTTCAACGGCCTCAAGACCCTCGGCCTCAACGCCCGCCAGATCGAGTCGCTCAACCTCGCCATCTGCGGCACCGGCACCATCGAGGGCGCTCCCGATCTCGACGAGGAGCACCTCCCGGTCTTCGACTGCGCCAATCGATGCGGAACCCTGGGCGAGCGGTTCATCGCGAGTCGCGGGCACATCGAGATGATGGCCGCGGCGCAGCCGTTCATCTCCGGGGCGATCTCCAAGACCATCAACCTGCCGGCCGAGGCCGACGTCGAGGACATCGGCGCCTGCTACCGGGCCAGCTGGGAGCTCGGCCTCAAGGCGAACGCCCTCTATCGAGACGGATGCAAGTTGAGCCAGCCGCTCTCGACCAAGAGCGACTCCGCCGCCGAGGAGATCGCCGAGGACGAGGTGTCGCCCGAGGAGGACGACGCCGTCGTCGAGGAGACCGTCGCGGTGGCCGCAGCCGCGGCGTCGCTGAAGAAGGAGGACGACGACGCGCCGCAGTACATCGAGCGGGTCGTCGAGCGGATCATCGAGCGACCCATGCGGCGTCGCTTGCCCGACACCCGCGACAGCGTCACCCACAAGTTCAACGTCGCCGGCCACGAGGGCTACCTGATCGTCGGTCTCTACGAGAACGGCGACCCGGGCGAACTCTTCATCACCATGGCGAAGGAAGGCTCGACCATCGGTGGCCTCATGGACTCGCTCGGCACCGCGATCAGCGTCGCCCTGCAGTACGGCGTTCCCGTCGAGAGTCTCGTCACCAAGTTCGCCCACCAGCGGTTCGAGCCGATGGGCATGACCACCAATACGGAGATCCCCTTCGCGAAGAGCCTCGTCGACTACATCTTCCGATGGCTCGGCATGCAGTTCATCGAGGGCTACCGGGAGCGCAACGCCCCGGTGCGTTCAAGCCGCGCCGTGTCCGACAACTCCTCGGATTCCAAGACCGCTCAGGAGGCCCGAACATGGAACCAGTCCCGCACCGACGCGCGGAGCGTCTCGGTCAGCGACCGGACGCTGACCGCTCCGCCGGCGTCTCGAATCGACGCCTCCGCAGGCGGATCCCAGGTCGCGTCGACGACCGACGCGCCGCGGTCCGGAGTCCCGTCCGCGGCCCCAGACTCGTCGGCCGCGACCTCGTCGGCGAAGGGCGATCCCAACGTCCGTCAGACGACGTCGGTTCGCAGCGAGTTCGCCACGATCTCCGAGAGCATCGTGCAGACCACGGATGAGGACGGCCGTCGCGAGACCACCGTGGTGGCGACGGCGGCGATGAGTTCGCTCGACCAGTCCAACGCCAACCTGATGGGCGACGCCCCGGCGTGCGACGTCTGCGGTTCGATCACCGTCCGCAACGGCAGCTGCTACCGCTGCCTGAACTGCGGCCAGTCGATGGGATGCAGTTGATGCGGCCGAAGCCGTCGAAGCCATTGAAGCAGTTGAGGAAGCATTGCCCCCGGACCTGCCGCCCCCCGGCGGCGGGTCCCTGAGTCCACCGCTCCCAGCGGCCGATCGAGGACTCCTTCTCCGCGTACGCGGAGAGAGGCCGGACCCTCGACGCGGGCCGTTGGGAAGGATCGGATGTCCGCCTCCGACGGCGTCCGATCCGGCCTGATGGAGTGCGGCCGCCGTTGCAGGCGTCGGCCCGGCGAGTGCAGAAGGACCTCCTTGCCTGGTCGGGCGAGCACGGAGACCGCAGAGTCCGACCCCCCGGTTCCGGCCGGGGAAGCCCCGCTCCGGCGACGCAACCCATCATGGTGACGCAACCGCCCCTGCCCTCGCAGGGGCGGTTGTGCGTTGGAGGCCATGGACCCCAGCAGGTCGCTGCACGAGCGCTGCACGTTGAATCGAATTCCGCCCGGGAATGTCCCCAAGTCCGTATCGATGCCGTGGGCTCGTCCCCAAGGCGTCCCCATTCCGCAATTCGATCGGTCATGATCCCCAGGATCCTGCGAGCGCGACGCGCGTCGCCGAATCCCAACGACCCGAGAGGAATCGCCTTCATGCGAACACACGCCACGCGAACAGGCCGATCGATCGCCGCACTGCTTCTCTTGCCGTTGCTGAGTCTTCCGACCGGATGCGTCGTCGCCATCGGCAACACCGCGACCACCGACTCGAGCGCCGCGAAGTTCCACGGCACCCTCGCGCCGCGAACGGCACTCATCCATCACGTCGTCTTCATCCGCCTGCAGGATCCCGCGGACACCGACGCGCTGATCGCCGACTGCGACCGTCTGCTGCCGACGATTCCCGGCGTGGTCCGCTACTGGCGTGGGACGCACTTCGACATGGGCCGTGCGAACGTCATCGGCGACTACTCCGTCGGTCTCGAGGTGGCCTTCGAGACCCGCGAGGCGTACCGAACCTACCTCGAGCATCCCCAGCACATCGAGCTCGTCGAGACCTGGAAGCCCCGCTGGTCCGGCGCCACCATCTACGACGTCTGGGATCCCGGATCGCCCCTGACCAAGCCGATGCCTCAGCCCGAGGCCAACGCCCAAGCCAAGCCCCAGACCAAGACCGAGGCCAAGCTCGAGATCAAGTCCCAACCGGCCCCGAACCCAGCGTCCCAGACCTGAACAAGCGTCTCGCCATCGGGTCTCCGGGTCATCGGTGTTCGGGCGCCGTCGCCTCGCTCCACGGGATCGCCTCGCCGGTCGTTGTCAGGCCTTTGGTGGGAAAGTCGCTGAGACGACGGACCTCGAGCGCCGGTCCGCGTCGTCGCACGAATGGTCGTCT
>JAFMML010000094.1:0-3197 GCA_017859745.1 Planctomycetota bacterium
CCGGGTCGCCGACATGCCCTTCGCTCGTCGTCCTCGGGTGCCGAGGATTCGTCGGTAGCGCCCTGTCGGCAGCGCCCCGATGGCGGCACGCCAGCGACACCGATGGATCGGACGCCGTATCGTGAGTCGCATGCGACCTCGACGCTGTCTCGTCACCGGCGCTGCCGGCTTCATCGGAAGCCACCTCGTCGAACGACTCGTCGGCGAGGGCGTTCGCGTGCGAGCTCTGGTCCACTACACGTCCCGGGGCGGGTTCGGGAACCTCGATCTGCTGCCCGGCGAGGTGAGGGACTCCGTCGAGATCGTCGCAGGCGAGATCACCGATCCCGAGTTCGTCGATGCCGCGGTCGCCGGGTGCGACACCGTGCTGCATCTCGCCGCGATCATCTCGATCCCGTACTCCTACGCCGCGCCGAGGCACTGTCTCGAGGTCAACGTCGGCGGCACCACGAACGTCATGGAGAGTTGTCGGCGGCACGGAGTCGGCCGACTCGTGCACACTTCGACGAGCGAGGTGTACGGCTCGGCTCGCTCGGTGCCGATGAGCGAGTCCCATCCCCGGTCGGGGCAGTCGCCCTACGCCGCGAGCAAGATCGCCGCGGACGCCATGGCCGAGGCGATGCAGCGGAGCTTCGGTCTCCCGGTCGTCGTGGTGCGTCCCTTCAACACCTACGGGCCTCGCCAGTCCACGCGTGCGGTGATCCCATCGATCGTCTCGCAACTCGTTCTCGGCGCCGACCGGATCGAGTTGGGCGATCTGCGTCCCACCCGCGACTTCGTGCACGTCTCGGACACCGTCGCCGGATTCGTCGCCGCGGCGACCCGAGACGGCGTGGAAGGCCGTGAGTTCAACCTTGCCACGGGCAACGACATCTCGATCGGCGATCTGGCGAGCATGGCGATGAAGGTGGTCGGGCGCGAGGTCCCGGTCGTGTGCGACGACGCCCGAAGGCGACCTGCCGACAGCGAGGTCGTGCGATTGTGCGGAGACGCGAGCGTGGCCCGCGACGTCCTCGAATGGGAGCCTCGAATCGCCCTCGAGCAGGGCCTCGAGTCGGTCGCGGAGTTCGTGCGCCGCCATCCCGATCGCTTCCGACCCAAGGAGCAGATCTCGTGAACGACGTCGGCGTGGTGATTCGGACCCGCAACGCCGCGAGATATCTCGCGGATTCGGTTCGGAGCGTGCTCGAACAGACTCTCGCTCCCCGCGAGATCGTCGTGGTCGATCGCGAATCGAACGACGGCACCCTCGAGATCCTCGCTGGCTTCGGCGATGCCGTTCGGGTCCTGCCTCAGCGTCGGGGAGGATTGGCCGGAGCGGCGCAGGACGGGGTCGATGCCCTGACGACGTCGATCGTCGCCTTTCAGGACGCCGACGATCTGTGGCCGGCCTCGCGACTGGCGGAGATGGTCGATCGACTGCATGCGGATCCGGCGCCCGACGGCGTGATGGGTCGGGTCGAGCACTTCGTGTCGTCGGAACTGTCCGAGGAGGAGGCGCGGAACTTCGAGATCCCCGATGGACCGCAACCCGGCGCCGGCCTGCCGTCGCTCGTGGTTCGGCGTTCGGCGTTCGAACGTGCGGGTGAGTTCATGGACGGGCTGTCGGCGGGGGAGTACCTCGAGTGGTTCGACCGGGCGACGCGTGCGGGCGTTCGCATCGAGGCGGTCGACACGCTCGCCCTTCGCCGTCGGGTGCACCTGCACAACTTCACGCGAGGTTCGGAGTCGAAGCGGGACTATCTGCGGGCGGTGCGGGCGGTGATGGCGCGGCGACGTGGCGGCCCGCCGGCGGCGCGGTGATTGGGACGAATCGGCCGAATCGAGCCGTGTCGGCAACGGAGTCGGACCGATGTTCCCCACAGGCGCCATGAGCACGATGTCCCTCGTCATCCCGCTGCATCAGGGCGAACGCTTCATCGCCGAGGCGATCGGATCGGTGCTCGCGCAGGAGGAACCGCCCCACGAGCTGATCGTCGTAGACGACGGCTCGACCGATCGCGGGCCGGAGATCGCCGCGGCAATCCCAGAGGTTTCGTTGCTTCGACAAGAAAACCATGGGCCCGGAGCGGCCCGAAACCGAGGCGTCGCCGCCTCGACCGGCGAACTGATCGCGTTTCTCGATCAGGACGATCTGCTGCGACCGGCGGCGCTGCGACGGCATCGCGAGGCGCTCGAGGGGGATCCCGCTGCCATGATCTCGGTGGGCCGACAGCGGTTCGATCTGCTCGAGGGCGAGCCGCGGCCGCCGTGGCAGCGGCCGGAGCTTCTCGGTGAGGAGATCGTCGCCTGGACGCCGAGCGCGATCTGTGTGCGACGGACGATCTTCGAGGCCGCCGGGATGTTCGACGAGTCGCTGCAGGCCACCAGCGATCTGCTCTGGTTCCAGCGAGTGCGTTCGAGCGGGGTTCGCGCCGTCGAACTCGACGAGACCCTCGTGGATCGTCGCGTGCATGCCGGCTGTCAATCGGCGGACGCGTCCACGATCAGAAGGGAGATGCTGGAGGTGTTTCGTCGGGCGGCAGCGGTGAAGCGGGAGCGGGGAGCGTGAGCTGCGCGATCGGCGATCACGACGTTGGCGTGGTGATTCGGGTCCACAACGCCGAGCGGTATCTCGACGCGGCGGTGCGCAGCGTGCTCGAGCAGATTCCGTCGCCGCGACAGGTCGTGATCGTCGACGACGGCTCGACCGACGGTTCGGGTGCGATCGCGGATCGGTTCGCGGAGGCGGACGAACGGGTCGCCGTCGTCCACCAGGCTCGGCAGGGACCCGGTGGAGCGGTCAACCCCGGGCTGCATCGGCTGGATTCACCGCTGGTCGCGTTTCAGGACGCCGACGATCTCTGGCCTGCGGGGCGTCTGGCGGTGATGGTCCGCCAACTCCTTGCTGCGGATCGGGTCGACGGAGTGATGGGGCGAGTCGAACACTTCGCCTCGGAGGACCTTTCCGAGCGGGATGCGGCGCGGTTCGAGATCCCCGACGAGCCCCAGCCCGGTGCGGCCCTGCCGTCGCTGTTGATCCGTCGCGAGGCGCTCGATCGCACGGGTCCGTTCGACGCGACCCTGAAGGCGGGCGAGTTCCTCGATTGGCATCATCGGGCCATGATCGCCGGCGTCCGCATCGTGCCGATCGAGGATGTCGTCCTCCGCCGGCGGGTGCACTTGACCAACACCACCCGATCGGCGGAGGCCACGCG
>JAFMML010000094.1:3556-7710 GCA_017859745.1 Planctomycetota bacterium
CTCGAGGGCGAGGCGGTGCTGGTGCACCTGGGCACGGGGACCTACTTCAGCCTTGGAGGATCCGCCGCCGAGATCTGGCCCCTGGTCGTCGCCGGAGCGGGTCGCGACGAGATCCTCGCCGAGGCGGTGCGCCGTTTCGAGGGGGAAGGCGGGACGATCGAGCAGGAGGTCGGCGACCTGCTCGGGCAGTTCCTCGAGCACGGCCTTGCGGTCGCGGCGCCACCTCGCGAGCTGCCGGACACGATGAAGCATGCCGATGGGCCCGCGACCCCGTACCTCGCGCCACGTCTCGAGGTCTTCGAGGACATGCAGGAACTGCTGCTTCTCGATCCGATCCACGAGACCAACGACGATGGCTGGCCCAAGACCTCCTGAGGCGGGCGAGCGCGGGTCGACGGGACGGCGGGCGTTCGATCCGAGTCGAATCCAACCGTGGGACGGACCCCGACTCCACGCCGGGCACCGTCTGCTCGTGGAGGCGTGCCTTGGTCGCGAATCGGCGGCGGGCGACGCTTGGCGGCGTTGGCTCGAACGGAGCGACTTCGAGCATCTCGACGGCGCGAGCTACGAGTTGGCGGCGATCGCGGTGGAGCGTCTCGGCGAGCGAGCGGGGAACGGATCGGAGGCGGCACGAAGCCGAGGCTGGCTGCGGCGAGCTCGGGTGATGTCGGCGCTCGCGATCGAGGCGGCACGTCGTGGGGCCGGGCGACTCCGGCGTTCGGGATACGACCTGGTGGCGGTGGGCGACCTGGCCGAGCATCCCTGGACGCGAATGCCGGTCCGGTCGGTGGAACTCCTGGCGCTCGAAGTGCCCGAGGAGGTGCTCGTCGAGGGGCGGCTCGAGGCCGCAGGCGAGGGGCACCCTGCACTCGTCGATTCTCGGCGTCTGCCGATCGCGATTGGTCCCAACGCCGCCTGGCACGGGCGTTGGACCGACGATTGCGGCGGAGGTGTGGTGATCGGCACGGACGCACCGACGGCCGAGACGCCGTGGCGGACACCGACGGGCGAGGAGGCGTTGGCGATGCTGCTGGCGCGGGGCTGGCGATGGCGACCACCCGGCGGGATTCGTTGGGTGATTTCGAGTCATCGCCTGCTCGCGGGCCAAGGCGATTTCGAGACCGGGGCGGTGGCCGAGGCGGCACGGCGCGACGGGACCATCGGTCTGCTGGTTGCCGCCACGGGCGAACTGGCAAGACTGCCGGGAATCGCGGAAGAGATCGTCGGTCCTCGTCTCGACGCGTTGCGAGGAGCGCTGCAAGGACTGCCGATGTCCATGCGACAGCGCTGGCGGGCGGCGAGGATCACGAGGCCTCCCTCGTGGGGGGCGGCGCGGCTCGTCGATCGACTTCGACGACTGGTCGGCCCGCGGAGCCGATGAAGCACCGTTGCGAACCGAGATCGTCCGCGAGCATGTCCAGCATCCACGAGCCCACCGATGAGATCCTTCGACTGCTGCTGGCGCGGCTGGTCGGCGGTGCCGCCTTCGACGAGGATCGGCTGGTCAGGAGGCTCGAGGCGCTCGGCCCGGTGGACGTCGACGCGCTGGCCTTCGCCGCCGCGGCCAATCGCTTCGATCCGACGGTCGGATTTCTTCTCGCCGGGACGCCGTTGAAGGACCGGATTCCCGAATCGATTCGGCGACGGTTCGAGCCGGCGTGGCGGCACCACCGTCTTCGCAATCGCACCCTCGTCGCCATGGCGGACCGAGTCTTCGCAGCGCTCGAAGCGGCTGGCGAACGGCCGATCCTCTTCAAGGGCATCCACTACGTGGACTGGCTGTCGCCGGATCTCGGTGCCCGCGTGCTGCAGGATCTCGATCTGGTGATGCCGGGTGCGAATCGCGATCGCTGCGTCGAGGCCCTGAAACCGCTCGGCTTCGAGCCGATCGACGAGCCCGAGAGCGATGCGATCCATCTGCGGCATCGCCTCGGCATCGAGATCGATCTGCACCATCGGTTTCGGATCTTCGAGTGCCTCGAAGGAGATTTGACCGTCGGCCACATGCCAGATCACGGGCCGGCGCAACCGTGGAGGGTGTTCGGACGAACGCCCGAACTCGCCACGCTGATCCACCACCACTGCGGGCCGCACATGGAGGTCGAAGGCACGCGTCTCTGCTGGCTTGCGGATCTCGCCTTGCGTCTGCAGGTCGCGGACGTCGAGGATCCGGAGGAGGTCTTCGGTCTCGTGGGCGATCCGCGCCGGCTCGAGCGGCTCGGGTGGATCCTCGACCTGTTCGAACGAGACCTCGGACTCTCGCTGCCGCGGTGGCGAGACGCCGTCCCCACGCCGCGTTCGCCGGCACGGTGGTCGACGGCGATGGCCTCGACGCGGATGCTGCCGATGGGCCTGCCACGACCACGGGGATGGGCAAGGTGGATCGCAGCGGCCCGGCCCGCGTGGCGGACGCGGTGGGGACCACGCCCAAGTCTGGCCGACCTTCGCCGGCTTCGAGAGGTGTGGCGGTGCCTTGGAAGATCTGCCGTCGGCGCCGCCTGACCGCGCGCAGGATCCGATCCCTCGATTCTTTGGGAATTCTCGAGCCGTTGCGATCGGCGGAAGTACTCTTGTGGACGCGGCGACGTTCCGCGAACCGCGATCGGTTCGCGTGCCGGAACCGCGACGAACCCGTGAGAGGAGATGGCGATGACCCGCAGGCCCAATGATTTCGATGCTTCCAGCACGGGTGGAAACAAGAGCTCTAGGCCGACCGATGCGGCCAGGTCCAACGCCTCGCGCCGTCGCTTCGTTTCGAAGCTCGTGAAGGTCGGGGCCGTGGCGATCCCCGTGATCGCCTCCGCGACGATCCAGTCGCGGGCTCATGCCTCCTGACGGATGTGATGTCGCGAGGTCGTCTCGATCGGCGCGACCGCACCAGCGTCGCGTGCGACGGCCGCATCGCCGACGGATGAAGAAGGAGTTTCGACCATGAACCGAGATATCGACCGCCGGCCATCCTCGGGCGAGGGCTCCGAATCGTCGTCGACGACCCGGAGGACCGGAAGGGCGCCGTCTCGGCCGTCGTCTCGGCCGTCGTCTCGGCGCGGTTTCGTCAGGCGACTGGTGCGGACGGGAGCGGTCGCGGTGCCGGTGGTCGTCGCCGCCACGGTGACGCCCCGGGCCCACGCCCGTCCCTGACTCGAACGGCCCCGACCGGATTCGACGCCTCGAGTCGTCCGCTCGTCGCCAGACGACCATCACTCATGAAGGGTGGCCCGGTGGACCGATCCGGACGAGGATCGGGAGGCCGACCATGTCCGACGACCTCGTTCGCTATCGCCGCAGTCCCCATGTCCACGAAGAGCCGCTCGATGGCGAGTTGGCCCTGCTGCATCTCGAGCGGGCCGAGATCCGTTCGCTGAACGAGGTCGCCACGATCCTCTGGGAGGCGCTGGCCGAGCCGGACGAGTTCGGCACCGTCGCCGCGCTGGTCTCGCTCCTTGCGGAAAGTCATCCGGACACGCCCGTCGAGACGCATCGAGAGCATGTCGAACGGTTCTTCGAGCAGTTGGAGTCCGCCGGTCTGGTGGAGCGCCTGACCGACGTCGGGGCCACGGGCGGCGGCGGGCGCACGGATCCATCGACCGAGCGCGAGACCGAATCGGAGTGAACGATTCGCGCACGACCCTCCCGATCGCGGTCGTCGTCCCGGCGTTCAACCACGCGTCGTTTCTCGCCGAGGCGATCGAGTCGGTGCTGTCGCAGGATCCGTCGCCGGCGGAGCTGGTCGTCGTGGACGACGGATCCGACGACGAGTCGTTCGAGGTCGCCCGAGCGGCGCTGGAGCGGTCCCGCGGGACTCGTACCCGACTGGTGCGGCAGGAGAACGCCGGCGCGGCGGTCGCCATCAACCGAGGCGTGTCGATGACCGAGGCGCCCTTCGTCGCGGTCCTCAACGACGACGACGTGTACCTGCCCGGACGACTCGCGGCGCTGCACGCGACCCTCGAGTCGACCGGACGCGAACTCGCGGTCTCCGGCGTCGAGTTCGCCGGAGGGCCCGGCGCCGACGAACTGCCGCTGTTCGCAGAGGTGAACCCCGCGGGCCTCGCCGACATCGCCCGGCTTCCCACCTTCGGATTCGGCCTGCTCACCTTCAACTGGGTGGTGACCTCGAGCAATCTGATGCTGACCCGAGCCCTCTTCGAGGA
>JAFMML010000040.1 GCA_017859745.1 Planctomycetota bacterium
TCGCCGCACTCGAGACCGCCGAAGTGATCGGGGGCGTGTCGGCGTCCGAGCCGCTGCTGCTGGCGATGATCGACCCGGATGCCGCCAACTGGGAGGACATCGCCGGGCACGAGCCGGGAGTGGATCTCTACGCGGTGCTCGAGTCCGGTCGCGCCGGACTGGACGACTATCTTCTGGAGCTCGACGCGATCTTCGGCACCCTCGACGGTGTCGGCGAGGAGATGTGACCGATGCCATGCCGCCCACGACCCGACGTCGTCGCCCGACTGCTGGCCATCCTGATGGCGACCGGCCTGCTCTCGGCCTCTGCGTGGGCACGCCCGGTCTCCAGCCAACTCGGCGATTTGGTCGCCGTCGGTCAGGAGCGGCCCCCGCGGCAGGGGCCGCAGGGAAGCGGTCCGGACCTCGATGGGCCGCCACGCGGCGGCATCGGTGACGACGACCGCCGCGACGGTCGAGGCGCCGGACCACGTCGGCGCCTGTCGCCCGAACAGATCGATGCGATCGTCGAGGTGGCGGGGGAGGTCTTCCCCGACGGCGGGGCCCGACTTCGCGAGCTGCGGGAACGCGATCCCGAAGCTCTCGAACGGGTGCTGGGCCGACAGGCGCGTCGCCTGTTCACGCTCGCGATGCTTCGCCAGCGGAATCCGGAGCTCTATGCCCTGAAGCTCGAGGAGCTGCGCAACCAGATGGAGTTGCGGACGCTCGCGGCTCGTCACGAGGAGTTGCAGGCCCAGGGCGACTCGGCCGCCGCGCAGCGCGACGAGATCCAAGACCGGATTCGGTCCATCGCAGAGCGACAGGTCGATCTCGGCCTCCGGGTGCGGGGTCTCGAACTCGCCGCGATGGACGAGGCGATCCGACGCATGCGGGCCGAGCTCGCCACCGATGCCGAGAACCGCGAGGCCGCCGTCGCCGAGATGGTCGAGCTGGTCTTGAGCGGCCGCGAGCTTCCAGTGCCGGAGATCCGGCCGGAGTCGGGCGGCCGAGGCATGTGGAACGGCCGCAACGGCTCGGGGCGCTCCGAACGCCTCGAGGAGGAAGGATCGAATCGCCGCCCACGCGGCCCCGGTCGTCCGAGTCCGCCGACTCCGTGACGATCATCGCCGCGGTCTCGCGGGGTGATCGACCTCGTGCCGACGCACGCCACGCCGCGTTTCGGTTCGGCCGCGGCTAGTCTGCGGAGGTGAGCGGCGCAATCCCGCAGGAACGGACCGGACGGATCTCGGCGACCGACGATGGAGATCGGTCGCGTCGTCGCGTCCGACCGAAGGCCGGTCGCGCCGTTCGATTCGGCGCCGTGCTGCTGGCGGTCGTCATCGGCGGCTGCCTCGTCGCCATCCCCTGGTCGTTCGGGCGTGTCGAGGACGCCAGCGGCGTCGGGGGCCCCCGGTACGCCGTCGGAAACCTCGAACTCAACCTGCTGCCGCCCAGTTGGCTCGGCGCCGCGGACGCCGACGAGCATGCCGACGTTCTGGCGCGTCTCGAGGCCGCTCGCAGCGCCGATCTCTACGTCCCGGGGCGGGTGCTCGGCACCGATCGCCTCGGCCGGGACGTCTTCGCGCGACTCCTCGCCGGCGGAGTGGTGAGCCTCGCGGTGGGATTCTTCGCCGCCGCCGTGGCGGTGCTCTTGGGCACGCTCTACGGCGCCGCGAGCGCCTTCGCCGGTGGCCGTACCGATGCGGTGCTCATGCGGATCGTGGACGTGCTGTTCGGCCTCCCGTCGATCCTGCTGGTCGTGCTGCTGGCCGTCGCCGTCGACGGCGCCGTGTCGCGCGCCGGTTGGGATCTGGGACCGGCGGCACGGCAGTGGATCGGTCTGGCGACGTTGTTCGTTGCGATCGGTGGGGTGGGGTGGCTGACGCTGGCCCGGATCGTGCGGGGGCAGGTGCTGAGCCTGCGAACCCGCCCCTTCATGGAGGCCTGCGAGGCGCTGGGAGTGCCCCGTCGCCGACGGTTCGTCCGGCATGTGCTGCCCAACCTGGCCGGGCCGGTGCTGGTCTACGCGGCGTTGGCGGTGCCGGCGGCGATGCTGGCCGAGAGTTTCCTGAGCTTCCTGGGCATCGGAGTGCAGGAGCCCCTGCCAAGCTGGGGAAACCTCGCTTCCGAGGGCCTGCAGGAACTCAATCCGTTCCGAAGCCGGTGGTGGCTGCTGGCGGCGCCTTGCGTGGCGCTTTCCGCGACGCTCCTGGCCCTCAATCTCGTCGGCGATCACATCCGAAGGGGGTTTGATCCCGGGTCGGGAACCCCGTAGCGTACGGTTCTGTGGCCATCGTCTCGGGTGGGGTACCTCACCCGGGAGACCGTCGCACTCGGCGAACGAGAAACGGACAACGGCGTCTTCCGGCGCAAGGCGATCCCCAATGCAGAACCGCTTCGGAATCAAGGACTTCCTGCTGCTCGTGCTGGTCGGCGCGGTGCTGGTGAGCGTCTGGCTCTCCATGAGCGCCGGCGACCGCCGTCTCGAGGTGCTCCAGGGACTCGAACGTCGCCTCTCCGACGTCGAGACCCAACTCTTCACCGGTGGGGGCACCGGGGGCGGAGGCGATCTTGCGAAGGAGATCGCAGCCCTGCGCCAGGCGATCCTCGAGCGTCCCGTCAACGTGATCATCCAAGGTGGAGGCCAGGTCGCCGCCGCGACCACCGGGATCGCCACCGCGACCACGCCCGCCGCCTCGGCGCCCTCTGGCGGCAGCGGCGGACGCGACGAGTCGTGGGCGCGACCGGGAGTGAAGATCGCCTGGCAGAAGCCGTGGGAGTTCGTGTCGCCGCCGACGGACGTGCCGGGCTTTCGGGCCGGCGGCGAGTTCACGGAGATCTTCGGCGCCCAGCCCGCGAAGCTGGTGCCCTACCTTTCGACGGACGTGTACGGCCGTCGCGTGATCGACGAAGTCGCCGACTCCCTGGCCGGCTACGACCCTGCGACGCTCGAGCTGCGAGGGCGACTCGCCTCGGCGTGGCAGGAGGATCCCGACGGCCTGTGGCTGCGGGTCCGCATCCGGGACGACGCGGTGTTCAGCGACGGCAAGCCCGTCACCGCCGAGGACGTTCGCTGGACGCTCCAGGACTACGTCTTCAACCCGCAGATCGAGGCGGAACGCGCCCGTTCGACCCTGGGCATGATCCAGGACGTGAAGGTCGTCGACGACAAGACCGTCGAGTTCACCTTCGACAAGGCGATGTTCACGAACCTCTCCTACTCGATGGGCATCTACGTCCTGCCCAAGCACTTCTACTCGCAGTTCGAGCCCTCCGAGATCAACCAGTCCACCGGCCTCCTCATGGGTTCGGGCGGCTTCAAGATCGAGGGCCTCGACCCGGATCGGCAGTGGACTCCCGGAGAGGACGTCGTGCTGGTCCGGAACGACCGGTTCTGGGGGCCGCGGTCGCCGCTGGAGCGGCTTCGGTACAAGACCGTCACCAACGACCTTGCTCGCCTCGTGTCCTATCGCAACGACGAGGGCGACATGATCACGCCCACCTCGCCCCAGTTCAACGCCGCCCGCGAGGAGGGCGACTGGGAGGACGAGAACTGGTCGCTGCAGTGGGTGAACATGCGATCGGGATACAGCTTCATCGCCTGGCAGTGCGGCCCTCGTCAGGGACGTCTGACGCCGTTCCACGACGAGCGGGTTCGCCAGGGCATGACCATGATCCTCGACCGCGAGCGGATGATCCGCGACATCTGGGACGGCATCGGCGTGGTCTCGACCGGGCCCAACAACCCCGAGAGCCCGACCGCCAACCCCGACGTCGAGGCGTGGCCCTACGACCCCGAACGCGCCGCGGCGCTCTTCAAGGAGGCCGGCTGGGAAGACCGCAACGGGGATGGCGTTCTCGAGAACGAGGATGGACAGGAGTTCCAGTTCGAACTGACCATGTCCACCGGCGGCGAGATCGTCGAGCAGATCACCAGCTACGTCCGGAACCAGTGCACCCGTGCGGGCATCCGCTGCAGCATCCGCCTCGTCGACTGGTCGATCTTCGCCGACCTGCTGAAGCAACGCGACTTCGACGCCCTGATGATGGGCTGGTCGGCGAGCGCACCGGAGAGCGACCCTCGCCAGATCTGGCACTCCGAGTCGATCCTCGACCAGGGCGACAACTTCATCCAGTGGGCCAACGAGGACGCGGATTCGCTGATCGACCGGATCCGGGCGACGCTCGACACCGGCGAGCGCATGGACCTTTGGCACGAGTTCCATTCGGTGGTGCACGAGTCCCAGCCGTACACCTTCATCCGCGTCTCCCCGTGGCTCCGCTTCGTGAAGGGCGACATCGGCAACGTCAACACGTACAAGGCCGGCCTCGATCGCACCGAGTTCTTCCGAGCCGGTCAGATGGTGACCCAGCCGGGCTCCTGAGGCCCTCGCGCGACCCAGCCCTTCACGCCGATGGCCGCCTACATCGCCCGACGCCTGTTCGTGATGATCCCGACGCTGATCGGGATCACCCTTCTCGTGTTCCTGCTGATCGCCCTGTCGCCGGGCGGCATCGGGGCGAGTCTTCGGGTGAGCGGCGGCGAGATGGAGGCGAGCAAGGCCGCCCAGCTCGAGGCCTATCTCGAGGACCGCTACGGACTCGACGATCCGGTGCTGGTCCAATACGTCCGCTGGCTCGGGCGCATCAGTCCGGTGAAGTTCGGCACGCGGGCTCAGATCTCGCCGAGCGGGGAGATCATCCGCACGCCCAAGGCCCTCGACGGATTCTTCCTGTCGAAGGACTGGTTCGCCGACCTCGAACTCGGCGAGGAGGCCCGGGCACGTCTGGCCACGCTGCCGCCCCCAGGCCCGCTGCTCGATGGCGAGCAGGCAGTCGCCGAGCATCGAGCCGCGAGCCGCGACTACATGGAGGCGAGGGCCGACTACATCGCCGCCAACCAGTTCCTCGAGGAGGCGGTGGTTCGCTACGCCCGAGAGACCGGCATCGCCGACGCCGTCGACGCCGAGGGTGAACCGGTCGAAGGCGTGCTGACCGACCATCGGCCCGAGACCGCGGCGCCCTCGTGGGCCCCGGTGCAGGCGGCGGCGCTCGCCACGCTGGAGGCCTACGAGGCCGCGGTGGTGGCGAGAAACCGCCTGCAGAGGGCCTTCGACGCGAAGCCCTATCCCGAGGTCGGCGTACCGGTTCTGCCCGGTGTCCTGAGCCTCGGTCCGCCGGACTTCGGCGTCGCGTTCAGCCGCGGTCGGCCGGTCGTCGATCTGATCGCCGCGGCGCTGCCCGTCACCATCCTGCTCAACTTGATCGCGATTCCGGTCATCTACCTGGTGGCCATTCCGACGGGCATGCTCGCGGCCGTTCGACGCGGCGGATGGTGGGACATCGCCAGCGGCGCCCTCTTCGTGGCGCTCTGGTCGGTCCCGACGGTCTGGGCGGGCGTCCTCGCGATCGGCTATCTCGCGAACGAGCAGTATCTCGGCTGGTTTCCGGTCAGCGGCCTGCACGACAAGGCGGCCGAGGACTACCTCTTTCTGCCGACGTGGGGCGAGAACGGATTCGCGCCGGGCTACCTGCTGGATCTCCTCTGGCATCTCGTGCTGCCGGTGACCTGTCTGGTCTACGCGGGGTTCGCGGTGCTCGCCAAGCAGACCCGAGCCGCGATGCTCGACAACCTGAGCGCCGACTACGTACGCACCGCCCGGGCCAAGGGCGTGCCCGCCCGGACGGTGATTCTGCGGCACGTCTTCCGAAACAGCCTGCTGCCGCTCATCACCATGTTCGTCAGCGTGTTTCCGGCCATGCTCGCCGGCTCGGTGGTCATCGAGCGGATCTTCTCGATTCCGGGCATGGGCAGTCTGATCATCGAGGCGATCAACCTTCGCGACCGTGAACTGATCCTCGCCAACACCCTGATGATCGCCTTCGTGAACCTCTTCGCCCTCCTTCTCGCGGACATCCTCTACGCATTCGCGGATCCGCGAGTGTCCTACGACTGATCGCATCCGACCCTTCGCACCATGAGCGACTCCAAGACCCCCATGCCCGAGTCCGTCACCGGCGTCGATCTGATGCGCGGCATCGGCGCCGTGGAGGCCAAGGGCTTCTGGGAGGACGCGTGGGGCCGGGTGGTGCGCCGGCCCGGAGCGCTGTTGGCGATCGTCTGGATCGGGATCGTCGCCTTCTTCGCCGTCTTCAGTCCGGTCATCGCGAACGGACTGCCGCTGTGGGCCGAGCGGATCGGCCCCGACGGGCAGGTGACCGAGTCCTGGAGCCCGCTCTGGCGCAACCTCGACGCGACCGATCTGCTGCTGCTGTTCGGCACCGTGATCGGCCTGCTCTGGCTGCTGATCCCGATGTCGCTGGCGCGATCCACCCGGGCGGGCATGCTGTTCGTGGCGGCGGTCCAGGCGGGATTCGTGGTGGCCGCCGGGGTGGGTCTGTCCGCATGGAGCCGCAGTCCCAACGCCCCCGACTGGATGCTCGAACACGGCCGGGCGTCGTGGTTTCCCGCAGCGTGCGCCGCGGTGGCAGCCGCGGTGACGGGCGTGCTGGCGTTCCTCGTGCCCACCTGCGACTCGCGTCTTGGGCGTGCCGCCGCGGTGCTGCTGGTGGCGGTCGGTGCCGGCACGCTGGTCGTGGATCGGTGGAGCGATCCCCTCATCGACTACGAGTCCTACATCGAGCAGGAGGCGGCGGGCACGCTGCGGGCCACATGGACGCTCGTGCCGTGGTCGCCCAACCAGTCCCGTTCCGACCTCGATCTGTTCGCGCCGGGACTTCCCATCGGAGACAAGGTCGAGGATGCGACCGGTCCCTTCGCCGAGCGCCGATTCATGATGGGCTCCGACGCAGTGGGCCGGGACGTGCTCAGCCAGATGATGCACGCCTGTCGGTTGTCGATCTCCGTCGGACTGGTCTCGACGGGCATCGCCGTTCTGATCGGTGTCACCATCGGTTCCCTGATGGGCTACTTCGGCGGCAAGGTCGACCTGCTGCTCTATCGCGTCGTCGAGATCTTCATGGCGATTCCGGTGCTGTTCCTGCTGATCGTCGCCGCCGCGGTGCTGCCGCGCAACACCTACGTGATGATGGCGATCATCGGCTGCGTGAGCTGGACCGGCGCTGCACGGTTCATCCGCGCCGAGTTCCTGCGCATGCGGGGCCAGGACTTCGTCCAGTCGGCACGGGCCGTCGGCCTGCCGCTGCGGTCGATCCTGTTCAAGCACATGCTGCCCAACGGCGTGACCCCGGTCCTCGTCGACGCGTCCTTCGCGATTGCGGCGGCGATCCTCGCGGAGGCGACGCTCAGCTTCCTCGGTCTCGGTCCCGAAGGCCAGGCCAGCTGGGGCAAGCTGCTCGCGAGCGCCACCAACACCACCGGCACGTTCGTCTGGTGGCTGGCGATCTTCCCCGGCTGCGCGATCTTCCTCACCGTGCTGGGATACAACCTGATCGGCGAGGCGTTGCGCGACGCGATCGATCCCAAGCTTCGAAAGGCGGCGCAGACATGACGGCCCCCGGACCGGTCTCGCAGGCGGCTCCCGCGGCGGCGGCGCTCGATCCCGAGACGCCGTTGCTCGAGGTTGCCGATCTCGCCGTCAGCTTCGACAACTCCACCGGCGGTCCCCGCATCCAGGCGGTGAACGGCGTCCACATGACGATCTACCCCTCGCAGACCCTTGCGGTGGTCGGCGAGTCCGGCTGCGGCAAGAGCGTCACCGCGATGAGCTCGATGCAGCTGATTCCCCGGCCGCCGGGACGCTTCGACCGAGGTTCGATCCTGTTCAAGGGCCGCGACCTGCTGACTCGCAGCGAGCAGGAGATGCTGTCGGTTCGCGGGAGCGAGATCGCGATGATCTTCCAGGAGCCGATGACCTCCCTGAACCCGGTCTACACGATCGGCGATCAGATCGTCGAGGCGATCCTGCTGCATCAGAACGTGGATGTCGACCAGGCCCAGCAGATCGCGGTGGGGGCGCTTCGCGAGGTCGGAATTCCCCAGCCCGAGGATCGACTGAAGGCCTATCCCCACCAGTTCTCCGGCGGGATGCGGCAGCGGGTCATGATCGCCATGGCCCTGGCCTGCCAGCCGGACCTGCTGCTCGCCGACGAGCCCACCACCGCGCTCGACGTGACCATCCAGGCCCAGATCCTCGATCTGCTGCGGCAACTGCAGCGCGAGCGCGGCATGGCGATCATGCTGATCACCCACAACCTCGGTGTGGTCGCCGAGAACGCCGACGTCGTCTGCGTCATGTACGCGGGTCGGGTCGTCGAGTACGCGAAGGTCTTCGAGCTGTTCGATCGGCCGCTGCACCCCTACACCCGTGGCCTCTTCAAGTCGATTCCCGGCCTCCGAGACCATCGCGATCGACTGACCACCGTCGAGGAGGTCGTCGGCGATCCCGAGCAGTTCCGACTGCTTCCCGGGTTCGAGAAGGGCATCGTGCCGTGGTTCCCGCAGACGCCCGACGAGGTCATGCCCGAACTTGCGCCGGACCGGAACGAGTACTGCCTGCACGAGATCGAGCCCGAGCGATGGGTCGGCTGCTGGCGCTCGAGGCATCTCGAATCGCACGCGAGCCGGCGCCCCGATCTGGCCTTCCGTCGGGACGACCACGACTGAGCGAATCGCCTCGCGGGGCGGAGCGAAGCGGTCGGAGTTCGCAGCGACGTCGAGTCCGACTCGAGACGCCCGTCGGCGGCTCCGGACCGTCACTTCAGGAGAGTCCGACCATGCCGCTCGTCGAGCCCGGCCGCAAGGCCCCCGCATTCACATCGAAGGATCAGGACGGCGCCGCCCATCGCCTGCGCGACTTCGCGGGGCGGACGGTCGTCCTCTACTTCTATCCAAAGGACGACACCTCCGGCTGCACGAAGGAGGCGTGCGCGTTTCGCGATCAGCATCCGGAGTTCTCGAAGATGGACGCGGTGGTGCTCGGGGTGAGTCCCGACAGCGAGAAGAGCCATCGCAAGTTCGTCGACAAGCACGATCTGCCGTTCACCCTGCTCGCCGACGTCGCGCCCGAGGGCGGGGAACCGCCGATCTGCGCCGCCTACGGGGTCTGGCAGGAGAAGTCGATGTACGGCCGCACGTACATGGGCGTGGTGCGCACGACCTACCTGATCGGGCCCGACGGGAAGGTCGTCCGACGCTGGGACAAGGTGAAGGTGCCCGGACACGCCGAGGAGGTGCTCGAGGCGGTGCGGGCCGTTCCGTCGGCTTGACCGACGCGGCGACCTGCGAGGGCCCACCGGTACACTTCTCGAATGAGTGAATCCCACCACGCGGCCGACGTGCCGCTGCGGATCAGACGTCTCTCGCCGCTGGCGACGATTCCCGCCTATCAGACCGAGCACGCCGCAGGCATGGACCTCCATGCGGCGATCGAGACGCCGCTCGTCCTCGCGGCGGGCGAGATCCTGCTCGTGCCATGTGGGTTTGCAGTCGCCTTCCCGCCCGGCCACGAGCTGCAGGTGCGACCGCGCAGCGGGCTCGCCACGAAGCATGGCATCTCGATGCCCAACGCCCCGGGCACCGTGGACGCGGACTATCGCGGCGAGATGAAGGTGCCGCTCGTCAATCTGGGCAAGGCGGACTTCACCATCGAGCCGGGCATGCGGATCGCCCAGATGGTGCTGGCCCCGATCGCCCGTGCCGCCATCGAAGAGGTCGACGAACTCGACGGCACCGGACGCGGTGAAGGCGGATTCGGCAGCACCGGGGTCTGAAGGCCCTGGAAGTGCCGCGGATCGGCTCGCTGAAACGTTGGGAAACGGGCCGCTGCGGGATAGACTGTTCGATTCGCGCGTCGCTCACGCGACGGCCCATTCCCCCAGGAAGGACGACTCCATGTCCGGACCCGCGACCTCCCCGCACGCGAATCCCGCCTCCGCGACCCCGACCGCCACGGAGAGCCCGAGCGCCTCGCAGATCGAGGTCCCGCTGCTCGACCTGAAGGCCCAGTACGCGACCATCCGGGAGGAGATCGAGCCGATCCTTCGCGAGATCGCGGAGAGCCAGTACTTCATCATGGGCCCGCGGGTCGCGGCCTTCGAGGAGGAGATCGCCGCCTACAACCGCAGCCGCTTCGCGGTGGGGTGCGCCAACGGATCCGATGCGATCCTGCTGGCCCTGCAGGCCCTCGGCATCGGTCCGGGCGACCAGGTCGTCTGCCCGACCTACACCTTCTTCGCGACCGCCGGCAGCATCCATCGCCTCGGGGCGAAGCCGGTCTTCGTGGACATCGACCCGACGACCTGCAACATCTGTCCGGAGAGCCTCGAGCGGGTGTTCGCCTGCCCGAACTTCAACAGGATCAAGGCGATCGTGCCGGTGCACCTCTTCGGACAGGCGTGCGACCTCGACCGCGTGCTGGCGATCGCCGCGGAGAAGGGCGTGCCCGTCGTCGAGGACGCCGCGCAGGCCCTCGGCACCGAGGATCGCGACGGCATCCGGGTCGGCAACCGCGGCGCGATCGGCACCTTCAGCTTCTTCCCCAGCAAGAACCTCGGGGCGTTCGGCGACGCCGGCATGACCGTCACCAACGACGAGGAGCTCGCCAAGCGCATGGCTCGCCTGCGCAACCACGGCATGGAGCCGAAGTACTACCACGACGAGGTCGGCCTCAACTCGCGTCTCGATGCCCTGCAGGCCGCAGTGCTCTCGGTGAAGCTTCGGCATCTCGACGCCTGGAGCGAGGGACGCCAGCGCAACGCCGCGTTCTACGACGCGTTCTTCTCCGAGGCCGGCGCCGCGGCGAGCGACGTCTCGCTCGACGAAGGCGGCCTGCCGCTTCGCCATCCGAAGCCGGCGGTCGACGGCGCCCGGCACATCTACAACCAGTACGTCGTCCGCGTGCCTGCGGCCCACCGCGACGACGTTCGCAAGGCCCTCGCCGAGCGCAGGATCGGCAGCGAGATCTACTACCCGCTCTGCCTGCACATGCAGGAGTGCTTCAAGCACCTCGGCTACGAGCCGGGATGCCTGCCGCATGCCGAGCGGGCGGCGCTCGAGACGATCGCCCTGCCGATCTACCCCGATCTCAGCGACGCCCAGCGGCAGCATGTCGCGGAGAGCCTCGTCGAGATCGTGAAGGCGATCTGAAGTCCGGCGATCGGCCACCTCGGCGCTCGCATCGAGAGTCTCGCCATGCCGAGCCGGACGAGTCCGACGAGCCCCCGGCCCCCAAACACAACGCCGCCCCGGGCCTTCCAGAGAACTGGCAGCCCGAGGGGGCGGAGTGTCGCGGTGGTATTCGAGCCGAATCGACTCGGGGGGTTCTGCCGAGTCAGCGACGGCGCCGTCGCGACACGCCCGCGAGACCGATGGTGGCAAGACCGGCAAGGCCGGCGCCGGGGACGGCACCGGCGGCGATGTTGGTCTGAGTGAACCCGATGCCGAACCCATCACCGGTATTGAGATTCATGTCCAGCACGATTCGATCAAGCCGAACGTCGGACGTGAGCATCGAGAACATGCTGTAGCCAACGACACGCTCACCACCGCCGGTCAAGACGTTGGTGGTGCCGTTCCAGACCGGCGCCGTCGCAGTGGATTGGATCGTGTAGCTGAGTTGTGGCAGGGAGGGCCGTCGCCGGCGTCGCGAGGCCGCCGATTCCCTTCTCGACGGTCGCAATGACGGAAGGGGACGACGGAAGTGGACGACCGAAGGGTGGTTTCCTGGGTCGGAGGCGAGCGGAGCCGCGTCGGCTCACGTCAGTCCAGACAGTCCGGCAAGTCCCAGCGGTTCGCGGCTGAAGAACGGCTCCGCCGACGCGGTGCCGATGCGGCTGCCGAAGAAGACGCCTGCGGAGTCGATCCAGTCGGGGACCCGTCGGTTGCGTTCGGGCAGCACGAACTGGCTCTCGTAGGCGAGGATCGCCTCACGCTTGCGCTCGGCGAATCCGGTGGTGTCGATCAGGAACGATGGGTCGGGCACGATTCTCAGATGCGTGCACCAGTAGTGGAACAGCCACTTCGGGTAGATCGGCTCGCCGGGGAGATCCGTCTTGGTGAGCTTCGAGTCGAAGCGGGCGTCCTCGACGATGCGGGTCGTCGCGACGTGATCGGGGTGGGCGTCGATCGGATAGGCCGTGAAGACGACCTCGACGGCATGGCGGCGAATGACGCCGGCGACCGCGTGCCGCGCCTCGACCGAGTGGACGACTTCGCGATTGGGAAGACCCAGGCATTCGCGGGTGACCCCGAGGATCTCCGCGGCGCGGGCCGACTCGCGGGCCCGGATCTCCGGGGTGCCGTGGGGGGTCGGCTCGCCGTTGGTCATGTCGAGCAGATGCACGCGGTGACCGTCGGCGGCGAGCCGGGCGATCGTGCCGCCCATGCCGAGTTCCTGATCGTCCGGATGGGCGCCGACGACGAGAATGTTCACGGGCGTCTCCTGCGACGCGGAGGCGAGGAGGCGTCGCGGCGTCATCGTACGACGCGATGGAGTCGGCTCACCGGCGCGGACCGGCAAGACTCGCGGCGATCTCGAGTCGCAGCCGCTCGGCGTCGGCGTCTCGTCCCGCCGCGAGGGCCGCGCGGCGCTCGAACTCGAGCAGGGAGAGTCGGGCCAGATCGCGTCTCGGAAGTGGAAACCACGCCTGCGGCCCCGGCGGCAGGGCGAGGCTCTTGACGACACCCAGCGCGCCTCCGGGAAGCGGTGCGAGGCGCGACCCGATCGTGCGATCGACCTCGATGGCGAAGGCGGCGATGGGCATGGTCTCCCGGATGGCCTGCAGGCTTCGCCTCGCGGCCGGAAGGTCGCCGCGCAGCCAGGCCGTCGTCGCCAGAGCGAGGCGCGGCGCGAGCGTGCCGATCGCCGCGTCGATCGCCTCGGGCCGCACCCACCATGCCGCCCACGGCGCAACCCGGCGCCCCGGCGAGTCGCCGGTCTCGGCCTGGAGGCCTTGGACCTGCTCGACGATCGCCAGCAGTTCCTCCAGGGTCGCAAACTCGGCCTCGATCGACGAGGCGCGCCGATCGTCGCCGGCGGTCCATGCCTCGATCCATTGCCGCCTCCGAGCATCGAGTCGATCTCGCAGCGCCGCGGCGCCGTCGAACGACGTGCTGTCGGCGTCCAGCACGGTGAATCGCAGCGGCGACGCGTCGAGCGTTCGGTCGATGTTCTCCGCCGCTGCGGAACGCTTGAGCGGCTCGACGAGAGGTGCGGCCAGTTCACGAGCTCGGTTCGCAGCGGGCACGGTCGCCCGTGGATCGAAGCCGCCGAGGCGATCCACCAGGGTCGAGAGTCCGGCGAGGCGCTCGAGATCCCGAAGGTGGGCGAGCCCGGAGGCGCGGGTTGCGGCCCGGTCGACCCCTCCGCCCGCACGGGCGTCCGACACGCCGGAGATCCATCGAGACTCCGACTCGATCGCGCGGCGTCGAAGCGTGGCTCGAGTGGCTCGCAGTTCTCGGCGGATCTCACGGTCCTCGATCGCTGCGGCGAGATTCCCGAGAGCGAGCGTCGCCGCAGCCTGCCGGATCGATTCGGTCTGGGCCGGCGTGGTGGATTCGGTCGTCGTCAGCGGTCGCAGCACGGACTCGACCAGCATCGGCCGAGACCGACGAGATCGATCCGGACGTCGCGCGGCCCGGTCGATCGCATCGAGAAGTTCGCCGACGGCGACGATCCAGGCCGAGCCGGCGGAGATCGAGTCGTCGCGCCGATCGCCGAGGCGTTCGACGCTGGCTTCAAGCAGCTCGTCCCGCAACGGCGGCGGAAGATGGGAGGCCGAGACGATCGTCTCGAGCGCCGCGCCGGTCGCCTCGATCGCGCCTGCGGAGAGGTCGGCGTGCACGGCCCGGAGACGCCACGACTCGTAGGTCGATGCGATCTCGGGGTTCTCCGAGAGATCCACGTCGATGGCGATGGTCGCGTCTGCATCGGGCGCGGCGGCGGGGCGAGTCAGTTCGTGCGGAGACGCTGCGGGCCAGTGGTTGCCGGCGGCATGCGAGGTTCCGGCGATCATCGCTTCGAGGAGCGGCGTCATGCTTCGAGCCAGGGGCCCGTCGAGACCGCGTCGTCCGCTCACCGCTTCGCGAAGATCCTCCAACGAACGGTCCGCGAACCGTTCGAGAAGCAGACTTCGCCAAGCGGCGAGGCGGCGGCCCGCGAGTTCGTCGACCGAACTCGACGTGTCGGTTGCGTACCGATCCACCGCGGCTCGAGCCATCGCCAGGCGGAGACCCGCCAGAGCCGCGATGTCCGCCTCTCCGCCCCGAGCCTCCAGCAGCAGCACCGCCCGTTCGCGCAGGGCGCGAGCGACCTTGTCCGCCGCGGTCGCGGGCCCGGCGTCGAGGCGTCGGATCTCCTCCCGGAGACGTGCGGTCAGATCCTCGATCGCCGGTCCGGTCGGCACGCGCGCGTCCAGATCGAGATCGAGACGGTCCTCCGCCGAGGCGGGCGACGGTGGGGATCGCCCCGCCTTCTCCCAGCGAAGTGCCGCCGAAGGCTCGCTTGCAGCGACGTGATCCGGAGCGACCGGTGTCGCCGCGTTCGCCGTCGCGATCGCCACCGCGACGACGATCGCCGATGGGGGCCGTGCCGATCGGAGACCGAGGCTCATGCCGAGGGTTCGGCGTCGCCGGGATAGCGGATCCACATCAGGCAAAGTCCCTCGGGTGGCATGGTGGGGCCTGCCAGGCGCCGGTCGCCGGTGGCGAGGATCTCGTCGATGCGTTCGCCGTCGAAACGGCCGCGTCCGATCTCGTGCAGCGTGCCCGCGACGATGCGCACCATGTTGTAGAGGAAGCCGCTGCCGGCGATCTCGATGTCGACTTCGCCGGACGCGGACTCGCGAACGTGGCAGTGGTGGATGGTGCGCACGGTGGTGCGACGGCCGTGGTCGATCTGGGCGAAGCCGGCGACGTCGTGTTCGCCGACGAGCCGTTGCGCCGCGGCCTGCATCCGGGCGACGTCGAGATCGTGTCGCGTCCATGCGACGGTCCGGCGATCGAACAGTGGTGGCCAGCGGCGGGGCGGCTCCGCCGAGGCGAGCCGGTAGCGGTAGGCCTTGCTGACCGGATCCGCGATGGGATCGAACGAGTCGGCGACGAGGGACGCCTCCCGAACCTGCACGTCCGCGGGAAGGCGTGCCGTGATCGCCATCGCGAGACGATCGATCGGGATGCGAAGATCGGCGTCGAACGCCGCGACTTGACCGATGGCATGGACCCCGGCATCGGTGCGGCTTGCGCCCACGAGCGTGACCGGGGCCCGAACCACCTGAGTCACCACGTCCGACAGCACGCCTTGGACCGTGCGCAGCGGGGGACCGTCGGGCGGGGTCTGGGCCTGCCAGCCGTGGAAGTCGGTGCCTTCGTAGGCGACGGTCAGGCGGACCCGCGGCATCGCTGGACAGGGCTCAGTGCCCGAAGAGCCCGGCGGTGGCGAACATGCCTTCGGTCTCGAAGTGGGCGAGCGCCTCGTCGACGCTGCGGAAGATCTTCGTCGCGGTCTCGGTGATGAACGGGCTGGGCGCCTTCTTCGGCTTCCACACCACGTAGACCTCCTTGGTGTGCTCGAACGCGTGCTGAAGTTCGCGTTCGACGCCGGAGGAGAGTCCGGGCACGCCACCGGGAAGCTCGGGGATCAGCGAGACGATCATGTCGGCCTGGTCGATCAGCTTGAAGTCCCGCATGTAGATCTGGCCGTCGATGTCGCCTGCGATGTCGAGGACCTCGCGCACCGGAAGTCGCATCGGCGGAGCGGTGCCGGACTTTCCGAACCCGTGGCTGGTGACCTCGATGAAGTCCTCGCCGTCGCGGGCCGCTGCGATGGCCCGATCGAGCAGCAGCTTCTCGTCGACGTCGCCCGGGTCGAAGGCGATGAAGTGCTTCGCGATCGCGGCACGGAACTGGTCGATCTCCTCGAGGACATCGGGAAGATCCACGACGTGGCTCATCGGGAAGCTCGGATAGACCTTCCGCATGTCCGGACGGGCGGCGAGGCGGAAGCAGGTCTCGATGGTGTCGGACTCGCGGCCGCGACTGAGGATGTAGAAGCGGTTCCGTCCGCCGAGGGCGTCGGCGAGCAGTTCGGTGGCGAGGATCTCCTCCTCGCGCCAGACCATGCAGTCCTTCAGGGTGGCGTCGATCACGTGTTCGGAATGCAGGCGCCGATGGACCATCTCCACGTTGTCCACGAGGCAGATGAACATGTCCGGTTCGAATCGCTGCATCAGATCGAAGTCGAACGCGCTGAACAGGCCGTGACGCCAGCGGAAGGTCGCGTGGGTGTTGACGAGCACGTTGCGGTGCTCCGACGCGGGGCTGGTGGCGGCGATGAGGTCGCGGAACGCCGCACGACGAAGCGTCGCCAGGCGGCTGAGGGAGAGGTCGAGGATGCGTCCGGGTCGGACGTCCGGCGCCTCGGCGTACATCATGTCGCCGAGATGGAACACCTCCAGGCGTTCCCCCTCGTCGCGGGCCCGGCGGGCGACCTGGTCGAGATAGGGCTTCTTCTCCATGCCGACCTGGCCGGTGACGATCGCTCGCATAGGGGATTCCTCGGGACGTGGCGGGGACGCGACGGTCTCTCCGCCGGATGAAGTCAGGCGGTCGGAAGGGGCGGCTCGGCCGGGGGACTCTCGCCGCCTTGTCGGGGACGATAGCGCCGCAGCCACGAGGCCCGCGCTCTTGGAAGGGGGTGGTTTCGGCGCCACGCCTGCATCAGCACCGGAATCAGCGCCGAGACGATCAGCACGCCGGCGATCACCGCGACGACGACCGTGGCGGTTCGGGCCAGATCGCCGCCGCCGAGGTGCCGCCCGATCAGATATCCGGCCCCAAGCTGCATCGGGACGGTGATCAGCACGCAGAGGAGTTCGACCAGCAGGAAGTGCCGCCACGGCATGTGGAGCAGGGCGGATGCCGTCAGCACCGGACTTCGCATGCCCGGGATGAATCGGGCCGCCACCAGCACCCACGCGCCCCGCTGGTCGATCTGGTGCTTGACCTGCAGGAGACGCTTGGGGTGGACGAACCGCTTGAACCAGCGGCGGTGGAGGAGCGGCGTGCCGAACGTCCGGATGTTGAAGAACCAGATCGCATCGCCGCCGATCACGCCAACGTACGAGGCGATCAGGACCGGGACGAGCGGCCAACTTCCCTGGCCGATCAGGATCCCTGCCGGCAGGTTCACCACGTCCTCCGAGACGGGGATCCCGAAACCCGACAGCAGCAGGAGGCCCAGGACCAGGAACGGACTCCAGGCGCCGAAGCTGGCACCGTGTTCCGTCAACCAGGCCTGCAGGTCTTCCAATGCGGGCGATCCTGAAGTGGGGCGTCCGGTCCGGAGCGTCCCGGGAGGGGCGAAGCCTGCCGACGACCGATGGCTCCTCGCGGGCTCGGACCGCCGACGAGCCGGTGGCCGATCGGCCGTCGGTTCATCGGTCGCGAGCGGCGTCTCTCGCCCCTCGAGGCGAGCCCCCGAGTGTATCTCGCGGTCCCGCCGATCCGCGATGCGGAATCGGATTCAGGCGATTCGTTCGAGCAGGATCACGGCGTGGGTCTCGATGGCCCGGCCCTCGCCGACGGCATCGACCCGCTCGTGGGTCTTGCCCTTGAGATTGACCCGGTCCAGCCCGCAGCCCAACGTGGATGCGATCTGCTCGATCATGCGGCCCTTCGCCGGTCCGAGCTTGGGACGCTCGCAGATCACCGTGACGTCGAGGTTCACGATCCGATAACCCGCGTCGGTCATCCTTCGGACGGCCTCTTCGAGGAAGATCTTCGAATCGCCGCCTTCCCAGCGAGGATCGTCGTCGGGAAAGAGCTGTCCGATGTCGGGAGATCCAAGCGCTCCCAGGATCGCATCGGTGACCGCGTGCAGCACGACGTCGCCGTCGGAGTGTCCGACCGGTCCGACCGGGTGTTGGAAGGGGATCCCCGCGAGGATCAGGGACCGACCCGCGCCTTCGGGCGGCGGTGCCTCGAGGCGGTGAAGGTCGTATCCGTGGCCGATCCGCAGTGGGCAGGTCATGGCGGGGACGATAACCCACCGACAGAATTCCGCGGTTTGTCCGAGCCGATCGGGTTCCGTGGTCGATAAGACGGCTCGGAGAGCGTTCGCCCGGATGCGATCGCCCCTACCTCGTCCGACCCGACGCCGCTGCCGAACGCCATGCGAACCAACCGCCCTGCCCTCGCCGCCTCGATGCTCGCCCCCACGCTCGCTGCAGTGCTTGCGGTCGGAGGCTGCTACGCCCCGGATGGCGGGTTCATGCCCGCCTCGGGGCGAGGGTTCACCTACGTCTCGACTCCCTTCAAGCCGCTGACGGTCACGCTGGTCGATGTCCGAACGGAGGAGCCGTTCTTCGTGATGGCGATTCCCCCGGGCCAGCAGCTCACCTTCAAGTTCCTCGAAGGCAAGGGAGACGACGAGGTGTGGACGCCCGATCTCATGGAGTGGGAACTCTTCGACGAGATCTCCACCATGGGCAGTCTCAACAACGCCATGACCGTCCCGCCCGCGAACTGCCGCAGGATCGATCTGGCGCTTCGGCCGGCTCCCGAGAATCCGCCGGTTCCGGACAACGAGAATCTCGAGATCGTCGATCCGCTGACCGCCCCATGGTGGACGCCCGAAGGCGGGCCCAAGCCGCGGGGCAAGGTCCGCATCTACGACTGATCGGTCGTCGCGTCGACGTCGAGGCTCGAGTCCTCCACGTCCGCCGAAGACGCCCCGGCGAAGCGCGCGAAGATCTCGCCGCGTTCGCGATAGTCGCGAAACTGATCCCAGCTGGCGCATCCCGGGCTGAGCAGCACGATGTCGCCGTCTCGAAGGCGGGGGCGAAGATCGGCGAAGGCCTGCTGAAGGGTTCCGGACAGGATCGCGTCGGGATGCTGCGCCAAGCGGGTTGCAGTGGTTCCTATGGCGTAGAGGCCGGCGAGCGACGGTGTCAGCGCGGCGATCGAATCGAGATCGGCTCCCTTGTCGTGGCCGCCCGCGATCAGGTGGACGCGCGATCGATCGCCCAACGAGTCCACCGCGAGGCATGTCGCCTCGGGAGTGGTCGACTTGGAATCGTCGATGTACCGGATGGCCGTCTTCGACCGCTCCCCGACGTCGGCAAGACGATGCGGAAGCCCGCGGAAGTCCGCGAGCGATTCGAGCAGTCGTGCTTGCCCCGGGGCCGCTCGGCCGTCGATCGCATGGATCGCAAGAATCGCCGCCAACGCGAGGCGGGCATTGCGTCGCTGATGTTCGCCGGGAATCGCGAGGTCGATCGCGTCCGGATCGATCTCGGCCAACGTCGGTGCGAAGCGATCGGCCGGATCGCGCCACCACGGCCCCCCGACCTTCGCGGCCTCTCTTGCAGCATCGGGATCCTCCGCCTCGAACGCGGTGACCAGAGGGGCACGGCCATCGCCGCCCACGATGGCCGCCTTGCTGCGGACGTAGTGGTCCAGATCGAGATGCCAGTCGAGATGGTTGGGCCGGATCGTCGTCAGCACCGCGAGGTCGGGCGACCACGGCCGAGCGTCCTCGGCGAGCCAGTGCAGCATGAAGCTCGAGAGTTCCAGCACGACCCACGCGTCGGAAGGAACCCGATCGAGTTGCCCAAGCAGCGATCCGCCGATGTTGCCGCCCAGCGCCGTGGGAATGCCCATGCGTTCGAGCCCGTGGTGCAGCATGGCCGCGGTGGAGCTCTTGCCGACGCTTCCGGTGACGCCTACGAAGCGTCGGCCGGGGAGGGCGTCGATGGCGATTCGAATCTCCGTGGTGATCGGAACCCCTGCATCGCGTGCCGCCTGCAGGCACGGGTGGTTCCAAGGCGCGGGGATCGCGGGGTTGGCGACCACGAGATCGGCGCCTCGGAAGTCCCGCGGTTCGTGTTCGCCGAGCCGGAGTTCGAGGTGTCCTTCGCCGGCGGCGAGACGTTGCAGCCGATCGTGCGTCTCGCCAAGCGACTCGGCATCGAGACGATCCGTCGCCAGCACCCGGGCCCCAAGGCCGAGCAGATGCTCGATCGCTCCAAGACCACCGCCGAAGCGACCGATGCCCATCACCGTGACGCGCCGGTTCGCAAGCGAAGGTGCCGCCATGGGCGAAGTGTACGGATCGTCTCGCCCGGTAGAGTCTGCAACCGATGGAAGCCGCCGACGATCCCAACCGACCGCTGAGCCAACTCTCGATCGCGGCGATCGTCTGCGCGATCGGTGGAGTGGCGTTGCCGTGCTGCCCGGTGTTTCCGTTGCTTGCCGTCGTCCTTGGATTCGTCGCCAGATCGCGGATCCGCCGGGGAGCGGAGGTGCGAGGTGCGGGCCTGGCTCTCGCGGCCATGCTGCTCGGTGGACTGGGTCTGCTCGGGCAAGGCCTGGCCTTCGACTGGATGGCCGGTCGCTTCCAGGAGCAGGTCGAGTCGCGGAGCATCGATCGCGTCGAACGTCTCATGGCCGCCGCCACCGCCCAAGACCTCGAGGCCACGCTCGAGGCATGGCCGCGAAGGCACGGCGGTCGTGCCGACGACATCATCGCCTTCGCCGGCGAGGCCCAGTCGCGATACGGCCCCTTCGAATCGATCTCGGTCAGTGGATGGACCTACGGGGGCGACTTCGGAGAACCGGATCTGCTGGCCGCGGCGGTGTGGCGATTCCGCGATCGGGATCTGACCGGGACCTTCCGCATGCTGCTGGTGCCGGGCACGAGCCTCGCCGACCCCTATCCCACGCCCGTTCCGATCGAACTGCTGATCGCCGACGAGAAGTTGGGCGACCTCCGAATCGGCGATGACGCCGAATCCGACATCGTCGACGAGGCCCTCGGCCCCGCCGGCGACGCTGCGGAAGGCGATGCTGTGGAGTCCGCCGCCTCCGCTCTCGATTTGCCAGGCTGAGCGTCCCTTCCGGCGTCGCCACTACCATTGGCGTTCCGGAGTGCACGAGTCTCCGAATTCGGAACGACCCGAGAGTCAGGTCCATGAACGAAGACAACCCCTATGCGGATCCGGAGGCATCCGGGCCCGAGATCGGCACCATCGCGGTTCCCCCAACCACCGGGAAGCTGGCGATCGCCTCGCTGGTCTGCGGCCTGGTCTTCTGCTGCCCGGTCACGTCCTTGCTGGCGCCGGTGCTGGGAATCGCCCACTTCATCGCCGCTGCCGGCAAGCCGTGGGTCCGCGGCGCCGGACTCGCCATTGGCGGCATCCTGCTTGGCCTGGTCTTCTCGGCGGGTTGGGCGTTCATCGCCTGGAGCGGCTACGCGGTGTTCCGGCAGGCCGTCGAGATCCCCGCGGACGTCTTCGCGGACTTCGAGTCGGGCGACTTCGAGGCCGCTGCGGCTCGCTTCCTCGGCGACGGGGTCTCGGCCGAGGACCTTGCATCCGGCTGGTCGGCGATCACGGATCGCTTCGGCACGTTCGAGTCCATCCGCTTCGACGAGGCCGCCGAGGCGCCCCCGAGCGGAAACACCATCGATCTGCCGTTTCTGGCCACCTTCAAGCTCGGCGACGAGTCCCGGGATGTCCCGGTGCTGGTGCGGTTCATGCCGTTGCCGGGAACGCTGGACCTGCGGATCGTGGACCTCGAGGTCGGGGACTCCGCCGACGGGTTGCTGCTGATGCCGCCGGCCGGGAGTGATCCGGACGCATCGACTCCGGACGCCGAGGTCGGTGAGGGTGGCGAGACATGAACGCGGAATCACCCGCAGGCGCCGAGCCGATCATCGAGGTACGGGATCTCGTCAAGGTCTTCGGTACGCAGACGGTGCTGTCAGGAGTCGACCTTCGGATCGAGCCCGGCGAGACGCTCGTGGTGATGGGTGGATCGGGCTGCGGGAAGAGCACGTTCCTGCGACTGTTGATCGGATCGCTGCAGCCGACCTCGGGTCGCATCAGCATGTTCGGGCAGGATCTCTCGGCGCTCGACGAGGCCGGGCTCGATTCGATTCGACGCCGCTTCGGGATCCTCTTCCAGTCCGGTGCGTTGTTCCAATCGATGACGCTTGCCGAGAACGTGGCCTTGCCGCTCCGCGAGCACACCTCGCTCGATCCGGAGATCATCGACATCCAGGTCAAGATCAAGCTCGAGCTGGTGGGGCTTCGCGAGCATGCCGCGAAGCTGCCATCGCAGATCTCCGGCGGCATGAAGAAGCGGGCGGGCCTCGCACGGGCGCTCGCGCTCGACCCGAAGATCCTCTTCTACGACGAACCCTCCGCGGGACTCGATCCGGTGACGTCGGCGGAGATCGATCAGCTGATCCTCGACCTGACCCGCAAGCTCGAGGTCACCAGCGTCGTGGTCACCCACGAGATGGACTCGGCGTTCACCATCGCCGACCGGATGGTGATGCTCGACAAGGGGGTGGTGCTCAAGGTCGGGACCCGCGACGAGTTCGATCGCCTGCGATCGCTGGACGACGCGGATACGGCCTCGCTCGACGAGCAGGAGCGGATCATCCGGCAGTTCCTGCGAGGCGACGCGATCGGGCCGATCACCGAGCGACGTTCGACCAGCGGATTCGCCGAGGATCTCCTGGGAACGGTTTGACCGGATGTGGCGGTGCTCGAACCGGGAGTCGCTCCGCCGTCGGATGCCTCAGGCAAGAAGACACGCCCCGCCGACTTCGGCGGGGCGTGGTCGTCGATGACGGACACCCAGCCGGAGGCGGGGCGCAAGTCCGATTCGTTCAGGGACAGGGGCCCCAACTGCTCAGCAGTTCGGCCAGGTCGGCGCCGCCCACCTCGCCGTTGCCGTCGAGGTCGGCGGGACAGCCGACGCAGGGCCCCCAGGAACCGAGCATCGTCGCGAGGTCCTCACCACCCACCTCGCCGTTGTCGTTGAGATCGGCTGGACACGCGGGTCCGTCGCCGGTGCAGGTGATCACCAGCGTGCCTTCACCGGTGCCGTTGGGATCGGAGGTGCCGACCCTGAGGAAGAGCTGCTGCCCCGCGACGGCCGCGGTGATGATCTTCGCGCCGGTCCCGCAGAGCGGGAAGTCGAAGCTGCACAGCAAGGGAGCGTCGACGCCCGTGGGGCAACCCGCCGACCCGTCGTAGATCGCGAGATAGGAGTCGAATGCGGCGTCGCAGGCGTCGATCTCCAGCAGTCCATTGCAAGGCACGGTGTAGGCGAACCAGACGTCCGCGGCCATCTCGTAGTCGGTGCCGTTGCCGCAGGCGAACGGCATGAGCGGCTCGCCCGCCGTGGCGCCGACGAGGGTGTAGGGCGTGGCGCCGCTTGCGACCGCGATCGCGCCGGCGCATTCGTCGTTGGCCGGCGGGGGCTCGGTGGGCACGATCTCGACGATGACATTGTCGATGAACCAGTCGTCGTTCGTCTCATTCACCTCGGTTCGGAAGCGGATCCTGAACTCCTCGTGCTTGGCGTTCTGCGGAAGCACATGACGGTGTTCGACGAACTCCTCCTGGACGGTGCCGTCGGAGACCACCTCGCCGATGACGACCCAGTCGTTGAAGAAGGTCAGGTACTCGACGACCAGCGTTTCGCCGGCCTCCGGTCCGCGGTGCTGGGTCCAGTAGCCGAGTTCGACGGTCTCGCCGCCGAGGCCGTCGAGCGGAATGAAGTTGCTGCGAACCTCGTCGTCGTCGAATTCGCCGCTGCCGGAGGCGTCGAGTTGCAGGGCCCGCGTCGGAGATGGAGGGTTGACGGATGAACTGCTGCTGATCGCTCCGTTGCGGTAGATCCAACGCGACGGGCTGACGGTGGTGGAGAGGAACTCGTCCACGAACGGAAGGTCCGACGGAGGAGGCAGCAGGGTGTCGCAACTGAGCTGGTTGCGATAGCTGGTGATCGTCGAGATCGACGATGGGCCGAACTTGAGGTTCGACCCGACGACGCCGCCGCAGCCGTTGTTCGACGCGCACATGATGTGGCAGGTGCCACCGCTGCAGTGGTCGGAGTTCCAGTTGTGCCCCATCTCGTGGGCCGAGAGCGAGACCCGCAGGTTGTAGGACGTGGTGTAGCGGCTCTCCACGACCGAGTAGGCGAGGTTGCCGAACGACCCGCAGCCGCTGCCGCTGTCGTTGCAGACCACCCCGAGCCACGCGAGACCGATGACCGAGCCCTGCATGCTCTTGCCCGAGAACATCTGGGCCATGTCGCGCTGGATCGAGGTCTCTGGAGCCGAGTTCCAACGGTTGCGGAACTCGCAAAGCAGGGTCTCGATGTTGGTGGTCCCCGAGTAGCCGTCGTTGGAGCCGCTTCGCACGATGATCGTGGTGATCTCGTAGAAGATTCCGACGTCTCGGCGGTAGACGGTGTTGACGCCGTTCATGATCGACTCGATGTCGTTGACGGTGTTGGCGACGTTGGAGCCGTTCTTCTGGAAGAACTCGTAGTCGCTGTCGATGCCGATCTCGACGAGATACTCGTTCGCTCCGGCGATGCCGCCCTGGTCGCCGGGGGCGCCGTCGCCGAACCCGTGGGGGTCCATGTCGAAGAGGTCGTTGCCGCAGCCGCGGCCATCGGGCACGACGGCGCTGGATTCGAAGACGAAGTGGGGGAGCGCCCGGCCACGAAAGACGGCGAGTGGATCGACCGGCTCGATCACCAGATCCTCGAAGCCCTCCCGTTGCACCGTCGCCCAGAAGCGGCCGTTGTCGATGGTCGCCCACACCGTGCTCTCGGGATCGCCCACAACGTGGCCGCGATAGGTCTTGACCGGAGGCGCCTCGATCTCGTGAAGTTCACCGTCGCCGCGGTCCTCGAGCACGCGGAAGTTCGCGGCGCGGTTGGCGTACCGAGTCAGTTCGAGTGTCAGCAGGCCATCCGGCGTCGGAATCTCGACGATCGCCTCGGTCGGCTGGCCGTCGGGCAGGACGATCGGGGCGATCCGACGGTCGCGCAGGTCGAGCCTTTCCGCCTTGGGAGTCGACTTGGCACGCTGACCCACGCCGGCCTTCTGGGATGAACCCTCGGCCACTCCGGCCCGACCCATGGGCAGGGCGAGAATGCAGCCGAGAAGGGCGAGGACGGCGAGCAGACGGGGCGATCTCGAGTGCATGGACGAACTCTGGTGTGGGGTTCGGATCATGGAGGAATCATGGAGGAGCCAGGTGCTCGCGAGCGAGCGGTTCCCCCGGGCATCGTTCCCCCGGCATCGCAGGATGTACGTCGCCCGGCTGGGCGTCGGTTCAAAGGTAATCGGAGATCCCTGAACGCCAAGTTGGGAATCGGCATTGCCGTGAAACGGCACGCCGCCGGGCGGAGGGAGCCACCTCGGGCGGTTCTCGGATGCCGCGGAGCGGCTCGCCGGCGATCGTGCGATCCGACGAAAAAGACAGGCCCCGCGAACGGGGCCTGTCTGAAGGACACATGTCGAACCCGACGTATCGGGAATGATCGGACGTGATCAGCCGCCGCAGCCGCCATCGCCCCAGTTGGCGAGGACGATCGCGATCTCGTAGCCGTCGGTGGTGCCGTCTCCGTTGAGATCGCCTTCGGGTCCGCCCCAGTACGCCAGGGCGTAGGCCAGATCCGAGCCGTTCACGCAACCGTTGTTGTCGTAGTCGCCGGCGATCGGCGGGGCCCCCGCCGGCACGAATCCGGTCGTGGTCACGGACTCGCCGTTCTTGAAGAGACCCAGTTCGATGGTGCCTTCGACGGGCGGGGTCGAACTGTCGAACCAGAACGTGTAGGCGGTGTTCCAGCGAAGGGCGTTGGCGTCGGGGTTCTCGGCATAGGTGGTGCCGTTGGACCACGTCACGGCGTCCTTGCCGACCTCGGAAGCCCAGTCGGTGTTGTCGTAGGGCTCGCCCGAGTGGTAGTCGATGTCGTGGAAGCCGACGTTGGTGACGACCGCATCGGCCGCCTTCGAGATGCTCAGGGAAGCCCCCGACAGATCCGAAGTCAGGTTGTAGACGACGTAGCTGTACCGCCACGTGCCGTCGCCATTGTCCGAGGCCCGCGAGCCGACGTGGAAGATGCCGTCGTCGGGAATCTCGATCGAGTTGACGTCGACGTCGTTGTGGACCTGCTGCCACGCGAAGATCGCGGGCTTCTGCTGGTAGGTGGGTCCGACGAGGGACAGGTTGTACGAACCGCCGCTGAACGACCCGACGTTGAACTCGCGATACGACGCGTTGTTCCAGGAGTTCCCCGCCGCCGAATCCTGCTTGCTGATGTACATGCCCTCGGCGAAGTAGCGAGCGCCCCCGTTGAGGCCCGGGTCGAGGTCGTCGAGCTGGACCTGGATCCGTCGACCGATGGTGCTCTGGGCCGGAGGAAACCCCCCCCACGGGTAGGGGAAGATGCCCGTGACGGCGTTGATCAGACTGCGCGGTCCCAGATTGCTCTGCTGGCCGTTGAGGCTGGCGCTGTAGGGATCCGAGCAACCCACCCCCAGAAGCGGTGGGCATCCGCCGCCGGCGGGCTGACAGGCGCCGCACAGACTCTGCTGCAGGGCGCAGAAGCCGTGCTTCAGCCAGCTCATGCCGATCTGCTCGAGGCGACCGTCACGCACCACATACATGTTCTGAGGAATGACCGGGTGATCGTTGTTGTTGGCGTACCAGTCGAGGACTTCGTCACCGATGTTGCAACTGGTGGTGGCGAGGGCGTAGGCCGCGGTTCCACCGACACTGCCGTACTTGGCGATGGCTGGAAGGGCTCCGACGATGACATCGGCGCCAAGTGCTCCGGCAACGCCACCGTCGTCCCCACCTCCGGGAACAGCGTCGGCCGAGTACTGACCCACGAGGATCGCCGAGCCGGCCACCAGAACGCCGGCGAGGGTGATCGAAGTCTGCATGTCTTGAGGCTCCCTGGGGTGATGTTCGAGGGGAGGGAGCCGCACCACTCTCGGCGCCTATGGACCTCTCGGGGCCACGGGGCCGGAAGTGCGAACTACGGCAACCTCCACTTGGGACCGAATTGGGGAGAAGTTCGCGTAGGATCCGCGGACTCCTCCTCGAACCGTAGTTCGGAGTCCGCCCAACGGGTCGACGGAGTTTCAAGTTTCGCCGAAAAAGAGGGTCCCGGACCTCATCGCCCGCTGCCGAGTCGCGGGCGGCGATCCGGTCGGAGGCACCCGAGACGGATCGGTCGAGGAAACGAAAAAGTCGCCGCTGCCCGAGGGCAGCGGCGACTGGGTTCTCGCGATCCGATCAGGTGGACCTTGGGTTGCGATCAGTTCCGCCGACGGCGGCCGGCGAGACCGGCGAGGCCGAGCAGGGCGATGGCGCCCGGGGCGGGCACGTAGTCGACGAGGATCGCCGGGCCACGGGTCGCACCGTCGTTGTAGGCGAACTGGGCGCCCGTGCCGAGGCCCTGGTTGTAGCCCATGTTGAAGGCGAAGCTCAGCGTCTCGGCCGAGTCCGTGCCCTCGATCACGAAGCGACCGACCCAGGTGCGAAGCGTGCCGGCATCGGCGCGACCCTGAAGGTTGGGCGGGTTCGAGTTGAACCAACCGGCGTTGAACGGGACCGATCCGCCGGTGCTGGGGTCGAACGACGGGTCGAGCGCGGTCGTGTTGGTGCCGCCGATGGGGCCGCCGACGAGGACCAGCGAGTCGATCGAGGAATCCACGACGCCGGGGATGTTCCCCGACTGGACGACGTTCCACGCGCCGGCCAGGCCGCTCAGCGTGTTGAAGTCGTTGTGGTTGAACGCGGTGCCGTTCACATTGAAGATGTCGACGTTGAAGATGTTCAGAACGGTGTCGTCAGCGCTGTCGAACTCGATGTAGGCATCGATGACCGCGTACGACTGGCCACCGGCCTCGACCGCATAGCTGTCGAAGACGGCGCCGACGAACGACGCCGAAGCGACGCCGCTCACACCGAGGATCGCCGCAGCGCCCAGGGCAAACGTGGTGTTCTTCATGACTTTCCCTCTCCTCTCGTGGATCTTGAGAAACCCGTCCCGGTCGCCTTGACCGGGAGACTCGAGTCTGGGGAAAGGTGGCTTCCGGAGAGGCGAATGCAATCGCGAACCCCGATTCTGGAATGCCGGCAGGTCGTCTGAGGTGGTCCATGGGGCGACGGCGCGACCGGCGGCGGACATTACCGGTCCGGGGGAATGAAGATTTGCAGCCGAGGCTCTCCCCCCGCGGGCGTCCCATGGTCGGACGCCGGTGGCCAAATGAAAAACCACCGCCGCGAGAGCGACGGTGGCTTGAGAGAACTTCCGTGCGTCCGAAGGGACGAAGTTGCTCAGTTGCGGCGACGGCGTCCGGCGAGGCCGGCGAGGCCGAGCAGGGCGATCGCACCCGGGGCGGGAACGAAGGCGACGCTCGTCATCGGACCGGAGCCCTGACCGTTGTCGTAGGCGAACTGGGCGGGGGTACCGAGACCCTGGTTGTACCCGAGGTTGGCCGCGAAGTTCAGGTTGACCGAGGCGTTGGTGCCTTCGATCACGAACCGGGCAACCCAGGTGCGGAGGCTACCGGCATCGACCCGACCCTGAAGGTTCGGGGGGTTCGAGTTGAACCAGCCGGCGTTGGTCGGAACCGATCCGCCGGTGCTGGGATCGAACGAGGGATCCAGCGAGGTGCTGTTGGTGCCGCCGATGACGCCACCGATGAGGACGAACGAGTCGATGCTCGCGTCGACGACGCCCGGGATGTTTCCGGACTGCACGACGTTCCACGCACCGGCGAGACCGCTGAGCGTGTTGAAGTCGTTGTG
>JAFMML010000095.1 GCA_017859745.1 Planctomycetota bacterium
GACGCTCACCCCTCCTCGAACGCGACCCTCGCTCCACCCAGAGTCGTGCCGGTCGCGAACGCGAGGTCGACCAGCGCGATCTGCCAGTCCGCCAGCGCCCGCACCTCTCGACTTCGGGCATCCGCAAGCTGCGTCGAGGCGTCGAGCACGTCCGTCGAGGTTCGGAGACCAACGTCGAACTGTCGCTGCTCGCCTTCCAGAGTTCGCGCCGCCAGGACCACTTCGAGCCGCGCCGCGAGGATGCGCTGCCAGCTCTGGCGGATCTGATCGAGACTGTCCAGAACCTCGACCCGGATCGACTGGCGCCGATCCTCCCGCGTCGCAAGGCGCTGCACCCGCTGCAGGATCGAGGCCCGCAGCCGGTTCTCGGCGATCTCGTTGCCGATGGGAACCTCCGCCGCGAGACCGAGACGGTAGAAGTCGCCGTCGAAGAGGTTCTCGTACGCGCTTCCCACCCCGCCCGCGGTGCCTTCGAACGAATAGGTGTAGTCGAACGCGAACGACGGAAGCGCCTGGTTCCGGCGCAACGAGATCGTCGAGGCGTCGACGGCGAGCTGCAGCTCGAGTTCGAGCATCTCCATCCGGTTCAGCACCGCCTGATCGGCGAGCAGAGCGCCGTCGAGCGACAGTTCGACCGGCGCCGGAGGGGTCGCCGGCACCACGCCCGTCGTCGACTCGACCGGCAGGTCCGGCCGGTTCAGCAGACGCTTCAACGCCCGCTGGGCCTGCCGGAGTCGGCTGTCGGCGACGATGATCGACTCGACGGTCCGCCCGAGCCCGCTCTCCGCGCGGATCACCTCGATCTCCGGAGCGTCCCCTGCCGACACTCGACGTCGCGCCGCCTCGAGTTGCCGCATCGCGAGCTCGTACTGGGCCCTCCGCACCTCGAGCTCGCCCCACGCCGCGTACAGGTTCCAGTAGGCCCGGTCCGCGGCCGACAGCACCCGGATCGCGGCGAGCTTGGTCGCCGCCATGGTGCGCTGTCCTTCGTAGCGGGCCACGCGGATCGAGTGCATGTTCGCATCGAACCACGCGCCCCGCAGCAGCGGCTGACTGATCGAGAACTCCAGTTGCGCGGTCCACAGGTCGTCCCCGAAGGGACCCGGCACCTGCTGGTCGGCCCGGAACAGCGGACTGTTGACCGAGATGGTGCCGCCGGTGGCCAGCGGGACTCGCACTCCGACGTCGAAGCGATCCTGACTGAGCGGCGCACCGGTCTCGAGGTTGGTCACGACCCCCGCGTCGTTGCGCTGGTAGCCCGCGACGATGGTCGCCTCGAACTTGGCCTCCTCCGCGGCCACGTCGGCGGCCGCGATCGATGGCCGCACCAGCTCCGCTCGCAACTCGAGATTGTGCGCGAGCGCGGCGGCTCGGATCTCGTCGATCGGCAGGTCGATTCGCTCGGGAAAGGGACGATCCATGATCGCGGCCCGCTCGTTGGCGGCGATCTCGATCTCGTCGATCGAACGCGGCGGCGCCGTCTCTGCCGAAGCGAGATCGAGCGGTTCGATGGTCTCGAAGGTGCCATCCTCGAACCTCCAGCCGCCATGCTTCTCGCGGGCGCTCTCGCACCCGAGAGCGACGACCGCGCCCGCGAGCAGACTCGCCGCAAGCAACCGCCGGCGGGATGCGGAATCACTCATGCCGAAGCGCCTCGATGGGATCCAGTCGCGACGCCTTGATCGCGGGAAACATGCCGAAGAGCACGCCGACCGCCGCGCTGAAGCCGAAGCTCATCGCCACCGCCCAACCGGGGATCGAGGCCTCCTCGAGGCCGGCGTTGGGGATCGAGCCGATCACGAACGCCAGCCCCTGACCGAGCAGCAGTCCGAGCATGCCTCCGAAGAGGCACAGCGTCACCGCCTCGAGCAGGAACTGCGAGAGGATCGCCGCGGGCGTCGCCCCGACGGCCTTGCGAAGGCCGATCTCGCGGGTGCGCTCCGAGACCGCGACCAGCATGATGTTCATGATGCCGATTCCGCCGACGAGCAGGCTGACTCCGACGATGCCGCCGGCGACGGCGGTGATGCCCGCGGCGAGCGCCTTGAACTGCTCGATGAACTGATCGATCGCCGCCACCGCAAAGGTGTCCGGTTCACCGCCCCGCAGCCCCCGCATCCGGCGCAGCACGAATCGGACTTCGCTCTCGGCCTCCTCCGCGACGTCGGGCGACTCGACCATCGCGACGATTCGGAAGAAGAAGTTGCGATCCTGCAGCTGCGCAGCAAGCGAGAAGGGAATGAAGATCTCCGCCGAGCTCGCACCAAGACCGAACATCCGTTGCTCGATCGTCTCGACGACGCCGACGACGAGAAATCGGCGGCCGCCGATCAGGATGTGCTCGCCCACGGGATCCCGCGGCAGCCGAAGTTCGATCGCGGCCTCCTCGTTGACGAGGCAGACCTGCCGGGCCTGCCGATCGTCGATGCCGTTGAATGGCCGGCCGGAGATGACTGCCCGATTCTCCGCCTCGTGCCACGCCGGCCAGATCCCGGTGACGGTGGCGCCGTCCAGGAGCAGCGGCCCGTACTGGACGCTGGTGCCGAGCTCGGTGATCGGCGTCAGCGTGCGGATCGAGGGGCAGTTGTCGCGCAGCTCGACCAGTTCGGCCTCCTTCAGCCGAATCTCCTCCCACGGATAGAGGTTGCGCGGCGCATCGGAGGGCCGGTCGGGGAAGACCAGCAGGCGGTTCGCGCCGAAGGACTCGAACTCGCTGAGCACGCGACTCTTCAGTCCCGAAAGCGCCGCGATCACGGCGGTGACCGAGGCGACGCCGACGATGATGCCCAGCGCCGTCAACATCGAGCGAAGCTTGTTGGCCCAGATCTGGGAGATCGCCAGCGCGATCGCCTGCACCCAGAAGATGGGGTTGAGAAGCGTCACGATGCGACCTCGATCGCCGCTTCCGCAGCCCGACGGACCGCGACATCGCGCTCGATGGGGAGATCCGACGCGACCTCTCCATCGCGCAGGCGCACCACCCGCCGACAGGAGGCGGCGACCTCGTCCTCGTGGGTGACGATGAGGATGGTCTGCCCCTCCGAGTGCAGCTGCGCAAAGAGATCCATGATCTCGCGCGTCGTCGTCGAGTCGAGGTTTCCGGTGGGCTCGTCGGCCATCAGGATCGCAGGATCGCCGAGGATCGCCCGAGCGATCGCGACCCGCTGCTTCTGTCCGCCGGAGAGCTGGTTCGGACGGTGGTGCATGCGGTTGCCGAGACCCACGCGCTCGAGCGCCGCCTTCGCGCGGCGTCGCCGCGACCCCCACCATCCGCCGCCGCGGCTGTAGACGAGCGGCAGCTCGACGTTCGCCAGCGCCGAGAGGCGCGGCAGCAGCTCGAAGGACTGGAAGACGAATCCGATCCGTTCGTTGCGGACCCGTGCGAGCTCCGCGGAACCCATCGAGCTGACCGTCCGCCCGTCGAGGCGGTACTCGCCGGCGGTGGGGCGATCGAGGCAGCCGAGGATGTTCATCAACGTGCTCTTGCCGGAGCCGGAGCTGCCCATGATCGCCACCATCTCGTTGCCCTCGACGTCGAGGTCGACGCCGCGCAGGGCGTGGATGGTCTCGACGCCGACGCGGTAGAGACGGGCCAGCCCCCGCGCCTCGATGATCATGCCGACTCGGCGTCGGCCGCCGCTGTGCGCGGCGCCTCCGCCTCCTCGTTCTCGCGGGCTTCGCCCTCGATCGAGACGGCGTCGCCGTGATCGAGAGTCTCGAGCGCCTTGTACGGCCCGGCGACCACCGTCGACCCCTCCTCGAGGCCCTCCATCACCATGGTGTCGACGAGATTGCTCGGACCGACCCGAACCGGCGTCAGCACCACGCGGTCGCCCTGAACGACGTACACCGCCGTGATGCTGCGGCGGCGGCGATCGATCAGCGGGTTTCCGCGGGCGATCTCCTCCGGGACGGCGTCCAGTTCGACATCCACGATCGCCTGCGAAGGCACCAGAAGGCCCTCGCGCTCGGCGACCTCGATCTCGACGTTGGCGGCGAGTCCGGAGAGGATCCGCTCGCCGTCGAGGTCGAGCATGACCTCGACCTTGAAGTAGCCGGTGCCGTCGCGATCGACGGTGCGCTGCAGCGCGACCCGCTCCACGGTGCCCCTGAAGACGCGGTCGGGATAGGCGTTGATCCGGACCTCGGCGGCCTGGCCGTCCTCGACTCGGGCGATGGCGCTCTCGGCGACTCGGGCATCGAGACGCATGCGGCGGAGATTCGCGATCGTGAGGATCACGGTGCCGGCGTTGTTCATGGTGCCGACGACGACGAGCTCTCCGACCTCGGCGTTCAGCTGGATCAGCGTCCCGGAGATCGGGGATCGCATCACCGTCTTGGCGATCAGTTCCTCGACCTGCGAGATGTCCGCTGCGGCGGCCGCAACGCCGCTCTCGATGACCGAGATGTTCCGTACGCCGGCCTCGACCGTCGCCTCGAGTTCGGCGACGCGGTTCATGGCGTCGTCGAGGGCCTGCCGACTGACGTCGCCGGACTCGAACAGGGCCTGCTGCCGCTCGAGCGTCGTGCGGGCGTTCTCGAGGGAGTGCTTCGGCCCCGCGAGACGAGCCTGCTCGGCCTCGAGACGGAACTGCTCGCCCTCGCGCCGGGCCTGTGCCGCGTCGAGGCGGCTTCGGAGTTCGGAGTCGTCGAGACGCACGATGACGTCTCCGGCCTCGACCTCACCGCCCTCCCGGAACGGCAATTCGAGGATGCGTGCAGAGACCTCCGCGGACAGGTCGACCTTCGTGTCCGGCTCGATCTCCCCGGGCGCCGACACGGTCTCGATCAGCGTGTCCCGCCGGACTGCCTCGGTTCGAACCTCGACCCCGGCGGACTCCTTCGCAAACGAGAACGAGAGTCCCTCGAAGCCTTCGCCGGGATCCACCAGCATCGCCGCGGCGGCGAGTCCGGCGACGAGAACGACCATGACCACGATGAAGATCCGCACCTGCGAAGGCTCCGAAGGGCCGGCGACGATGGCACCGAAGGGGAGCCCGCGATCCGGCGGACCGTTCTTGGGTGTCGGCGCCTCCCGGTTGCGACCCGATCCGAGGATACCGAAGATTCCGATTCGTCCGACCGCGAGCACCCGCCCCCGCGAAACCGCGACTCGCCCATGAAAAAGCCCCCCGGCCCAAAGGCCGGGGGGCGTATGGAGACACGCGAGACGTCCTGAACCGGATCAGCCGGTCCAGTTGCCCAGCAGGATGGAGAGGTCGGCACCACCGACCAGTCCGCTGCCGTCGAGGTCCGCGATCGGATCGTCGGTGCCCCAGGCACCGGCGAGGATCGCGAGGTCGGCACCGTTGACCACGCCGTCGTCGTTGAGGTCGCCGGGAATCCCGCCGCCGCAACCGTCGTTGCCGGAGAGCTCCACCAGCCAGTGGCGGTTCGGGAATCCGATCGCCGCCAGCGTGACGAAGTCGCCGAGGCCGCAGGGCTCCGACAGCAGGTAGGTCTCGCTGTTGGACACCGCACCGCCCGCGAAGGTGACGAAACCGTCGGTCGCCTGCGGGATGCTCAAGGTGACGACCAGCGTCTGATTGCCGGTCAGCTCGATGCACTGGGTGTCGCCGGTCACGGTGACCAGCTGTTCGGCACCGTTGTAGAGGCCGACGGGATAGGACGCGACCAGGGTCACGTCGTTGACCGAAGGCTCGCCGCCGTTCTCGTCGATCCAGACGGCGATCTCACCGGGCAGGTAGCTGCCGGTGTTGTCGAGACCGAAGTTGACGCAGTTGAAGGAGTACGCCCCACCGATCTCCGCCTGCGTGAACACGCGGGCGTAGGTGTTGGCGGTCGTGATGCCTCCCGCTGCACAAGCGATGCCGCCGACGGCGAGATCCTGGTCGGCATTGGAGAAGACCGGATTGGCACCGGGCTCGGTGCACTCCTGCGGCGGAATCGGAGGCGCCGGGGCGACCTCGCCGTAGACACCGAAGGCACAGGAATAGAAGTTGTCCTGATACTCCGCGGCGGGATCCTGCGAGTAGAGGCCGGCGGGCAAGGTGTACCGCTCGAAGCCCGGATCCGGCTGGGCGACGCTGCGCCAGGCGTAGACGCCCTGCTTGTCGACCAGCGGGATGGCGCCGGGCCCTTGAGCGTTCATGAACCACGCCCAGTTGGCGACGGTGTCCGGGGTCTCGTTGGCCGCGTACAGCGTCAGGTAGTAGTCGCCGGGGGCGAGCTCGAAGGTGGCGTCGATGCGGAACTGCTCGCCGGCGGGACTGCCCGAGGGATCGTCTTCCGGCGTCGGGAACGGCACGGAGCCGCTGACGACCTGATCACCGTCCACCGGACGCTCGGTGCCGTTGCGGCTCCAGATCACGTAGTTGAAGAAGTCGGAGCAGGCGCCGGCAGCGCAGAAGCCGTTGCCGGTGAGCGCCTGGATCTCCCAGTTCTGAGAACCGCCAACGCCCTCGATCGGGGGCAGAGTGAACGGCTGGGCAAGCCACCGCTGCGGCTGCGAACCGTTGATGTAGCCCGAGCTGAGACCGAGATTGATGAGCGCACCGTCGGAGTCCCGGACCACCGGCTGGCTGCCACCGGTCGAGAACAGGGTCGGCGGAAGCGGAAGCGGGGGATCGCCGAGATAGAACTCGATCTCGCCGGGGCCGTTCGCATCCTCGTAGCCGCCGAGGCGGATGAGGTAGCTGCGGCCCGCCTCGACCGGGAAGGTCAGCAGCGACGTGAAGTCGGCGCAGTTGGCGCCGTCCTCGTTGCAGGCGATGAAGAGCGCCGGCAGCGTGCAGGCGGGGTAGTCGCCGTCGCCGATGTCGTAGGCGGCGATCTTCGAGTCCCACGCCGCGAGATCGCAGTTGCTCGCCGTGAAGAGCGAACCCTCGGGCAGGTCCGACGGCGCGTTGTACTGGTACCAGACGTCCCGCCAGATCGGAATGTCGTTGTTCGACGAGTTGCAGTCGGGCTCGTCGGGGCCGACCGTCGTCGCGGTCGTGGTGTCGTAGGCGACCACATCGCCGTCCTCGACGAGGATCGCGCCCGACGGGCAGTTGTTGACCGGACCGACGCCGGCGGGGCAGTCGATGATGAAGAAGTCGCAGGTCTTCTCCGCGATGGCGACGCAGAAGTCGTCCCACTCGATGTCGCAGCACGCCGGCTCGATGGCGCAGACCGCCTCGCTGCAGGCGGGGTCGTCGCAGCCGCCGGGACCGTGCGGCGTCAGGCAGTCGGTCGGGCAGTCCTCCTGCGCCCAGGCGGTTCCGCCCATCGCCAACAGGGCGATCGCGGCGGTGCCGGTCAGGCGCCAGATCTTTCCTCCACTTCGCATGGCTGTCTCCACAGTTGTGCGCTCGCCGAGAAGAGGGCCCCACGGCCGCGGTTCCGACTCGCGCAGGTTTCTCCCCCAAAACGTAGTTGCCGCGGGCAAAAAGACCAATTCAATTTGGCGAGATCCACACCAACCGACCAAAAAAACCCCGCCGGTGAACTCCCCCGGGGGGTCGTTTTGGGACGTGCCGTCAACTCTGGAAATGGTCTCGCGACCGGCGAGATCTCAGGCGGTCCAGTTGCTCAACATGGTGGTGAGGTCGGCGCCGTTGATGGTGCCGT
>JAFMML010000096.1 GCA_017859745.1 Planctomycetota bacterium
CGCCCGTCTCGCCGTCGACCTCTCCGCCCACCGGAGCGCTCTCCGCGTCATGGGTCTCGTCATGATGCTCGCCGGCGTCCTCGCGCTGATTCAGCCGGTGATGTTCGAACTGTTCGCCGAGGCGGTGCTCGGCTGGGTGCTGGTCGCAGTTGGACTGGTTCGGGCGTTCACCGCCTGGCGCGCGGGAACGTGGAGTTCCTTCATCACCCAACTCGCCTTCGGCATGCTGGTGCTGGTCGCCGGTGGATACCTGCTGTGGAATCCCGTCGGCGGCCTGGTGAGCCTCACCATCGTGCTGACGGCATTCCTGCTGGTCGAAGGTGTCGCGAAACTCGCGATGGCCTTCCAGCATCGCGGTCAGGATCGGGCGGGCTGGGTCGCGGTCAGCGGCATCGCGAGCCTGCTCGTGGGCATGCTGATCCTCGCGAACCTGCAGACGGCGTGGTCGTGGGCGATCGGGGTGCTGCTTGGGATCGACCTTCTGTTCGGCGGCATGACCGCGTTCGCGATCGCCTCCGCCGCGAAACCGCCGGCTGCACGGACCACCTGAGGTGTCCGACGACCCGATGCCGACGACGATCGAGGACGTGCGTGCGGCGGCGATCCGCATCGCTCCGTTCGCCCATCGCACGCCGCTGCTTCGATCCTCGACGCTCGACGCGATGGCCGACAGGGATCTGCTGTTCAAGGCCGAGGTCTTCCAGAAGGTGGGGGCCTTCAAGTTCCGCGGGGCCATGAACGCGGTCTCGAAGCTCGACGAGACCACGGCGTCCCGCGGCGTGGTGACGCACTCCTCCGGCAACCACGCCCAGGCGCTTGCCCTCGCGGCACGCCTGAGGGGGATTCCAGCGTGGATCGTGATGCCCGAAGGGGCCCCCGCGATCAAGCGTCGGGCGGTCGAGGGCTACGGCGCGACCGTGGTCGAGTGCGAAAACACGCTCGAGGCCCGCGAGACGAGCGCGGCGAAGGTCGTCGCGGACACCGGCGGCACGCTGATTCCGCCTTTCGATCATGCCGACGTGATCGCGGGGCAGGGGACCATGGCGCTCGAGATCCTCGAGGACGCGCCCGAGGTCGAGGCGATCGTCGCCCCCGTCGGCGGCGGCGGCATGATCTCCGGCATCGCGATCGCGGCCAAGGCGATCAACCCCTCGATCAAGGTCTTCGCCGCCGAGCCGAGCATGGCCGACGACGCGCATCGATCGAAGCTCTCGGGACGTATCGAGCCGGTCGTTCGGATCGACACGATCGCCGACGGACTTCGAACATCGCTCGGCCGACTGACCTTTCCCGTGGTGCGGGATCTCGTCGACGAGGTGCTGCTTGTCGACGAGGAGGCGATCGTCGCGGCGATGCGCCTGGTCTGGGAGCGGATGAAGGTCGTGATCGAGCCGAGTGCCGCGGTCGGGGTCGCAGCAGTGCTCGAAGAGTCCTTCCGATCGCGTCGCGAATTCGGACCGACCGCGGTCGTCCTTTGCGGTGGCAACGTCGATCTCGATCGCCTGCCGTGGCAGGAGTGAACGAGACGCCTTCGAGAGAGCGAAGCGAGCGAGACGGAGCGCGTCCGGACCAGGATGGTGGACGCAATCCGACGCGAGTTGACCTGGCCTGCTGCGAGCGCCTCCCGACGTCGTGGCAGACGTTCGAGTCAGACAGAGTCGGACATGTCGGACGGGTCCGACTGGTTCCGCGTCGCCCTTCGGGCTGGCGCCTGGTCCGGACACGCCCAGACGGCTCGCTTCGCGAGGACGGCCTGCTGCGAACGCCGGGCGAAGCTCGCGCTGCCCGGGCACTTCACCCCGTAGGATCTCCGACCATGCCGACGCAGCACGTCACTCCTCGCCTCCAGGTCGATCTCGACGGCTCAAGGTTCGACGATGCGCCGGTTCGCCACCGGTCCCCGGGCACGCTCGTGCTCGCGGTCTCGATCGTCGCTGCGCTGATCGCCTGGGCGTCGCCCTCCACGGCGGCACCGCCTGAGACCGGCGATGAGCGTCCCGTCCACATCCGCCCCGACGAGGCCGGCGGGACCGAATCCAAAGGCGAGTCTCCCCTCGACCCGGCCACGACAACTCGAATCGTCGAGTCGATCACCGCCGATCGGATCCTCGCCGAGGTGACCCATCTCGCCGGCGACGAGTTCTACGGCCGCTTCTTCAGAAGCCCCATGGCGTTCACCGCCGCGGAGTGGATTCGAGATCGCTTCGCCGAGGCCGGCCTCGATCCGGGCGTGCCTGCAACGCTCGGACGAGCAGGTGCGAGGGCGATCGACGACATCGGATCGACGGGACCGGACGCGGTCGATCCGAGCGCCGCCGCCGAATCCGACCGCGAGGGCGAATCGACTCCCGGACCAGATTCGCCGGCGGCGGCGTCCCTGTCCGGCCCGTTCTGGTTCCAACCGATCGAGGACCCCACGGCGGCTCCGAACGTGATCGGCGTCTTGCCGGCTCGCGGAGTCTCGCGGGGCAGCATTCTCGTCACCGCCCACTACGACCATCTGCCGCCGCGGCGTCGGGGAGAGGACCGGATCTACAACGGCGCCGACGACAACGCCTCGGGCACCTGCGGGATGATCGCAGTCGCGCGGGCCCTGTCCGCCATGCCGGAGGGCCTTCCGTGCGACGTGGTCTTCATCGCCTTCACCGGCGAGGAGGCCGGCCTCAAGGGCGCTCGGCACCACGTGGCCAACCCGACCGTGCCGATCGCGTCGATCCGTGCCCTGCTCAACCTCGACATGATCAGCCGGGGCGAGGCGAACACGATCTTCGTGGACGGCACCGAGATCTCCGAGCCGATCCGCAAGGCGCTCCGGATCGCCAACGAATCCGTGGGCCTGGACATCCGCTTCGACGAGCACCCGGACTGGCTCGATCGCAGCGATCAGGGACCGTATCTCGCCAAGGGAGTTCCGGCGGTGCTCTTCTCGGTGGAGGACCACGAGGACTACCACCAGGTCACCGACCACGCCGACCGGATCCTGCCCGAGCTTGCCGCCAAGGTCTCCCGCGTGACCGCTCTTGCCGTCGTCGAACTGGCCCGTTCCACACCGACACCCGAAGCCGCCTCGCCCTCCAACGACTCCACGACTCAACCCAAACCGTCATCGACGCCGATGGATTCTGGACGTGTCGAGAGCACATCTGGAGGCCCATCGGGATGAGCGAGGTGAAGGAATCGGAACCGAACGCCGAGGCCGAGGCGCCGCCGGTCGAGATCGACGTGCCTGTGCGCGATCCCGAATCGATCGCCATCGAGATCATGCGTGAAGCGCGGACACGGCTGAGCACCGGGCCGACGCCCTGTGCCGCCGACAGCGAGCGGCTGCTCGCGCGGACCGCGTGGATCGTGTTCGAGCATGGGAACTGGCCCGCGGAGACCGCGACACCGGTCCGAGCGGCCTTGGAGCGTCTGCTCCCGATTCGTTGAGGCTTCGGCCGCGCGACCTCCCTATCGTCCGCCGATGTTCGGATCGCACCTTTCGATCGCCGGCGGACTCGAGAACGCCCTGACGGCGGCGGGGGATCTCGCCTGCGACTGCGTGCAGGTCTTCACCCGCAACCAGCGACGCTGGTCGAACCCACCGATCACCGACGACGAGGTCCGGCGGTGGACGGCCGGACTCGCCGCACTCGGATGGAATCGCGGGGGACCGCCCCGGATCGTCAGCCACAACAGCTATCTCGTGAACCTCGCCGCTCCGAGCGGAGAGACCAGGCGGCGCTCGATCGTCGCCCAGCGGCAGGAGCTCGAGCGGTGCGAGCGCCTGGGAATCGAACGATGCGTCATCCATCCCGGCGCCCACCTCGGAGACGCTCCCAAGGCGGGAACCCCACACGATCTCGAGCGCCCGCCGAGCCGTGACGAACGGCGCGGGCTCGATCGGATCGTGAAGGCCCTCGATCGGATCCACCGCGAACTCGTCGGCTACCGCGTGGTCACGCTGCTCGAGACCACCACCGGCAGCGGCAGCAACCTCGGATGGAACTTCTCGCATCTCGCGGCGATCCGCGAGGCCGTCGCCGAACCCGATCGGATCGGCTTCTGCTTCGACACCTGCCATGTGACCGCGGCGGGGTGGGACATGACCACGCCCGCGCGGGCCCGGGCGGTCCTCGAACGGTTCGACGAGACGTGCGGCCTCGACCGGATCGGGGCGTTCCACATGAACGACTCGAAGGGGGCGGTCGGGTCGAGGCTCGATCGGCACGCCCACATCGGCGAAGGCACCTGCGGATCGTCGTGCTTCGGTGCGATCTGCCGAGACCCCCGATTCGCCGACATCCCGAAGATCCTCGAGACCGCCAAGGAGACGGGTCCCGATGGAGTGCCCTGGGACACGATCAATCTCGAGAGACTTCGCGCCTTCGCATCGAGAGGCCGACCCGCCGCGCCGATAACCCCGAAGACCCGCCGGGGACGAAGTTCCGGCGGCGACTCGACCGAAGATCGTCCCTCGAAGGTCCGCCGACGGACCTCGACCGCAACGGCCGCAAGGGCCACACAGAAGCGTTCCAGAGACCGATAGCCATCATGAGCCCTCTTCCGACCGCTCTCCGCCGACGCCCCATCCGCTTCGTGGCCGGGTCGATCGCCGCCGTGACGGTCGTGTCGATCGCCGCCTGCCGGACCACGCCCGCAGAGCCCAAGCCGGTGACGCCGGCGCTCTCAGGTGGGGGTTCCCTCGTCGTCGAGCCTGGTCCGGAACCCGCCGCCGCTCTCACGATGGAGGCCCGCGTCGAGGCGGCTCGGGAAGTCGCCGAGGTGGGGGACTACGAGGAGGCGCTGCGGATCTTCCAGTCGCTGCTCTCGGAGAATCCCACGCTGACGACGGCCTTCATCGGGATCGGCGACATCCATCTCGCGCAGGGCAACTACGACGAGGCCGAACCGGCCTTCGCCCGAGCGGTGCGTCTCGAGCCGGCCAACTTCGACGCCCAGTTCGGCCACGGCCGGGTGCTGCAGCTTCTGCTCCGGTTCGCCGACGCGGTCAAGGCCTACCACCGGGCCCTCGCGATCCGGCCCTACAGCGTCGACACCAACGTCAACATCGCCACCGCCTACCTGCAGCTCGAGGAGCCCGACCTCGCGGTGCCCTTCGCCGAGAAGGCCGTCGAACTCGCCCCCGACAACGGCGCGGCCCGAACCAACCTCGGCGCGGCCTACGAGCGGGTGGGTCGTTACGGGGATGCGATCCGGCAGTACGAGGTCGCCATGGAGCTGATGGAGCCCTCGCCGCCGCTGCTCTTGAACCTCATCAACGCCTACGTCTCGGAGAAGAGGTTCCAGGAGGCCGTCAACGCGGCCGAGATCCTCCTCCAGATCGAACCCACCGCCAACGCCCACGAGCGCATGGCCTTCGCCTACTTCCGCCTGGGCCAGTACGAGGACAGCAAGGCCGCCTACCGCCGTGCCGTCCAGACCGATCCCCAGCACTGGCCGAGCTGGAACGGCATCGGGGTCAACGCCCTGAATCGATGGCTCGCGAGCGGACGGGAGGATCGCAATGCGAAGAACGAGGCCCGAGACGCCTTCCGGAACTCGCTGCGGATCAAGAGCGATCAGCCCAAGGTCGTGGCGCTGCTGAGCAAGTACTACGCCGGCTGAGAGCGATCACCGGGAAATCGGCCATCGACAAGTGTCCGGGGACCCGGGGCCGGCGCGATCGAAGTGCACGACCGAAGTCAGGGGACTGAAGACTTCGCAGGTGGCCGAATCGCCACTGCTCGGCGGCGATCGTCCTGGTCCCGAGACTGATGCGGACTCGTCCGCCGATACGATCAACCCAACATGACCACCCCCTCCGATGCCGCGGCGCCCGCCGGCACCTCCGTGTCCGACACGTTGCAGTCCCTGCTCGTGGCGTTCGTGATGGCGATGACCTTCCGCGGGTTCTTCGTCGAGGGCTTCGTGATCCCGACCGGATCGATGGCCCCGACGCTGATGGGACAGCACGTGCGATTCCGGTCGCCGGAGACCGCGTACGAGTTTCCGATCGATGCCGGTCCGGTCGTCGACGCGGCGCGGGCTGCGGCGGCAGGCGTCGCGCCGGCCCGTCGATGGCGGATCTACGACCCGATGCTCGGCTTCGAGGGGCCCGTCGAGGACGCGACCTCCGCGGAACTGCTCCCGCAAGGGCGCATGGGCGACCGCGTGCTGGTGCTCAAGTTCCTCTATCCCTTCTCGGCACCGAGCCGCTGGGACGTCGTGGTCTTCAAGAACCCCACCGATCCGGTCGGCGACACCCAGAACTACATCAAGCGTCTCGTCGGACTTCCCAACGAGACCCTGCTGCTCGCCGACGGCGACGTCTTCACAGGTGCGCCCGACGCCGATCCGGGCGCGTTGCGCATCCAGCGCAAGCCCGAGCACATCCAACGGGCCGTCTGGCAACCGGTCCACGACAGCGACTTCGTCCCGACCAACCTCGAGAAGCTCGAGCAGAACTGGCGTCGGGTGTGGGCGGGCGCCCCGTGGAGAGCCGACGCCGGAAGCGGCTGGAAGATCGGCGTCGACCGCGTGTGGTCGTGCGATCGCGACGCGCCGTCGACGCTGACGTGGGACTGGAGCGTGCTGCCGATCGACGATCGAGTGGCGTACAACATGTTCCGCCCGATCGATCCGCTCTATCCGGTCTCCGACCTGAGGGTCGCCGCGGCGGTCGCCCCGGAATCGCCGAAGGCGTTCGAGACATCGCTCGAACTCGGCGCACGAAGCCACGTCTTCCGATTCGCGATCGGGAACGGCGAGGCGTCCCTCGAGATCCGACACGCCGAGAGTCCCGACGACTCCCCGGCGATCGAACGGGCCGCGGTGCCGCTCGACGGCCTGGGACCGGGAACGGTCGATCTCGAGTTCTGGCACGTCGATCAGGCGATGTCCATCTGGATCGACGGCGAGGAGATCGTTCGACTCGAGTACGACTGGAATCCCCTCGAGCGCATCGACGCCGCATTCTTCGGGCGCACGCTCGAGGACTACCGCCGAGACCCGGTGTCGATGACGCCGACTCCGCCCACGCTTCGATGGAACTTCGCCGGTTCACCGGTCGATCTTCGAAGGGTGCGGGTCGACCGCGACCTCTACTACCGCCCGATGCGGATGGGTCCGACGATCATCGCCGGGCCCGATGGAGAACGACTTCCGCGCCTTGGATTCGGCAACGACATCGACGACCCGGCCCGCCTCGACGACGACCAGTTCCTGATGCTCGGCGACAACAGCGGGGCGAGCCGCGACTCCCGAGTGCTGGGCTTCCCGCACCCCCTCGCGGCCCTGCGGACCGGCGAGAGCCGCCCGTTCGTGGTGCCCGGCTCCATGCTGCTGGGCAAGGCCTGGTGCGTCTACTTCCCGGCGCCGCTGCCGTACGCCGAGGGCAGCCGGGCTCTGGTGCCGGACTTCGGCAGGCTGCGGTTCATTCG
>JAFMML010000041.1 GCA_017859745.1 Planctomycetota bacterium
CTCGACCAGCGCCGCGCCGGCGTCCTCATGCACATCACGAGCCTTCCCGGCCCATTCGGCATCGGCGACCTCGGCCCGAGCGCGGTTCGGTTCATGGACTGGATGCGGGCCGCGGGGCTCTCGGTCTGGCAGACCCTTCCGGTGGGGCCGGTCGGACCGGGCGACTCGCCCTATTCGAGTCCGTCGAGCTTCGCCGGTGAGCCGCTGCTGCTGTCGCCCGAACGGCTCGCCGAGGACGGGCTCGCGACCCGCGGCGATCTCGCACGCCTTCGCCGAAGCATGACCGCCCGGGGACCGGTGCGGTACGAGAAGGTCCGCCGGGCGAAGATGGAGATCCTCGAGGCGGGGTTCGACCGCTTCAGTCGCGCGCCCCGACAGCTCCATCGCGATCACGACCGCTTCGTCGAAGGGGCCTCGTCTTGGCTGCCGGCATGGACCGCGTTCGCGGCGGAGCGCGACGGCCGAAGCAGGTCCTTCCACGAGTTCTGCCAGTGGTGCTTCGAGCGGCAGTGGCGACGCCTTCGCCTGGAGGCCCGACGTCGCGGCATCGTGCTCTTCGGCGACGTGCCGATCTTCACGGCGCTCGAATCGGCCGACGTCGCCGCGGCACCGGATCTCTTCAAGCTCGATCGGCGCGGCCGACCGACCGTCGTCACCGGTGTGCCCCCGGACTCCTTCTCGAAGGACGGGCAGCTCTGGGGCACGCCGCACTACCGATGGAGCGAACACCGTCGCGACGGCTTCCGCTGGTGGCGTGATCGGATCGCCGCGGCGCTCGCCCGGTTCGATCTGGTCCGCATCGACCACTTCATCGGCTTCGTGCGGGCCTACGAGGTCGCCGCGAACGCCCGGACCGCGCGTCGCGGCGTGTGGCGACGGCAGCCAGGCCGCGAGGTGCTCGAGGCGATCTCGAGAGACCATCCCGATGGCCTGCCGTTGGTCGCGGAGGATCTCGGCGCGGTGACACCTCCGGTCGTGCGCCTTCGCGAGGAGTTCGGCCTTCCCGGGATGCGGATCCTCCAGAACGGCTTCTGGTGCGACGACGCCTTCGATCTGCCGCACCGGTACCCGCGGAACTGCGTGGTCTATCCCGGCACCCACGACAACCATGTCGCACGCGGTTGGTGGCGATCGCTCGAGTCCGAACCTCGCCGCCGATTCCGAACCTATGCCGGTGTCGCCGGGACGGGCACGTCCGCATCCGAGGGGCTCGTCCGCCTCGCCATGACGTCGCCCGCGAACCTCGCCATCTGTCAGATGCAGGATCTGCTCGATCTGCCGCCCTCGTCCCGGATGAATCTGCCGGGGACTCCCCGCGGCAACTGGCGTTGGCGTCTCGACGCGAGCCTTGCCGATCGCAGCAGCGCCCGCCGACTTCGATCGCTCGTGGCGGCGACGGGGCGAATCGGCCCCTGATCGAGACGTGCTGCAGTCTCGGGCGATCCGGGTACCTTTCGTCGCCGTCCCTGCAGAACCCGACGATTCGAGACCACCATGCCCCGCACCACCACTCGCTCGACCCGATCGGGTCCACCCGCCGCCACCGTGATCGCCAGGCGCCTTGGGCAACTGGAGGAACTCGCCAACGATCTCTGGTGGACCTGGCACGAACCCGCGGAACGCCTCTTCCGGAGTCTCGATCCGGCGCGGTGGGATGCGACGGGGCACAACCCGATCGCGATCATCCGCGACGCGCCGGCGGGCCTGCTCGAGGCGAGGCTCGCCGAGACCGGAACCGCGAAGGCGCTCGATTCGGTCTGCCGGGCGCGGCACCGCGAGCTCGAGCGACGGACCTGGTTCGATCGCAGCCGGCGACGGGACGCAGGGGACCTCAAGGTCGCGTACCTGTGCTCGGAGTTCGCGATCCACGAGTCGATGCCGCAGTACTCCGGAGGCCTCGGCGTGCTTGCGGGCGATCACCTGAAGAGCGCGAGCGATCTCGGCATCCCGCTCGTCGGCGTCGGGCTGCTCTACCGGCACGGGTACTACCGGCAGCAGTTGCGCGAGGACGGCTCGACGCGGGTGCTGTATCCGGTTCAGGATCCGGAACGCCTTCCGGTCGAGGACACCGGCGTGCGCTTCCCCTGCCCGATCGGGGGGCGCATGCCGCAGGTCCGGGTCTGGCGACAGCGGATCGGGCGCACCTGCCTGTTCCTGCTGGACACCGATCTCGAGGAGAACGCGGCGGCCGATCGGGAGCTGACCGAGGGCCTCTACAAGGGCGAGCCGCAACTCCGCATGGAGCAGCAGGTGCTGCTCGGCGTCGGCGGCATGATGGCGCTCGAAGCCCTCGGCGAGATGCCGACGGTGGTCCATCTCAACGAAGGCCACGCCGCCTTCGCGGGACTCTGGATGGTCGCCAGCGAGACTTCACGGGGCGTCGCGCTCGAGGAGGCGATCGAATCGGTCCGGCGGCGTCTGGTCTTCACGACCCACACGCCGGTGCCGGCGGGCCACGATCGCTACCCGATGGCGATGGTCGAGAAGGCGCTCGCGCCCGTGCTGCGATTCGGCGGCCTCCCGAAGCGCGTCCTCGGGCAACTCGGTCGCGAACGTCCCGCCGAGCGCGAGCAACCACTGTGCATGACGGTGCTCGCGTTGCGCCTCGCGGGATGGTCCAACGGGGTCTCGAAGCTGCACGGCGAGGTGAGTCGGGACATGTGGACCGGGGCCTTCGGCGACGCGCCCGCCGACGAGGTCCCGATCGGCTCGATCACCAACGGCGTCCACGCGCCGACGTGGATGCATCCGCTCGCGGAGCGGTTCTGGCGGTCGCAGAAGGTCTCGGTGTCGTGCGGCTCGCCGACGTCGCGGCCCCTCGCCGACGCCGAGAAGGCCGATCCGCGAGGATTGTGGGATCTCCGCAATCGCCTGCGAAGCGAACTGGTCCGGTTCGTCCGTCACCGCCTTGCCCATCAGAACTGCTGCCGCGGAGGCGGTCACGACGAGATGCACGAGGCGGCGTCGGCCCTGTCCGAGGACGCCCTCACGATCGGCTTCGCCCGACGGTTCGCGACCTACAAGCGCGCGATCCTCCTCTTCAGCGACCTCAAGCGACTCGCCCGCATCGTCAACGATCCGAAGCGACCGGTGCAGATCGTGTTCTCGGGCAAGGCCCATCCGCGGGATCTCGGCGGACAGGCGTTCGCCCAGAAGGTCTTCCAGACGACTCGGCGTCCGGAGTTCCGTGGTCGCATCGTGCTGCTCGAGGAGTACGACATGGCGATCGGCCGGGCGCTGGTCTCCGGCTGCGACGTCTGGCTGAACACTCCGCTGCGTCCGCACGAGGCCAGCGGCACCAGCGGCATGAAGGGACCTCTCAACGGCGGCATCAACTGCTCGATCTCGGACGGCTGGTGGCCCGAGGCCGCCGACGGCCGCAACGGTTGGACGATCGACGCGGGACGCACCTGCCGGACGCCGGCGGCGCAGGATCGGGCCGACGCCGAAGCCCTCTACAGACTGCTCGAGGAGGAGATCGTGCCGGAGTTCTTCACCCGCGGACGCGACGGCGTGCCTCGAAGATGGACCCGGCGGGCCCTTCACAGTGCCGCGACGGTTGGGCCGGTCTTCAACACCGATCGCATGGTGGGGGAGTACCTCGACGAGGCGTACCTGCCCGTCGGGCGGCGCTCCGGTGGCGGAGAGCGATCCTGATTCCGGACGCCGCGCAGCTTCGGATGGCCGGTCCTACGATTCGGGCATGATCCTCTCGACCTGCATCTCGATCGTGCTGTCCGCGGGCGTTCCGGTCGCCCCGCCGGCCACCCCCGGTGAGATCGATCCCGGCTGCGGGCAACCGCCGACCGGTTCCGCCGGGGCGGCGGTGCCGCCCGCATTCGGCGTCGAGAGCCGGCACGAGATGTTCGATGCCGAAGCCCTGCTCGACCGACTCGAGCGGGCCGGCGCGCAGATGCGACGCTTCGAGGCGGCGCTCACCCTGATCCGATTCGATGCGTTGCTCGAGGAGTCCGAGACCCGTCTCGGGTCGGTCCTCCTGGTGCGCGACGACGCGGACGCCACGCGAGTGGCGGTGGTCTTCGACGAGTTCATCGACGGTGCGGGCCACGGCGAAGAGCGACGTCAGCACTGGGTCTACGCCGACGGATGGCTCGACGAGATCGATCACCACCAGAAGCGCTACATCCGTCGGCAACTGGTCATGCCCGGAGAGGACTTCGACCCGCTGCGGATCGGAGAGGGGCCGGTGCCGCTTCCGATCGCCCAGCGCAAGGCCGACGTGCTGGCGAACTTCGACGTCGTCGAGCCGCCGCCACCGACGCCGCCGATGCTGGATCGCCTCGAGAACTTCGTGGCCCTGCGACTCCTCCCGCGGCCGGGAACGGCGCTGGCCGAGGACACCGCCCACATCGATCTCTTCTACGACAAGGAGAGTCTGGCGCCGCTTGGCATTCGCGTGCTCGATCGCAACGGCGATCGAGACACCGTCATGCTGCGCCGACCCAAGGTCAACGCCGAGTTCGGCGAGACCCAGCAGACCCTGCTGCTGCTCGAGGCGCCGGATCCGGCGGAGTTCGAGTACGACGTGCGGCCGTTGCGCCGGACCACGGGAAGCGAAGAGACGCCCACCGTGGAGTGACGGCCGCAGGCAGACGTCGGCGGCAACCTTCGAGTCGGACATGTCGGAGGGGTCGGACCGTCACCGCGTCGCACTTCGGGCCGGGCCCCTGGTGCGGGGACCGGCATAGACATGGGGCGACGCCTCGCTTCGCGAGGGCGACTGGCTGCGGACGCCGTCCGACGCCCGAGACATCCCGCGACTCCGTCCTACGGACACTGGCCCCAGGCGGCGAGAAGGATTCCCAGATCGATGCCGCTGACGATCCCGTCGTCGTCGAAGTCGGCCATGCCCGGTCCGCCCCAATCCGACAGCAGCACGCCGAGATCGATGCCGCCGACGGCGCCGTCGCCATCGACGTCTCCCGGGCATCCTCCGGGAGGACCGCCGCCGCCGGGACCGACCTCGATCACGGCGAGGTGGGGGAACGAGCCTCCCGCGTCGGTGATGTCGTTCCATCGCCCGGTGGAGCCCAGCATCTCCGCATAGTGCTCGTTGCCCCCTGCGTTGTTGGGCTCCCCATCGTTCCAGTTGGTGTAGACGATCTCGCTGCCGTCGGACCAGTACCAGACGCCCTCGCTGCCCTCGTCGGCGAATCCGATCCACAGTCGCCGATCGACGCCGTCGAAGAAGCCGAAGTTCTCCTGGATGAAGTCGTTCTCCGCCTGGGACTGGATCGACGCGAGATGGCCGCCAAGTTGCTGCGCCGTCGCTTCGGCTTCGGTCCACGAACCGGTCTCGGCAAGCAGGTAGCGCTGCTCGGTGGAGGGATCGGTCACGTCGGCGAGCACCCCGCTCTCGATCAGCATGATGCCGTTGCCGGTCGACCCCTGGCTCGCCTCGGTGCCGTAGCTGCCGAGGCGAAACACGTACCACTCACCCTCCTCGGCGGCGAAGGTCACCTCCGAGCGAAGACCGCAGGCGTCGTCGTTGCAGGCGAGGATCGCGCTCGAATCGACGCAGGCGCCCTTGGGCGGCGCGATGTACACGGCGAGCTTGGTGTCGAAGTCGGAGTCGCAGAGACGCAACCGGATCAGCGAGGCGGTCTCGGAGAACCAGCGATACCAGACGTCGTTGTAGATCTGCTCCTGTCCGAAGAAGTTGCACTCGATCGCGGGATCCCCGTCGGTCGTGGCGCCGATCGTCGAGTACTCGACGCTTCCGACACCGCTGATCGAAGAGGGTGTCGCGCAGGAGTCGTTGGCGGGCTGGGCGGTCGCGACGCCGGCCGAGGCGAAGGCCAGACCGATCGCGACGACCGGGACGAGGCCCGCTGGCGCTCGAAGGCGGGAGTGAAGGCGCTCGGCCATGGATCGATCTCCGACGTGGGCTTGGGGTGTTCCGGGATCCGACCGAACCCGTTCGATCGAGCCCTCGATGGAAGGTACGTTGGAACCGGGGCGACACAAGGTGGATCCGACAAGGGACCGGCCAGAAGACGTTTTCTGGACAAATCCCAGCGGGTCTCGACGGCGTTCCCGGGGACAGGTCGTACATTTCAGCGGAGAATGGGGCGTGGATCGCCCCTCTCCACATCACATCGAGAGCCAGGACCAGCACCTCCGGTGACCCACTCAACCCCGATTCGCGTCGATCGCCAGGCCAGCGACGAGGACTTCGCCGTCGCCGCCGCGCACGCTCTAGGCACCCTGCAGCAACTGACCTCGCGTCTTCTCGACTCGGTGCCGGGTCTCGATCCGTCTCGACCGATCGACGTCGCGAACTTCCTCGGCCTCGATCTCAAGCTCGCCTGGCGCATGTTCCGCCTCGCGCGGGCGGCGGATCCCTTCGAAGGTTGCCGCCACGTGCCCGGCGCCGCGGGATTCCGCATCTGGCTCGACGCGGTGCGACGGCACGGCGGGACCGCCGCTGCGATCCGCGAGTCCGAGGTCGCCTTCGCCGGACTGCAGGAGGTCATCTCCCGATACGCGGGCAGTCGACGCAACTTCGAGATGATGATCGCCGGCCTCGCCCGCCCCGGCGGCGACGACCGTCTCGACTTCGAGCAGCACCGCCAGATGTTCCTCGGAGCGAGCTACGTCTGGGGCATCCAGGCCCGCATGGTCTTCCGAATCGATGTGCTGGCGCCGTCGCAGGAGTCGGGCAAGGCCGATCTGGCCACGGTTCGCGGCGCCGTCGATCTGCGTCGTCTGCGTCCGCAGGTGTCCTGGCGCATTCGCAACGCCGGCTCGATCGACGACCGCGGCATCCATCGGCCACTTCCCAACCGCTCGCCGATCGACGTCCGCTGCACGAAGGATCCGGCGACGCCGCCGCTGCTGCTCGACCGGTGCACATCGCCGCTTCCGGAGTTCCGGGCCCACGATCTCGGCGAAGGACAGATCGAGTTCGAGGTGGTCGGCGGCGGGGTGGGCCGACAGGGCGAACAGACCGTGGTCGCCGCGGAACTCATCCGAGGGCACGAGCCGTCCCATCGCACCGACGACTACCACGGCGTGCACCACGTCTTCAGCCTGCGAACGCCCGCGGAGACGGCGGTCTTCGATCTCTTCACCCATCGGGACCTCGTTCCCAAGGGCAAGGAGATCGAGATGATCCACAACAGCGACCTGCACCACTCGATCGAACGCGACGGCAAGCCCCACCGGGCCTGCGATCGGCTCCCGGGCGCCAATCGACCCGAGCATCTCGGCCATGGACTCGACCGAGCGGGCCTGCGCGAACTCGACTGGTACCGCGAGATGCTCGCGGAGGTCTTCGACCGGATCGGCTGGAATCCCGAGGACTTCGAGCTCGACCGCGCGGTGTTGAACTACCCGCCGGTGCCCTCGACGATCGTCTTCGAGCGGGAGTTCCCCGACGACGAGCGACCGGTGCTCGGCTGAGGCCGACGCCTCGAGACGATCAACCCTCCTTGACCGCCGCAACGAGCTCGACGAGTGCCTTCTTGCCGTCGCCGAAGAGCATGAGGCAGTTGTCGGCGGCGAAGAGCGGATTGGGAATGCCGGCGAAGCCGGGACTGAGGCTCCGCTTCACGACGACCACGGTCCGGGCCTTGTCGACGTCGATCACCGGCATGCCCGCGATGGGGCTCTGCGGATCGGTACGGGCCTCGGGGTTCACCACGTCGTTGGCGCCGATGACAAGCGCAAGATCGATCTCGCCGATCTCCGCGTTGACCTCGTCCATCTCCTTGAGCTTGGCGTAGGGCACGTCGGCCTCGGCGAGCAGCACGTTCATGTGTCCGGGCATCCGACCCGCGACGGGATGGATGCCGAACTCGACGGTGGCGCCGCGACTCTCGAGCAGGTTCGCGAGATCGCGCACCACATGCTGGGCCTGCGCGACCGCCAAGCCGTATCCAGGCACCACCAGCACCCGGCGGGCATCCTCGAGCAGCATCGCGACCTCGACCGAGGAGGTCGCCTTCACCTTGCCGCCGTAGACCTCGTCCGCATCGGCCCTCGCCCCGCCCGAGGCCATGCGACCGAACAGCACGTTCGCGAGCGACCGGTTCATCGCCACGCACATGATCCGGGTGAGGATCAGTCCGCTCGCTCCGACGAGCGATCCCGCCACGATCAGCAGGGTGTTGGCGAGCACGAAGCCGGTCGCCGCCGCCGCGACGCCCGAGTAGCTGTTCAAGAGACTGATGACCACCGGCATGTCCGCACCGCCGATCGGAGCCGTGAGGGCGACCCCGAGCAGCAGTCCGATGGCGACGATCGCCCAGTAGGCCGGCTCGCCACCGCCGGCGACGAGCCATCCACCGGCGGCGAGACCGACTGCGAGCAGCACCGCCGTCGTCGCGACGCCGCCGGGCGGCGCGAGACGATCCGCCCAGCGGACCTCGCGCAACTTGAGGAAGGCCACGCCGCTTCCCGAAAGCGTGACTGCACCGATCAATCCCGAGGCCGCCGCGGCGAATGTCGCCACCGGCGTCGAGGAATCCCCCACGAACGCACCGGCGACGAGCAGCGACGCGGCGCCGCCGAAGCCGTTGAGGGCGGCGACCATCTCGGGCATCGCCGTCATCGGCACTCGCAAGGCGAGGACCGCGCCGCCGACGGCCCCCACCGCGAGACCGACCGCGATCCACTCCCATCGCATCACGTCGCCGATCGAGAGCGCCGTCACGACGGCGAGCAGCATGCCCAGGGCCCCGAGCAGGTTGCCCCGCACCGCGGTCCGCGGATGGGTCATGCCCCGGATGCCCAGGATGAAGAGCACCGCCGCGGCGAGCGACAGCAGGATCTCGAGCGGCGAGAGGCTCACCCGCGGTCCTTCCGGCGGAACATCCGCAGCATCCGGTGGGTCACGAGAAACCCGCCGACGACGTTGACCGTCGCGAGGACCACCGCCGCGACGCCGAGTGCGGTCGCGAGGCCACCTTCACCGGCGCCCGCCGCAGCAAGGGCGCCGACGAGCGTGATGCCCGAGATCGCGTTGGACCCGGACATCAGGGGGGTGTGCAGCGTCGGAGGCACCTTGGTGATGATCTCGACGCCGACGAAGAGCGCCAGCACGAACACCGTCGCGAGCAGCGCCAACACCACCGCTTCGCCGATCACGGGTGTCGCCGCCGTCTCGGCATCGGGGACCGGCACGGTCGCGAACACGAGTGCGACGCTCATCGGACCGTCTCCGACGAGACGGCTCCACGGGCCTCGAGCACCCGAGTCGAGACGACCTTGCCGTCGCGGCAGAGCAGCGTGTCCCGCAGGACCTCGTCGGCCTCCGGATCGACGTGTCGTCCTTCGCGAGCCTCGACGAGCGACGGAACGCCCTTCTCCGCAAGGAGCGCGACGAACGCGGCGACGTTGCGGGAGTACATCAGGCTCGCGTGGTGCGGCACGCTCGAGGCGAGATCGACCGGGCCGAGGACGAGGCGACCCTCGTGTTCGACCCGTTCGCCGGCCCTGGACAGTTCGCAGTTGCCGCCTCGTTCGGCGGCGAGATCGACGACCACGCCGCCTCGCGGCATGGACGCGACCGCGGCGGCGTCCAACAGGCGCGGCGCCGGCCGTCCTGGAACCGCGGCGGTCGCGATCACGATCTCGTGCTCCGCGGCGACCTCGCCGAGGCGACGCCGCTGCTCGGTCTCGAAGGACTCGCCCATCGCCTTCGCGTAGCCGCCCGCGGCCTCGCCGTCCTCGGCCTCGAGGCCGAGATCGACGAAGCGGGCCCCGACCGACTCGACCTGCTCGGCGGCGGCGGCCCGGATGTCGTAGCCGCTCGTCACCGCGCCGAGGCGCCGCGCCGTCGCAAGGGCCTGCAGGCCCGCGACGCCGGCGCCGATCACGAGCACTCGACTTGCGACGAGGGTGCCCGCGGCGGTCATCAGCATCGGCAGCATCCGATCGAGTTCGACCGCGGCAAGCAGCACCGCCTTGTGTCCGGCGATCGTCGCCTGCGAACTCAGCACGTCCATCGACTGGGCGCGGGTGATGCGCGGCAGCAGTTCGAGAGCGAGAACGTTCGTGCCGCGCGCCGCCACCGCCTCGAGGCGCTCAGGATCGCCGAAGGGCTCGGCAAGGCCGATCACGGTCCGCCCGGCGGTGCAGCAGGCGTCGAGTTCAGCGATCGGCACCCGGACGTCGCTCGGGACGCGAACCATGGCGAGGGTGTCGGCACGGTCGAGGATCTCGGATCGCGACAGGACCGCGGCACCGGCACTTCGATGGGCGTCGTCGTCGAAGCCCGCCGCCGATCCCGCGCCGGCCTCGACGAGGACCTCGACGCCGATCTTTCGCAGGCGCTCGACCGCCGGTGGCGTCGTCGCCACGCGGCGTTCGCCGAATGCGGTCTCGCGAAGGATGCCGAGGACCATGTTGCGGGCTGGCTCCCGTGGTTCAGGGACGAGTCCGGAGCGTACCGCGCCGCCCCGTCGCGTTGACGCGAACCGGCTCCGCCGGTCCAATCCGACGATGCCCTCACCGAAGCCCTCGACCCGCCGTCGCGTCTCCACCCGCAGCACTTCGAAGTCCTCGAGAGGCTCGCGCGACACCACGTCCTCGCCGCCGTCGATGCCCGCCGCGGAGTACGCCTCGCGTCGCGAGCGGGTGCTCGCCGAACTCAAGTCGAAGCAGAAGGGCGCGGTCGCGCTGCTCTTCGCCGGCGACGCCCGCGGCGAGGATCCCTACCGGCCGCATCCCCACTTCGAGTACCTGACCGGCATCGACGACGAGCCCGGGGCGATGCTGCTGCTCGATCCCAACGAGCCCGTGGCCTCGCGGCGGGCGGTGCTGTTCCTGCGGCCGCTCGACCCCGAGGTCGAGCGCTGGGACGGCCTTCGCGAGGGCATCGGCAGCAGCCTGCGGACTCGCTACGGCATCGCCACGATCATGCGGCACCGCTACCTCGGCCGGACCCTCTCGACCGCGACGGTGCGGGCGAAGCGGTTGTGCTGCCTCCATCCGCCGGCCCACTTCGATCAGCCGCTCTCGCCGGATCTCGACCTCTTCCGAAAGCTCGCCGAGCGGATCCCCGGCACCGAGATCGTGGCCGACGCCGACCTGCTGCCGCGGATGCGGGCGGCGAAGAGCCCTGCAGAGGTCGCGATGATCCGCCATGCCGCCTCGATCACCCGCGCGGGCTTCCTCGCCGCGATGCGGTCGATCCGCGCAGGTCTCGACGAGTACCAGGTCGAATCCACGCTCGACGGGGCGTATCGGGCCGGCAACAGCCGCCGCCACGCCTTCAGACCGATCGTCGGCGCAGGCATCAACGCGACGGTGCTGCACTACCACGGAAACTGCGAGCCGCTCGAGTCGGGCGACCTGGTCCTGATCGACTCCGGCGCCGAGTTCGGGGGCTACGCCTCGGACGTGACCCGCACGCTTCCGATCGACGGTCGCTTCACGAAGCGGCAGCGGGAGATCTACGAGATCGTGCTGAAGGCCCTCGACGCGGGCATCAAGGCCTGCCGTCCCGGCAAGCGCCTCTCCGACGTCGACGCCGCGGCACGAAAGGTGGTGACCGCGGCCGGCTACGGGGACTGCTTCCCCCACGGCACCGGCCACCACCTCGGCCTCGAGGTCCACGACGCGACCCCGGACGAGCCGCTTCGGGTCGGCGCGGTGCTCACGGTCGAACCGGGCATCTACCTGCCCGACGAGCGGATCGGCATCCGAATCGAGGACGACATCGAGGTCACCGCGAAGGGGCCTCGCAACCTCACCCGAGACGTGCCCCGGACCGTCGCCGAGATCGAACGCGCCATGGGCCGCTGAGCGCCTAGGGCGTCGGCGGCGTCCGCCGCGGACGCATTTTCCAGATCCAACGGGTGGCGACCCGCCGCCGCCGAGTCGATAACCCAACCTCCGGACACGACGTGCCGGCGGGATCGGGCCGACGATTCCTCGCGGTCCCGAGGTCCGATCGCGATCCCGCCGATCGCGTCCGATGTTCGCCGATCCGACGTTCCCGCGCGGAGCACCCCCGATGCCCGATTCGATACCGACCCCCAACGATCGCAAGGTCCTCGTCATCGGCTGGGACGCCGCCGACTGGCGGGCGATTCGACCCCTGCTGGAGCAGGGCAAGATGCCCAACCTCCAGAAGATGATGGACGACGGGGTCAGCGGGAACATCTCGACCCTGACCCCGGTCCTCAGCCCGATGCTCTGGACCTCGATCGCCACCGGCAAGCGGCCCTTCAAGCACGGCATCCACGGCTTCAGCGAACCGACCCCCGACGGCAAGTCGATCCGCCCGATCACCAACGTCAGCCGCAAGGTCAAGGCGGTCTGGAACATCCTCAACCAGTGCGGCAAGACGCCGATCGTGGTCGGTTGGTGGCCGAGCCATCCCGCCGAGCCGGTCGACGGCGTGATGGTCAGCGACTGGTACCAGAAGAGCCGGCCGATCCGCGACCCCGAGGTCCAGCGGAAGATCGACGCCGGCGAGCGACCCGCGCCCGGCGAGACCGGCTGGAGCCTCGAGCAGTGGCCGATGCCGCCGGGCACGGTGCATCCGCCGCGCCTGATGCGGAACCTCCAGGAGTTCCGGGTCCACCAGATCGAGGTGGCGGAGGAGGACATCGGCCCCTTCGTCCCGCTCGGCCACAAGATCGATCAGGAGAAGGACCAGCGCCTGCAGTCGCTCGCCAAGATCATCGGGGAGATCTCCTCGGTCCACGCCGCCGCCACCGCGCTGATCCAGCTCGAGCCGTGGGACTTCATGGCGGTCTACCTCGACGGCATCGACCACTTCTGCCACGGGTTCATGAAGTACCACCCGCCTCGCCAGAAGCAGGTGAGCGATGAGGACTTCGAGATCTACTCCGGCGTCGTCGAGGCGGGCTACCGACTGCACGACATGATGCTCGGGGCGATGCTGCAACTCGCCGGCGAGGATGCCACGGTCATCCTGATGTCCGATCACGGCTTCCATCCCGACCACCTGCGACCCGAGCAGATTCCCGTCGAACCCGCCGGGCCGGCGATCGAGCACCGCTCCTACGGCATCTTCGTCGCCAAGGGGCCCGGCATCCGCAAGGGGGAGACGATCGCCGGCGCCAGCGTGCTCGACCTCTGCCCGACGGTGCTCTCGCTGTACGGCCTGCCGGTCGGTCGCGACATGGACGGCAAGCCGCTGGTGACGATCTTCGAGGAGACCCCCGAGGTCGCCACCATCGAGAGCTGGGAGGAGGTTCCCGGCGACGCCGGCATGCATGCGCCCGACGCCCGGCTCGACAGCGTCCAGAGCGCCGAGGCGATGAAGCAGCTCGTCGAGCTCGGCTACATCGAGGAGCCCGACAGCGACACCGACGTCGCGATCCGCGAGACCGTGCGCGAGCTGCGCTACAACCTCGCCCAGTCCTACATGGATGCGGGACGCCTCGCCGAGGCCGCCGAGATCCTCGAGGAGATCTGGAACGACTTTCCAGACGAGCACCGCTTCGGGCTCAACCTGCTCGGCTGCCTCGCGGGGCTCGAGCGCTGGGACGACCACGCCGCCGCGACCGCGACGCTCGCCGAGAACGTCGTCGCGGCGCGGGAACGGGCCGTCGAGGAGATCGAGACGCTCCGGCCCGAGGCCGAGAAGCACGGCCTGACGCTGCCGCGCCTGCGCCGCCGCGAGGAGGACGGCGAAGTCGAGGCGGTTCCCGCCGAGACCACGACGGAGGATGCCGGCGACGCCGAGGGGCAGACCCACAAGGAGCCGCCCCGCAAGCTCGTCTTCAAGATCCGCAAGCTGATGAGCCTCCTTGCCGACATGCGGGGCACCTTCCGGTGGCTCGAACTGCAGCGGGCGATCGCCCTCGGGGAGCTCGAGCGGACCGGCGAGTTCGTCGACCAGGTCCGGAAGGACTGCGCGGACGACCCGACGCCCGATCGCAACCTGATGCTCGCCTCGATGCTCTGTCGCCTCGATCGCTGGAGCGATGCCGAGGCGTGCTACGCGAAGGCGCTCGAGACCGACAGCGAGAACGCCGACGCCCGCCTCGGCCTGGCCTCCTGCGCCGCGAAGCGCGAGGACTGGGAGGCCACCGTCGACCACGCCCTCACCGCGACGGAGCTGAACTTCGCCAATCCCCGCGCCCACCACCTTCTCGGAAGGGCGCTCGCGAGGCTCGACGACCACGCCACAGCGCGGACGGCGCTCGAGCTCGCGGTGACCCAGGCCCCGGGCTACGTCGACGCGCGGCACGATCTGGCCGACCTGCTCGACACCCTCGGCGAGACCGAGGCCGCCGCCGCGCAGCTGCAGGCGATCGAGACGATCGAGGCCGAGCGCTCCCGAACCGCCGCGAAGGACGCCGACGACCTCGATGCGACCATGGCCGAGATCGTCGAGGCCCGCGCGCAGCGCCGCGACGGCGCCGATCGGATCGGATCGCTCGAGGGCGCGGACCCGTCGGAGATCGTCGTCGTGGTCAGCGGACTGCCCCGAAGCGGCACCTCGATGATGATGCAGGCCCTCGCCGCCGGCGGCGTCGAGGCGTTCACCGACGAGAAGCGCGTCGCGGACGAGGACAACCCGCGCGGCTACTACGAGCACGAGAAGGCCACCCAACTCGCTCGCGACGCGTCGTGGATTCCCGAGGCCAGGGGCAAGGTGGTGAAGATCGTCGCCCAGCTGCTTCCGAATCTTCCGCGCGGTCCCAAGACGCCGAAGTACCGGATCGTCTTCATGGACCGGGATCTGCGCGAGATCGTGAAGAGCCAGCGGGCCATGCTCGACCGTCTCGGACGATCCGGCGGACGCCTCGGCGACGCCGGCATGATGAAGACCCTCGACGCCCAGGTCGCCCAGATCGAGCGGTTGCTTCGGAACCGCCCGGACGTCGAGTGCCTCTTCGTCGACTACGCGAAGGTGGTCGAGGATCCCGCGGGCGAGATGGCGAGGGTCGCGGCGTTCCTCGGTGACGGCGGATCCGGACTCGACGCCGCGGCGATGGCCACGGCGATCGACCCGTCGCTTCGCAGGCAGCGCGAGGAGGGATGAGCGTGGCGGGCGAGACGCCGGGCGCGACACCCGAGCCCCCGTGCCGTCGGATCGTGCTTGCGGCGATCACCATCGACGACGAGGCGATCGAGGCGTTCGCACCTTCTGGAGACGCGTCCGCGGCGCTTCCCGATCCGGACGGCCTCGCGTCGATGCCGATGCTCTTCAGGTCCGAGGCACCCTGGTGGTCGGCGGTCGCCAGCATCGGCACGGGCACCCCGCCGCCGAGTCATGGGGTTCTGACGGCACTCGCCTTCGACGTCAACGGGCGCGGCGCCCATCCCCGCCGGGAGTCGGACTCCGATCGACCGTGGGTCTGGAGCCGCTTCGACCGCGCCGGACGCGGCGCCGTGGTGTGCGGGTGGCCGGTACTGCAGGACCTCCGCGAGGCCGGTGTGCCCGCCGCAACCGCCGCCGGAGTGCTTTCGCCGCGGCGCCTTCTCGCCGCAGCTCGCGCCGCCGGCAGCGACGAGGCGGCTCGGGATCACCTTTCCATGGTCGTCAGGCCCGTGATGGCGGCCCAGTCTCTGCCACAAGCGATTCGGCAGGCGGTGGGCGACACCGCCGCCGATGGGCCGCACTCCTCGACGCTTCGGATCGTCGAGGCGACCTGTGCCGCCGCAAGGGAACTCGAGCGATGGTCGCTGCGGCATTCGAGCCGGCGACCCGGACCTTCGTTGCGATGCCTGGGACTTCAACTGCTCTCGACTCCGAGCGGGACCGAGGACCGGTCCGGGGACGCCGAATCGAAGTCTCCCGAGACGATCGAGAACGCTGCCGACGACGCTGCGCCGGATGCCGCACGTCGCGTGCACGGCGACCGCCTTGCGGCGGTGCTCGATCGTCTGGTCCGCGAGATCGGTCCCGACGACGTGCTGCTTGTCGCCGTGGTCGGACACCGACGCGGTCGCCTGTTCCATCGAGGCCTCGCGAACGTCCCAGGTGCCGGATCCACGGCGGCCGCGATCGACCTCGTGCCGACGGCGCTCGACGCCGCGGGACTTGAGGTGCCCGCCGATCTTCCGGGCAGGGTGATCGGTCGCTCTTCGACGGAGATGGAGCGTTCGTGGGACCTGTCCGGCTGGAACGCCGAGAAGGCCGGAGCCGTCGAGTCCGACGCGATCGTGCCGGTCGCCGAGCGGATCGAACGAGCCCGCAAGGTGCTGCGGGACTTCGCAGCGCCATCGCAGCCTCTCGAGGATTCCCTCGTGCGCCTCCGCACCATGCTCCTGCGGCACCTCGACATCCAGTGGGCCTTGGCGATGACCGTCGCCGACTGGACGGCCGCTCTCGAGGTCACCGAAGGCCTCGTCGAACATCGCGGCGATGCGATCGATCTCTGGCGACGCGCCTTCGGCGCGGAACGGGCGGGCGAGCGCGACATCGTGACCAAGGCGATCGCCGCCCTCCGCAGGAATCACCCCGACGATCTCGCGACGGCGATCGCGGCGCTGCTCGAGCCAGGACCGCCGTCGCGCGAACTCGTCGAGTCGATCGATCTCGCCGACGTGGCGATTCCGACGCAGCGATCGGTGGTCGGACGAGCCGCGGCGCAACTCGGTCTCGTCGAGATCGCCCGCCGGGCTCTCGGCCCCCTGATCGTCGGGGATCTGGCGATTCCCGAGGACCGACTCGCGATCGTGAGGATCCTGCTCGCCGCCGGCAATGGTCCGCGGGCCCTTGCGGCGCTCGGCCACCTCGGCGTCGGCCCGCAGAGTCCGAGCCGTCTTCGCATCCTTCGGGCAAAGTGCCTTGCCGCAGCCGATCGCCGCGAGCAGGCCCTCGCCCTGCTCGACCGGCTGCTGATCGAGACGCCCTTCGACACCGAGGCGCGGACCCTTCGCGAGCGCATCGCCAGCGGCGAGTGAGGTCCCGGAAGCTTCAAGACGTCAGCCGGGGAGCCAGCCCGATCCGCGACGATTCGGAGACTTTCTCGGAACCCTCTCGAACCGGCGGGGTATTTCTGGAACTTGCCCGGATCGGGGCTACCTTTCCTGCGACTCGCCACACCGTCTCTTCAGGAATCCGCCTGTGCCAGATCGCCTCCGCCCGACGTCGTCGGGTCGCCGCCCTCGTCGACTCGATCTGCTGCTTGCGGCGATGGTCGCAGTGGGCGGCCTTGGCGCCCTCGCGTCGGCTCAGGGCGGGCCGGGCGGGCCCGGGGACTGCAACGGCAACGGGATTCCCGACGACAAGGACATCGCCGCCGGCACCAGCAGCGACTGCGATCTCGACGGCGTGCCCGACGAGTGCCAGTTCTGCCTCGATCCGGATGGCAACACCATTCCCGACCCCTGCGAGCGGGACCTGCCGCCCGGTGTGATCGGCCAGTACTACCTGTCGATCGACGGCAGCGGGAAGTTCTCCGAACGCCTGTTCGTGCGCCACGACGAGACCATCGACTTCGACTTCGAGAACCTCGACGATCCGGACCTGCCCAACGGCGACTTCTCGGTGCGTTGGACGGGCGTCGTGATCCCGCCGGTGACCGGGCCGGTCACCTTCTTCACCACGACCGACGACGGGGTGCGCCTCTGGGTCGGCGGCGACCTCGTCATCGACAAGTGGCAGCCGCAGAGCCCGACGACCTGGTCGGCGACCGTCGAGTGCGACGCCGGGGTGCCGCTGCTGCTCCGCATGGAGTACTACCAGGCCGGCGGCGGGGCCATCGCCCGTCTCGAGTGGGAGGCCCCCAAGCTGCCACGACAGATCGTCCCCAACGAGGCGTTCCAGGCGCTGGCCGACGCCGACGGAGACGGTTGGTCGGACGCGGCTCCGGACTGCGATCTCGACGGCATCGTCGATGCGGAGATGCTTGTGCAGGGTGCGACCGATTGCGACGGCGACTGCGTCCCGGACGCCTGCGAAGTGGTGCCCGCGGTGCCGCAGGCCTATTGGAGATTCGAGCAGGGGGGAGGCGTCGTCGTCGACGCGGGACCGTTCGGACTCGACGGCGTCGCCAGCGGCACCGCGCCTTCGGCCGACGTCCCCATCGAGATCGTTCCGCAGACCGGAAGCGTCAACACCCTCGCCGTCGAGTTCTTCAACGGCGCCATCGTCGTCGAGGACGCCGACGGCAGGCTGTCCTTCCCCGACGGCGCCTTCACCATCGAGGCGTGGGTCCGTCTCGACGCGGGCTTCGGCGGCGGCTTCCCGGCGCGGCAGATGCTGGTCCAGAAGAAGCCCCTCGACGCGGGCGACGGGCAGCTCGAGTTCGCGGCGTACCTGAACACCGGCGGCCTCGCCGATGCGATCGACGAGATCTACGGCCGAACCGAGGACTTCACCGGCCGTGAACTTGCACTGCGCTTCGGCAACGGCGGCTCCGGAAGCGGTGGATCGTGGGCCGCGATCTCCAATCTCGAACTCGGGTCCAACACCTGGCAGTTCGTCTCCTACGCCTTCGATCCCTTCGCGGGCACGATCCGATTCGGCATCGACGGCGCCTTCGAGACCATCGCGGTGGGACCACGTCCCCGACTCGTCGGCGACGGTCCGGTGGTGATCGGCGCCCACACCAACGCGAGCGGCGGCTTCAACCAGTTCCTGGACGGCCGGCTCGACGAGCTTCGCATCACCGGCGCCGCCCTCGACGTGAAGCGCCTGCTCGACGACCCCCGCGGCCTCGACTGCAACGGCAACGGCATTCCCGACGTCTGCGACATCCTCCAAGGCGTCGAAGGCGACTGCGACGGCGACGGCACGCCCGACGCCTGCGATCCCGACTGCGACGCCGACGGCGTGTCGGACGTCTGCGAGATCGAGTCCGGCGCCGAAGGGGACTGCGACGGCGACGGCGTGCTCGACTCCTGCGAGATCGCCGCGGGTGCCGCCGACTGCGACGGCAACGGCGTCCCCGACGCCTGCCAGCTCGCCGGCGAGGACTGCAACGCCAACGGCATCCCCGACGCCTGCGACATCGCCGACGGCCTGCTCGGCGACTGCGACGGCAACGGCATTCCCGACGCGTGCGAGCTCGGCGAGCCGCTCGTCTACCGGATCGACGACGGCGGCGCGGAGTTCGGGGTCCGCAGCGCCGGCACCCACATGGTGTGGCTCACCAACTACCGGGTCGAACAGGGGGCAGGCCTGATCGAGTCGCTGGAGATGAGCTTCGTCTTCCTCCCCGACAACGCCAACGTCACCGTCGGCGTCTGGAGCGATCCCGACGGCGACGGCGATCCCACCGACGCCCAGCTGCTGACCTCGATCGCGACGCCCGCCGCGCCGCTGGGCGTCCTTCGCGTCATCGACATCCCCGACACCTACGTCGGCCCCAACGGCACCTCGTTCTTCATCGGCGCCTACCGGTCGGTGACCGGCAGCGACTTCCCGGCGCCGATCGACGCGAGCGGCGAGGAGATCCTCGACCGCTGCTGGGTCATCGGCCACGAGGCGCCGATCGACCTGAACAACCTCGCCGAAGGCGCCGTCGAGTTCAGCCTGGTCGAGGATGCTCTTCCCTTCTCCGGGAAGTGGCTGAGCCGCTGCCTTGCGACGACCACGACGTTCGACTGCAACGAGAACGGCGTCCTCGACCAATGCGAGATCGCCGACGGCACCGTCGAGGACTCCGACGGCTCGGGCGTCCCCGACGAATGCGAGGACTGCAACCAGAACGGTGTCCTCGACAGTTCGGACATCGCCGCGGGCGACAGCGTCGACTGCAACGGCGACCTCGTGCCCGACGAATGCCAGATCGGCGGCAACGACTGCGACGGCGATGGCGTGCTCGACGAGTGCCAGATCGCCCAGGATCCGGCGCTGGACTGCAACGGCAACGGCCGTCTCGACGCGTGCGATCTGGCCGCCGGATCGAGCGAGGATCTCGACGGCACCGGCATTCCCGACGAATGCGAGGACTGCAACGCCAACGGCGTGCTGGACTCCTTCGACATCGCCGATGGGACGAGTCTCGACTGCAATGCCGACCTCGTCCCCGACGAGTGCCAGCTCGGCGAGGCGCCGCTCGACGTGGAATACGCCCTCGACGACGGCACCCGCGAGGGCAACTACGGCGTGCTGGGCTCGTCCGAGCTGGTGTGGCTCAACCACTTCGAGACCGAGGCCGGCGGCGAGACCATCGGCACCGTCGGGGTGATCTTCGGCAGCGTCGTCGGCGGCACCACCTGCGAGGTGGGCATCTGGAGCGACCCCGACGGCGACGGCGATCCCACCGACGCCCAGCTGCTCGCCACGGCACCTACGGTCGTGGCCAACGGCAACACCAACGTCTTCAACCTGATCCCGATCCAGCCGACCCCGATCGGCCCCGCCGGCACCTCGTTCTTCGTCGGCGTCCTCTACTTCGACGAGTACGGCAACCAGGCCCCGATCGCCGTCGACAACGACTCCGAGCCGATGCAGGAGTCGTGGGTCGCCATCGACGCCGACGTCGATCCGAACGACCTCTCGAGCGCCGCGATCTTCGGCTCCTTCATCAACGACAACGTGCTCGTCCGCGCCTACGGCTTCGACGGCGCTCTGCCGTCGGACTGCAACGAGAACGGGGTGCCCGACGAGTGCGACATCGCCGATGGCCTCGAGGGCGACGCCAACGGCAACGGCATCCCGGACTCCTGCGAGGGCTGCGTGCTCGATCTCGACGGCGACGGCGTCGTCGGACCGGGCGACCTCGCCATCGTGCTGGCCTCGTGGTCGGTGGGCGGCGGATGCGACCCGTGCGGTGGCGATGTGAACGGCGACGGCGTCGTCGATGCGGGAGATCTCGCCGCGGTGCTCGCGGCCTGGGGACCGTGCAACCCGTGAGCGGCATCTTCGCCGCCACGATTCGAACCGGATTAGAGAACCCATGAACACCACCTTCGAGTTCGACCTCCGCCTCGCCGGGGCCCTCTGCCTGTCCGGTGTTCTCGCAGGCCCGGCGTTCGCGGGCGACTGCAATCAGAACGGCATCCCCGACAAGCAGGACATCGCCTCGGGCACCAGCCTCGACTGCGACATGGACGGCGTGCCCGACGAATGCCTGCCTTGCCTCGATCCCGACGGCAACGGTCTGCTGGATCCCTGCGAGCGGGACCTCGGCAACGGCGTCGTCGTCCAGTACTGGCGTTCCGACGGCGGCGAGGGCAACTTCTCCGAACGTCTGGCGATCTCCGTCGAGGACCGCATCGATCTGCAATCGGAGTCGCAGCTTCCCGCCGGCGTGCCGACGGACTTCTACTGCACCCGCTGGACCGGCCTGATCGTGCCGCCGGCGACCGGCGAGTACTCCATCCGGACCTGGAGCGACGACGGCGCCAGGCTCTGGATCGACGGACGCCTCGTGATCGACGAGTGGCGACTCGGCGGCACCGTCATCGGCAACGCCGACATCGAACTGGTCGAGGGGGTCCCGGTGTCGTTCCGCCTCGACCACTTCGACAAGGACGGCCCCTCCAACGTCGAACTGCTGTGGTCCGCGCCGGACCTTCCCTACCTGCCGGTGCCGGCGTCGGTGTTCCGGGCGTTCGCCGACGCCGACGGCGACGGCTGGTCCGACGCGGCGCAGGACTGCGACGGCGATGGCGTGGTGGATCTGGAGGACCTCGTCGCCGGCGCCGCCGACTGCGACGGGAACTGCGTGCCCGACGAATGCGACGTGGCGGGCTCGGTGCCCACGGCGTACTGGCGGTTCGAGAAGGGCGGCAACGCCATCCTCGACTCCGGCCCCAACGGCCTCGACGGCATCGCCGACGGCGCCGTCGCGACCCCGGACGTTCCGGTGCCGGAGATTCCCCGCACCGGCGAGTCCAACAGCCTCGCGCGGGCCTTCGACGACGCGTCGATCGAGATCCCGGACCCCGCGGGCGATCTCGCGGTCGGCAGCCGCGGGTTCACCATCGAGGCCTGGGTGCGGCTCGACGGGGCCCTCGGAGGGGGCGGCGGGCGCCAGATGCTGATTCAGCGCAAGCGCTTCGACGATCCCGACACCAATCTCGAGTACGCGATCTACGCCCGCGGCGGGAACGTTCCGACCACCGTCGACGAGAACTTCGGCAAGACCTCCGGCTTCACCGGCAACGAAGTCGTGCTGCGCTTCGGCGACGGCGACGGCGGAAGCTGGTCGGTCACCTCCAACCTGGTCCTGCCCGCCGGGGAGTGGGCGTTCGTCTCGGTGGCCTTCGATCCCCAGGATTCGTTCGCCCGATTCGGCGTCGACGGAGTCTTCGAGACCTTCGATCTGCCGCCGCTGCTTCGCGCGGCTCGCAACGCCCCGGTGCTGATCGGCGCGCACACCAACGCCAGCGGCGCCCGCAACCAGTTCCTCGACGGCACCATCGACGAGTTCCGCTTCTCCTCGCGAGTGCTGGAGAGGCGTGAACTGCTCGACGATCCCCGTGGACTCGATTGCAACGGCAACGGCATCCCCGACGCCTGCGACATCGCCGCCGGCATCGAGCAGGACTGCAACGGCGACGGCATCCCCAACGCCTGCGACGTCGACTGCGACGGCGACGGATTCTCCGATCTCTGCGAGCTCGTCTCCGGCAACGCGACCGACTGCGACGGCGACGGGCGGCTGGACAACTGCCAGATCGCCGAGAATCCGGGCCTCGACTGCGACGGCGACGGAGTGCTGGACACCTGTCAGCTCGCGGAACGCGACTGCAACGGCAACGGCGTCGTCGACGCATGCGACGTCGCGGCGGGCGCCAGCGAGGACTGCAACGCCGACGGCGTGCCCGACGAGTGCCAGATCGGCGGCGAGGTCGTCGAGGTCTACGACGACGGCATTCCCGAGAACGGAGTGCGTTCCGACGGCTCGTACATGGGCTGGTTCAACGGCTTCGAGATCGCCCCCGGCGCCGAGACCGTCGTCGGCATCGAACTGATGACGCTGTTCTACCCCGACTTCCAGCAGATCGAACTGCACATCTGGAGCGACCCGAACGCCGACGGCGATCCCGAGGACGCCCAGAGCATCTGGTCGACGCAGATCAACGGCGGACCGACCAGCGTCGTCCGCCGCATCGACGTGCCCTCGGTCGTGGCGGGCCCGCCCGGCGGACGGTACTTCGTCGGCTGCATCGCCCAGGTCGGCGACACCGACTTCCCGGCGAGCCTGGACAGTTCCGGCGCTCCGCTGGCCAACCGCAGCTGGATCGTGGGCTCGGACTTCCCGATCGACGCGAACGACCTCGGGGCCGGGGCCATCGAGTTCACCACGATCGAGCAGGCGCTCTTCGCCGGCAACTGGGTGATCCGCTCGGTGGTGCTCGACTCCATCGGCGACTGCAACGGAAACGGCGTCCCCGACCAGTGCGACATCGACGCGGGTCTCTTCGAGGACGTCGACGGCAACGGCGTCCCCGACCAGTGCGAGGACTGCAACATGAACGGCGTGCCCGACGGCGTGGACATCGCCGACGGGGTCAGCGAGGACTGCGGCGGCGACGGCGTGCCCGACGAGTGCCAGCAGGGATTCGCCGACTGCGACCTGAACGGCGTGCCCGACATCTGCGAACTCGACGGCAACGACTGCAACGGCAACACGATCCCCGACACCTGCGAGATCGCCGCCGGCGACGAGCTCGACTCCGACGGAGACGGCGTGCCGGACTCCTGCCAGGACTGCAACGGCAACGGCGAAGTCGACTCGCTGGACATCCTCTTCGGAGACAGCGAGGACTGCGATCTCGACGGCGTGCCCGACGAGTGCCAGTTCGGAACGCCGGAGACGCCCTACACCTACCTGCACGACGACGGCGAACGCGACTCCCAGCTCAACATCACCGCGCCGGTCGACACCGCGTGGATGATGACCTTCACCGTCGTCGAGGGATGGGAATGGATCGGAGCCGTGGAGCTGGTCTGGGGCAACACCTTCCCCGGACAGCCCGCGAACGTCGTGATCTGGAGCGATCCGGACCAGGACGGGGTGCCGATCGACGCCGAGGTCCTCTCGATCGCGCCGACCACGACCGCGAACGTGCTGACCAGCATCTACAACCGCGTCGAGGTGCCGCCGGTCTACATCGGGCCTCCGGGAACGAAGTTCTTCGTCGGAGCGCAGATCAACGACATCTACAACACCGCCCCGGCTGCGATCGACATCGACCAGCCGGGTCCGGGCTGCTACATCGCCTACACGCTGACCCCTCCGCTGAACCTGAACGACATGGCGGGCGTCGGCGGCAGCGGCGCATCGATGCTGGACTACACGGGCATCCTCAAGGTGATGGTCCGCGGCGGTGCGTTCGACGGCGTGCTGCCGGGTGACTGCAACCAGAACGGCGTCATCGACGTGTGCGACATCCTCGACGGGGTCGCCCAGGACGCCAACGGCAACGGGATCCCCGACGATTGCGAGCCCTGCCCGGCGGATCTCGACGGAAACGGCTCGGTAGGACCGGGCGATCTCGCGATCGTGCTGGCCTCGTGGTCGGTGGGAGGCGGCTGCAGCGACTGCTCCGGCGATCTCGACGGCGACGGCGTGGTCGGCGCCGGCGACCTGACGGCACTGCTCGCGGCATGGGGGCCCTGCGGCCCATAGCGATCGCCGGTGATCCATGGCGTGCCGCGCGGGGCCGCGCGTCCGGACGGCACGACGCGTCCGGTCGGTCGCTTTCCGCCGCCGCCCGCTAGCATCCGGGCATGGAACCACGACGCGTCGCCACCGGACTTCTCCTGCTGGGCCCCCTCGTCCTCGTCGCCTGCGGCGGCGACGATCCCCAGCCCACCGTCGCCCGCGACGAGGCGCCTTCAGATGCGTCCGGGGCGGAGGAGTCCACCGGCGGCGTCGCCGCGCCCGGCAGCGGCTTCGGCCTCGGCAGCAGCGCCGGGGACGGAGATTCCGCCGGCAGCGGCGGAGGCGGCGGCACCCGCGCGGCCGCGCCGCCCTCGGACGACCGTGACCGCTCGGGAGGTTCCGAGGCGACGTCGACGACGACCGTCGCGTCTTCGGGCGGCACGGACGATCTTCCCGAGCCGCCATCGGCCCCCATCGAGACGCCTGCCGAGGAGAAGGGGGCTGCGGACTTCTTCAAGGACGCCGACCAGCTCGACCGCGACGCCGCCAATCCGAAGTACGCGGAGTTCCGGGAGCTCTGCGGCCGCAACACCGACCTGCTCGTGCGCCTCGCGCGGGCCCGCAAGGCGATGCGCGACGGCGGCCCCCGCGAGGAGGAGGCGTATCTCGCCGTCGACGGCCAGTACGCGGAGTTCACCGAGCAGATGGGCAACTACATGGCCCAGCGACGCTGGAACGATCGCGATCGCGAGGTCATGGGCCTGCTGCTGACCCGCTCCAACGAGGAGGCGCTCAACCGCGTGCGCACCGGATCGTGAGCGAAGGCTCGGATCGCCGGAGATTCCTCGTCGCGGGGGCGGCGGCGTTCGCCTCGATCGAGATGCTCGGCGGACCACGGGCCGCGGCCGCGCCCCTTGGACAGGAGACGTCCGTGGACGATGGTGCCGACCCGGGCGACGCCCCGGGCATTCCGCCCGGCGTCGTCGAAGCCGCGGAGCGCCTCGCGGGCATCGAGTTCACGCCCGAGGAGCGCCGCACCATCGCCGAGACCATCGGCGAGCAGCTCGAGATCTTCGCGGCCCGGCAGGCCCGGGGCCCGCTTCCCAACGAGCTCGCTCCCGCGACGGTCTTCAGAGCGCTGCTGCCGGGACAACGACCGCAATGGGCGACCACCGAGGGTCGCGTGCGCGACTTCGTGCCGGAGGAGCCCGGACCGCTTCCCGCCGACGACGCGGCGATCGCGTTCGCGCCGGTCGTTCGACTCGCCGGTTGGATTCGCCGCCGATCCATCACCAGTCGGCGCCTGACCGAACTCTGCCTGCGGCGACTCGAACGGTTCGATCCGAAGCTTCGGTGCGTGATCACGATGTGTCCGGACCGGGCCCGCGACGCGGCGGATCGCGCCGACGCCGAACTCGCCGCGGGACGCTGGCGCGGCCCGCTCCACGGGATTCCCTGGGGCGCCAAGGACATCATCGACACCGCGGGCATCGCCACGACCTGGGGCGCCGAGACCCATCGGGACCGGATCGCCGAACGCAACGCCGTCGTCGTCGATCGCCTCGATCGCGCCGGTGCGGTGCTGGTCGCGAAGCTGTCGGTGGGGGCGCTGGCCTACGGCGACATCTGGTTCGGCGGCCGCACCAACAACCCCTTCGAGGTCGAACAGGGTTCGAGCGGTTCGAGCGCAGGAAGCTGTTCCGCCGTCGCCGCCGGTCTCGTCCCGTTCGCGCTGGGCACCGAGACGCTCGGCTCCATCGTCTCGCCTTGCGTCCGCTGCGGGACGACCGGACTTCGACCGACCTTCGGCCGGGTGGCCCGCACCGGCTGCATGGCGCTGGTCTGGTCGATGGACAAGATCGGTCCCATCGCGAGGACCGTCGCCGACACCGCCCTCGTGCTCGACGCGATCAACGGAGCGGACGACGGCGATCCATCGTCGGTGATCGAGCCGCTGCGGATCGATCCCGCCGCGGACGCCCGGGGCCTGCAGGTCGGATACGACCCGTCGTGGTTCGAGGGTCGCAACGCCCGCCTGCGACCGGTGCTTGCGGCGCTTCGATCCGCGGGTGCCGAACTGGTCGAACTGCGTCTGCCCGAGGTCGCCACCGAGCCGTTGCTGCTTCCGCTCTACGCCGAGGCCGCCGCGGCCTTCGAGGACCTCGTGCGCAGCGATCGCGACGACGAACTCGCCTGGCAGGCTCCCGAAGCCTGGCCCAACACCTTCCGCCGCAGCTGGTTCCTCCCGGCGATCGAACTCGTCCAGGCCGACCGCCTGCGTCGCGAGGCGATGGAGCGGACCGCACGCCTCTTCGAGTCGGTGGATGCGATCGTCTCGCCGCCCTTCGCCGGAGGCATCCTGCTGCTGACCAACGCGACCGGTCACCCGACGCTGGTGCAGCGGGCGGGCTTCACGAAGGAGGGCTCGCCCTACGGCGTGACCTTCACGGGACGCCTCTTCGACGAAGGCACGCTGGTTCGGCTCGGCGCCGCGGTCGAGAAGGCGCTCGGCGTCTCGACGCGCCGACCGGCGGGGTTCGACGCGTAGTCCC
>JAFMML010000042.1 GCA_017859745.1 Planctomycetota bacterium
GACGGCGACACCGCGGGGACGGCGGCGACCCCGGCCGCGTCCACGTCGGGCCCCGCTTCGGCCCCCGTCGATCCCGACCCCGTCGCGCCCGCCGCCTCGCCTGCGCCGGCGCCTGCCGCTGCCGCGCCCACCGGTGCCCGGCGCCGGGTGAGTCCGGTCGCCCGCAACATCGCGGACGAGCATGGTCTCGATCTCTCCTCGATCGAAGGCAGCGGGCCGGGGGGGCGCATCGTCAAGCAGGACGTGCTGGCGGCGATCGAGAATCGCCGTGCGGCGGGAAGCGGTGCGATGGCGCCCGACGCGGCCACCGCATCGGGAAGCACCTCCATCCCGACGGGTCTCGCCTTGTCGATGCCGACGCGACCCGGGCCGGCGGCGCCGTCCCAGCCTCTCGTCTCGGCGCCGCTCGCCGCATCGGGACGTTCCGGCGGCGAGGTTCCGTTGTCGGGGATGCGCCAGACGATCGCCAAGCGCCTCGTCGAGAGCAAGCAGACCATCCCGCACTACCAGGTGACGGTGCGGGTCGACATGGACCCGGTGCTCGAACTGCGGAGGGATCTCAACAAGCAGCTCACGCCCCAGGGTGTCAAGCTGTCGGTCAACGACTTCATCGTCCGCGCGTGCGCGGTCGCGATGGCCGATCATCCCTACATGAACGCCAGTTGGGGAGGCGACCGCATCGTGCTGCACGGCGCGGTCAACGTCGGCGTCGCGGTCTCGCTTCCGGAGGAGCGAGGCGGCGGGCTGGTTGTGCCGACGATTCGCGACGCCGATCGAAAGAGCCTTCGCTGGATCAGCGAGGAGACCCGCGGGCTCGCCGAGAAGGCCAGGACCAAGGGTCTCACGGTCGAGGAGATGTCCGACGCGACCTTCACCGTCAGCAACCTCGGCATGTTCGGCGTCGAGCACTTCACCGCGGTGATCAACCCGCCCAACAGCGCGATCCTCGCCTGCGGGGCCGCGCTGGAGCAGCCGGTCGTTCGCAACGGTCAACTCGCCGTCGGCCACGAGATGCAGGCGACCCTGAGCCTCGACCATCGCGTGATCGACGGGGCCATGGGGGCGGCGTGGCTCGGCACGTTCAAGAGCCTGCTCGAACACCCCGCGATGCTGATGGTGTGAGCCGACGAAGGGTGCTTCTCGTCGCGTGAGGGAATGAAGCGGGCCTCCACCGGAATCGACCTATGTCCTGGCGTCTCGATGACCCTGGTCGGGATCGAGGCGGGCACGTTCATGATGGGCAGTCCACAGGGCGAGATCGGGCGCTACAACGACGAGGATCTCCACGAGGTGGTCATCTCGAGGCCGTTCTGGCTCGGTCGGACACCGGTGACCCAGGCCCAGTGGCAGGCGGTCATGGAGTTCGACCCGAGTCGCTTCAAGGGCGATGCGAACCGTCCGGTCGAGCGGGTGACTTGGTTCGACGCCGTGGAGTACTGCAATGCGTTGACGGAAGCGGTGAACGCGGCGGACCAGGCCGCGAGCCTGACGCCGTGCTACCGGTTGTCGGTGCGGCAGCGCGATGGCGAGGGACGCGCCTGCGAAGCGGATGTGGAGCATGTCGCCGGCTCGACCGGTTTTCGGCTGCCGACCGAGGCGGAGTGGGAGTACGCCTGCCGGGCCGGCGGGCCGACGGCATTCTCGTTCGGGAACACCGCGGTTCCGAATCGCGAGTCCGTGCCGTCGGAAGACCGCCCAACGGACGGCCACGCCGCCTGGCGACCGCTCGACGCGTGGCGCGGAGCTCGCGACGAGGATCGGGAGCGTGAGGCGGGCACCCATGTCGTCGCCACGGGGGTGGCCAATGCGTGGGGTCTGCACGACATGCTCGGGAACGTGTGGGAGTGGTGCGAGGACTGGTACGACAGCGACTACTACCAGCGGAGCCCCCCGGTCGATCCGCGGGGCCCGACTCGGGGCGAGGGCCGGGTGCTGCGCGGCGGGAGTTGGTACCTCAGCCCTCTGATCCGTCGCTCCGCGCTCCGAAGCTTCGATGTTCCCAACGACCGCCTCGTCGAGGGCGGGTTTCGCGTCGCGCGGAGTCGGTAGTCCCGTCCTTCCATCGCCCGTCGCACCCGCAAGGTTGAACCGGCGTTCGGGGCGATCCGCATCCGCGTGGATGATCGTCGTCTGGATCGGAGCGATGCGAGCCGGGTGGGATCTCGCGGTCGGTCGCGCCCGGCGGTTCGGGGAGGTCCGGTGGGTTCGACCGGGATGCGCGCGGCATCAACCCGTCGGCGTCGACTCGGTCGGGGTTCTTCGCCTCAGCGCCCGAATCGGTCCGCTGAGGGCGTAGATCGAGAAGGCCACCGCGAGGCTGATCTGCGGCCACCACACCGCCGCGGCGATCGGCAGCACGACCTTGACGAGCGTCGCGAAGTCCTGTCGACCCTGCAGATAGCGGTTGGCGACGTGGGGATAGCGCATTCGAGAGACCATCGCGAGCGCCACGAGCAGCGTCACCGCGGGAATCACGGCCGCCGACGAGCGGGCCAGCAGAAGTTCGCTTTGCGGGGCCATCTCCCGCGGAAGCAGATGCTGGTGCAGCACGATCAGGCTCGCGACCGCGCCGGCGGCGCCGGGCGAAGGCAGGCCGTGGAACGTCCGATGCTCCTCCCCGCCCGCTGCCGAGGTCTCCGCGTTGAATCTCGCCAGACGCAGGCCGGTGCAGCAGATGTAGACCGCCGCGATCGCCCACGCGAACTTCGCATAGACCGAGTCGACCTCCGGTCCCATGATCGAGGTCGTCCCGTCGGGGCCGTAGTAGTGGCTCACGAGGCGCAGCATCATGAATGCGGGCGCCACACCGAAGGTCACGATGTCGGCGAGCGAGTCGAGGTTGGCCCCGAAGACCGAGGTCGACTTCACCAGTCTCGCCACGAAGCCGTCGATCGCATCGAAGAACATCCCGACGAAGATCAGGCTGCCCGCGACGGTCAGGGTGCTCCAACCGAAGATGCCCGTCGACGCCACGGGCTTGGCCGCGAAGTGGATCGCCGCGAAGCCGCAGAGCAGATTCCCGAGGGTCAGCATCGCCGGCAGCATCGCCACCCGACGGAGGCGTCGCCGCGGTCCTCGCACGCGGCGACGGGCGTTCAGGCGAAAGCGTGGGCGGGTGGGAGCGGTGTCGGCCATGTGGGGGGAGATGGTAGGGAGGTCCCGCGACCGGGCGTCAGACGGCGTTTCAGCCGTTCCGAGCGTCGTCGGATGCAGCGGCCGCCTCGGGGTTGGAAGCGTCTCCTCGATCGTCCTCCGGATGGAGCCAGTCCGGCAGGCTCGGCCAGACGAGCAGAACCGTGGCGAGGCCCGGGGCGGGAGCCTTGAAGAGCAGGTCCCCGAGGGTCGGCGGCGGAATCACCGGCGGGCCGGGATCCTCGGGGGGACTCGGTCGTCCCGACGACGTCAGCAGAAGGGCCTCGTCGCGGCCGACCGAGCGAAGCACTGCGAGTTCGCCGACCCAGGCGGCGAGTTCCGTCGGGGCGAGTTCGAGACCGATCGACGCACGGCGCTCCGGCTTCCATCGCACCGCGAGTTCGACCTCGCAAGCGGCGCCTCGCTCCATCGCCTGCACCCAGCCTCGCATCTGCAGCGACAGGCGGCCCGCGGGAATCGCCAGCGGACGCCCTTCCGCGACGGCGATCGTCGAACTCGGGAGGTTGACGCCGGTCAGATCCCTCCACTCGATCGCCTGACCGTGCCAGACCCGCAGGTCCGTGCGGGTGCCGCCGAGCGCCGTCAGCACGGCCACGAGTTCGTCGGCCGGTCCCTGGGCGATCGAGACGCCTTCCTCGAGCAGCAGATGGATCCCGTCGCCATCGGTCTCGCCTCCACCGGCGTCGGAGTCCCCGTCGCCCGCCCATGCGGCGAGTGTCGACGCGAGGGTGACTTCGTCGGCCTCGACCAGCCACTGCCTCACCTCGATGCCCAATCGGGTCTCGCCCTCGCGCACCGCGGGCGCCAGCGACGCCGGCGGGGGCGGCGGGGGCGATGCGGCCGCGTTCCGGGCCGGCGGCGTGGAGGTCGCGTTGCAGGCGACGAGGCAGAGCACCGCCAGCGTTGACAGGCACGCGGCCAGGGCGCGAGGCGTGGTCGTGGGAAAGGCCCGGGTCATTCCAGTTCGAGCGTGTTGAGGCGGTCGATGAGGCGACGCAGCAGGCCGAGGTGGCGGCGATTGTGATGGAAGTGAAGACGCGGCAGTTCGGGATGCTCGTTCTCCCCGGCGAGCATGGATCCCTGCTCGAAGCCGCCGTCGGCGAGCAGTGGCGAGAACTCCTCCGCGATCTGCTCCAGATGCAGCGGCGAGATCGCGTGCTTCAGGCGCAGCACCAGGCGCGGGCCGACGTAGCGACTGGAGTGGTAGACCCGGTAGAACGCCAGGACCTCGTCGACGGCCTCCTGCGGCGTCGCGCAGACGCGGTAGAGATCGACGTCCTCTGGACTGATCCAGCCATGACGAAGCAGGTCGTGGCGGATGTGCTGCTCCCAGTTCCGCCAGTAGTCGCCGCCGGCGCCCTCGACCAGCACGATCGGCACGATGGGGCTCTTGCCGGTCTGGATGAGAGTGAGCGATTCGAACAGCTCGTCCTGGGTGCCGAAGCCGCCGGGGAAGATCGCGAAGGCGTCCGCGTGGGTGACGAACATCAGCTTGCGGGTGAAGAAGTACCGGAAGTTGATGAGCTTGCTGTCGCCGAGAATGACGTCGTTGGCGTTGGTCTCGAAGGGCAGGTTGATCGACAGGCCGAACGCGGCCTCGCGCTGCGGGCCTTCATGGCCGGCCTTCATGATGCCCTCGCCGGCTCCGGTGATCGCCATCCAGCCCTTCGCGGCGATCAGGTGCCCGAACTCGCTTGCGGCTTCGTAGTCGGGATGGTCCGGCGGCGTGCGTGCCGAGCCGAAGATGCTGACCTTGGGCACGCCGCGGAAGCGGTTGAAGACCCGGTAGGCGTGCCGCATCTCCTTGACGGCGGCGGCGACCAGCTTCATCTGGCCCTCGTCGGCGCCGTCGTGGAGCATCTTGCTCGCGACCGCGGCCATCTGGGCCGCGAGCACCAGACGTCTTCCGGTCAGTTCGGGATGGTGCGTGGAGAGCCAGCGTTCGGCCTCGGAGACGAGCGGATCGTGGCGGCGGCGGCGGGGAGGCGTGGTCACGGAGTCGGATCCTCGAGGGCGCGGGTCATCTGGATCGCCGGGGTCGGTCGGTCGGAAAGGCCGGGCAGAAGGCGGAGGCTCGATCGCGGCTCGGCGATCGGGCCCTCGAGCTCGACGGCGTACAACAGGCCGGCGATCGGAGACAGCACGTCGCTGAGGCCCGGCACCCGCCCTCTGACCTCCAGCAGACTGTCGATGGTCATCGTCGAAAGATCGACCTCGCCCGCACCGCTGAGCCGCATCGTGTCGCACTGGAGCTCGATCGTCTCGAGGGCGAGTCGATCGTTCTCGATGTGGAACGACGCGTCGAGATCGGCGATGGCGTCGTTGATCGGAAGCATCAGCTGCGACAACTGCAGGATGCTCATGGACAGGGGATCGCGGGCGATGCGACCGTCTTCGATCGAGACCCTCCCGCGTCCTATCCGCCACGGTTCGGGCGGGTCGTCGCCGAAGTGCCCCTCGATCGCGAGCCTCCCGCGGAGGCGCCCCGCGTCGCCATCGGGAAGGGCGTCGGGCCTTCCGATCTCCTCGGGGTCGCTCGAGATCCGCTCTCCTGAAATCAAGCGACCCGCGGAGACCTCGTCGAGATGGACGATCGCCTCGAATCGCTCCTCCCGCAGGTCCGCATCGACCTCCGCACGAAGCAGGCCGCCGTAGAGGCGTCCCTCGATGCCCTCGCTGCGCAACTGGTCGTCCAGTTCGCTCCAGGAGAGGCGGCTCGAGAGGTCCACGACCTCGCGGCCCAGCACGACGAGGCGACTCGCCTCGACGCGTCCGGTCAAGGTCAGCGGCGTCGTCGCGTCACGGCCCGCCTCGATGGCGGCGCGGACGTCGACCTCGCCGAACTCCAGGCCCGCCTCGAACGCGGCATCGGCGAGGACCACCGTCCCCGCGGCTCGAATCGTGGAGGGCGCGTCCGGGGGATCCGATGGCAACCAGGCGCACCCGACCTCGAGGTTCTCGATCCGGGCCGGAGCGGTCGAGGACAGCTCGATCGATCCGAGGGTCGTTCGGACGCCTTGCGGCAGGATGTCGAAGGTGGACGAGGGAAGCGACTCGAAATCGATGCGACCGCTGAACTCCAGTTCGCGATCGCCCCCCCGGCCGATCGTCGCGGTCCCGGCGAGGGTCGTGGTGGGGGTGTCGCCCAGGACGAGTCCCTTGCTCGTCACCCCGACCGCCTCGGGCGCGATCCGAATCAGAACCGGAGCGGCGGTGGAGAAGGGAAGACGCGTGCCGGCGAACTGCAGCGAGCCTCCGGGACTCTCGACTCGAAGTCTCGAGTCGGTTCTCCGTCCGTCGTCGGAGATCTCGACTCCGATCGCGAAGGGCCCGTCCGGGGCGATCGATCGCCACTCCTGCTCGATCTCGGGCAGAAACTCGCGAATCGCGGTGGCGACCACCGGGCCGTCGAGGCGGCCCTCGCTCCAGTCGCACGTGAACCGCCAGTGTTCCCCGTCGATCGGTGCCTCGCCTCCGAGCACGAAGCGATCGGTGACCGGAACGGTCACGGGACCGGCAGCGATCCGGGCCTCGAGGAACCGAGTGCGGTCCGCGACGAACTCGATGGCACCCGACTGGAGTTCGAGCCCGATGCGTGGCGCCGCGTCGCCCACCGACGCGGCGGTCCCGTCGATCTCGATCCGACCGCCGACGAGTTTCGTCAGGATCTCGCCTTCGCCGGAGGTGCGGCGAAGTGCGACCTCCGCATCGACCGAACCTGCGATGTCGCGGCGGAGCCACATCGAGTCCTGCGTCGGGTCATGGGCCGCCTCGAACCAGGTCCGGGCATCGAGACCGCGACATGCGACGCGCACGTCCAGCGAGGACGCTCGTGGCAGAATCGCCCCGGACACCTCGATCGATGCCGGCGGGCCGGGTTGTTCGAGTCGACCGACGAGGCCCTCGATCGCGACCTCGCCCGGCACCAGCTCGAGTCGTCCCTGCAGTTGGTCGATCGCAGCGACGGTGGGCCATTCGAGATCGAGCGAGGCGATCGCCTCGACCAGAGGGGGACGAAGTCGCGCTCGAACGTCGAGAAGGTCCGCGGTGAACGCCCAGTCCGGCTCGAGGCCGCCCCCCGGATCCGGCAGCAACCGCCCGGCGATGTCGATCGTTCCCCGTGCATCGAGAAGATCCGCCCAACGCCTCGGGCAGGCTTCCTCCGGAGCGATCCAGCGGGGCGGCTCGATCGTGGCCAGAAGGGCGGCGGTCGGCCGGTCGTCGCGAATCTCGATCGCCACGCGCGGCTCGAAGCCCCGCGTCCTCTCGTCGCTCACCGGATCACGGCGCCGGGGAATGTCGATCTCGCCGGAGACGAGACCCTGCCCGCCGCCCGGTGTCGTGAAGGGAATGCCCTCGTCCTTGCCGTCGCCGGGGTCGAGCCCCTCGAGCACGATGCGTTCGTCCTCCAGCACGATGCGACCGGCGCCGACGACGACCGGATAGTGGAATCCCTTCAGAACCACTCCGTTGCCGCCGACGTCGATCGTCCCGGTCGTGACGAGCGGGGCGTCCTTTCCGAGGCCCTGTCGGATTCTGAGATCGACATCGACGAGGCCGCCGAAGCGGAACGGGCCCGCGGCGATTCGGCGATCGAGGGCGGCGAGTTCGGATTCGATTCGCGACCGGGTGTCGGCATCGATCTCGGGAGAGCCCAGGCGGGTCTCGAGGGCCGAGGCGAGTTCGGCTGCGGCGGCAAGCGAACGCTCGTTTTCGAGCAGGTCGAGGGATCCCAATCGCGCCGCCGCGTCGCGATCGAACAGTTCCTCGATGAGGCGTCGGGGACCGTTCTGCAGTGCTTCGACGAGATGCTCGTCGACCGGGAGATTCGGACTCGAGATGACGATGTCCACCGCGACGTCGCCCGCCGGCAGCAGCAGTTCGCCCGCGATCGAGACGTCTGCGCCGGTCGGGCCGCGGCCGGTGAGTTCGACGATCTCGACCCGCTCGCCTTCGAAGTCGAGCCTCGCCGCGACATCCGTGAGCGGATATGGGAAGCGGAAGTACGACCCTTCGCCGTCGCGCAGCCTCAACTGCCCGGACTGCTCGAGATCGGCGGGAACCGGCACCCCGTTGCGGTAGCTGAGCGCCGGGCCTCGCTCGACGTGCAGCTGGACACCGAGTTCCCACGCCCTGGCGCCGAGCTTTTCGAGGATCCGGGCGGCGACGAGCGGAAGCTCGATCGCGGGGGCGTCGGGGGCGTCTCCGGCGACGGGAACGGTGCCGAAGTCGGCGATGGCGAGATCGAGCACGAACGGTGCCGATCCGAGCACCTGCTCGAGAACCTCCCTTCGCTGCGTCCAGTCGAGACCGGTCTCGGCGGAGGCCAGCAGGTCGATCCGGAATCCGAGCGCGAACGGGACCTGCAGGGTGTCGGACATCTCGCCTCCGAGCACGCCGCGGCAGCCGATCAGTTCGAGGTGTTCGCCATCGATCTCGATGAGGCCCTCGGTCACTCGCAAGCGTGGCGGATCGATGCCCGACTCGATGACGCCGTCCCGGAACCGTGCCCACGGTTCGCCGCCGACGTCGAGTCGGAGGCTGAGATCCTCGATCGCCAAGGTCGACTGCAGGCGTCCCCCCGGCGTCCACTCGAAGGTGATCGAGCCCAGCTCGCCATCGAGTTCGAACTCTTCGCAGAGGCGTCGCACCGATGGTGGCGCGATCCTGAGGGCGTCGGGACCCAGGGCGAGGTCCTGCACGCGGAGACTGGCCTCCTCGCGTTCGGTGTCGACGCTGCCGACCAGAAGCAGTCCGCTGGGAAGATCTCGTCCCGCGTCGTCGGTTTCGCGCAGCTTGATGTCGAGAAGCTCCGGCGCGGCCGGATCGACTCTGATCTCCCCTGCGAACACCCGATGCCCTGCGGGGATCCAGGTCCCGTCGAGATCCTCGCCCGACTCGAATCTGAGGTTCCGCACGTCGATCGTCGGGATCGGCCCGGGCGATTCCTCTTCGCCGGATTCGGGGACGAGGTCGAGCAGGTTGATCTCGAGATCGCCGTCGGCACCACGCCGCTCGGCGAGACGAACCCGGCCGCCATCGACCCGAAGGTGTTGGACGACCGGCGCTCCGCTGGTCAACGTCGCTCGATCCACGACGGCTTCGACGCGATCGAGACGGAAGGTCTCCGCCGCCTTTCCCGACCAGTTGCGGGCCCGAACGACCAGATCCGTCGCGACCCATCGGCGCCCCCAGTCGACGGGCCGGATCGACGCGATCGAGACCTCTCCCCCGAGCGTCGGCTCGAGTTGGGACGCCACGATCGAGGCGAGCACTCTCGGGCCGGCGAGCCACGCCGCGATCACGCCTGCGGCGACCACCACGACGGCCGCAAGACCCCAGCGCCGCCGCGGACGCCGCCGCGAGGGGCCGGCGGGTTGGGCAGTCTTCTCATCGTGCTCGGGTGAATCCATGGGCCGGGTGCCGGAGGCGGAGAAGACCCCGCACCCCTTGCTGCATCGCCGACATGGTAGGTGTGATCCATCGATCGGACCGATGGCCCGGGGGGGCGCCGCCCGACGTCTGCCGAGCCGGTCGCGACGGCGGTCTGCGATCGTCCGGAGTCCGATCCGACAGAACCTAGACTCCCCGGGTGGACCGCGATCGACCGAGCACCTGGACCCGTAGGAACTCGAGCGGGACGACGACGCGATCGTTGACGCTCCGCCTTGGGTTCGCAACTCCGGTGCTTGGAGTGGCGGAGTGGGCGATGGCCTCGGCCGGATCGCCGCGGTCTTCGGATGGCGTGGGCATCGATTTCGCCCTCGGAGTCCTGATCGTCGGCGCGGGCATCCTCGCGGCTCTGGCGTTGGCGTTGGTCGTCAGGGCCGGGCGCCGTGCGAGTGGCCGCTCGAGCGGCGGACGTTCTCGAAACGCACCGGCGGGTGCGACCTCGCTGGATCCCTGGCGCGAGGCGGGCCGGCGACAGCAGGTGCCCGATCCGGACGCGGATGCCGACGAGGAGGACGATTGACCCGTCCTCGGATGCTCGTCACCGGCGCGAGCCGCCGCATCGGTCGCGCGGTGGCGGTCGAGTTGGCCCGTCGTGGTTGCGATCTGGTGTTGACGACATCGCAGGCACCCGAGGCGCTCGATGCGACCGCGGCCGCGGTGCAGGCCGTCGACGAAGAGGCGACGGTGGTGCGTCGGCATCTTCGCCTCGACTCGATCGACCGTCCCGACGAGGTCTCGGCGGCGTTGGGCCGCGAGGTGACCGACGGCCCGCTCGACGGTGTGGTGCACAACGCCAGCGTCTACGAACCATCGCCGTTGGAGACGCTCGATCGGGATCGCCTTCGACGCGACTACGACGTTCACGTCGGGGGGGTCCTGCTGGTCACCGCGGCCCTTCGTTCGGTCCTGGCCGCCTCGACGCTTCCCGTACGGCCCGCCGTCGTCCTGCCGCTGGACATCCACGGGACGGGGCGGCCGCGCGTCGGCTGGTCGAGCTACCTCGCCAGCAAGGCGGCCCAGGCGCAGCTTGTCGAGGGCTTGGCGGTGGAACTCGGCCCCGGGATTCGCGCCGTCGGCGTGGCGTTCGGCGCGGTGCTGTGGCCGGAGGGAACCGATGGCGAGGTGATCGCTCGATACCAACGGCGGGTGCCCATGGACCGCAGCGGTCGGCCCGAGGAGGCCGCCGCGGCCGTGGCGTGGGCACTGCTCGAGGCGTCGTTCGTCACCGGCACCACGGTGCGGGTCGATGGTGGACGATGGCTCCGTTGAGGGTGTGGGGTCTCCGAGGGAAGCGCGACTCGATCGTCATCCCGGGCGCTTGCCGGAGCTGGACGCCAGGCCCGAGAGGCGTTCGAGTTCGGCAAGTGCCGGATGGCCCGGGTCGGCGATCGCCGCGAGGCGCAGGCATCGCGACGCGGCCTCGCGATCGCCGGCATCGAGATGGCATCGGGTCGCCTCTCGCCACGCTTCGCCGGACCACGCGGTGCCGTCGCCGCGCGTCGCGGCAACGCGTTCCCACGCTTCGGCCGCCTTGGCGGGACGCCCAAGACGTCGCCAGCAGGCGGCGATCTCGCGAGTGATGGTCGGCGGCGGGGCGGCATCGAGGGGCATCGCCGCCAAGCGGGTGATCGCCTCCTCGCAGCGTCCGAGACGGCGCAGCCACACCGCTTGGCGAATCCGCCACGCCGGATTGCCCGGGTCGAGCTCCACGGCCGCTGCGAGGTCTTCGAGTCCCCCCTCGTCTCCCCCGGCGAGGCGAAGTTCGCCGAGCGTCGCGGCGGCAAAGGGAAGATCGGGATGTCGAACCCGCACGTCCAGCGCGATCTCGAGGGCCTCGGAACGCCGATCGTCGGACTCGAGGTTGAGAGCCAGGCGAAGCGAGGCCTCGGGATCGCCGAGACTTCGCTCCGTCAGCAGACGCCAGATCGGCTCGGCTTCGCCAACGCGGTCGGCGGCCTCGAGGAGGGTGGCGGCGAGCACGAGCGTCTCACGATCCTCGATGCCGCCCGCGATCGCGTCGAGCAGCGCGTCGGCGGCATCGGAGCAGAGTTCGTCGCGGGACCGAGGTCGATCGCCACCGACCGACCGCTGGGCGAGGCGAACCCGACCCAGGCGAAGCGCGGCCCCTGCGTCTTCGGGATGTCGCTCGGCCAGTCGCTCCGCGACGCGGGCGGCTTCGTCGATTCGCCGGGCCTCGAGAAGGCGATCGATCGCCCGAACGGCCTGCTCGCGAGCTTCGACGGAATCGGGGGCTGCCGCGACGTCGGGCGGCTCCGGCGAGTCGCCGCAGCCCGACATCGCCAGCGCCGTGGCCACGCCTGCCGCAACGAGGCCGCAACCTCGCCCCGGTACGATGACCCGCCATGACCGCCTCGCCATTCGACGCACCTGAAGACTCCTCGAACACCGCCGCCGCGGAGGCGCCGGAAGGCGCCCTGCCGCCGCTCGCCAAATCCTACGTCCCCGGCGAGTGCGAGCCGGCCGTGCGGCGACGTTGGCGCGACGAGGCCTGCTTCCACGCCGAGCCCGGTCCCGGCTCGGATCCTTCGAAGCCGCCGTTCGCGATACTGATTCCGCCGCCCAACGTGACCGCGGCGCTGCACCTCGGTCATGCCCTCAACAACACGTTGCAGGACGTGCTGGTCCGGTGGCGCCGCATGCGGGGCCACAACACCCTCTGGATGCCCGGCACCGACCACGCCGGCATCGCCACGCAGACCGTCGTCGAGAAGCGTCTGCTTCGCGAGGGCGTGCGACGCACCGATCTCGGCCGCGAGCGATTCGTCGAGCGGGTGCAGCAGTGGAAGGACGAGTACGAGGCGACGATCATCGAACAACTCGAGGATCTCGGCTGCAGCTGCGACTTCGAGCGGACGCGGTTCACCATGGACCCGGTCTGCAGCGCCGCGGTGCGCGAGGCCTTTCTCCGGCTCTTCCGCGAGGGTCTCCTCTATCGCGGAAAGCGCCTGGTCAACTGGGATCCCGCGACCCGCACGGCCCTCGCCGACGACGAGGTCGAGATGCGCACGGTGCCGGGGCGGATGCACTACCTCAGGTACCCGCTCGAGGATGGATCCGGATTCGTCACCGTGGCGACGACTCGCCCCGAGACCATGCTTGGCGACACGGCCGTCGCGGTGAATCCCGGCGATCCTCGTGCCGCGTCGTTGCGGGGCAAGCGAGTCCGTCTGCCGATCGTCGGACGCTCGATCCCGATCGTCGAGGACGACTACGTCGTGCTTCCGGCGTCGGTCTCGGGCGACGCGAGCGACCCCAAGGCCTCGTTCGCGACCGGCTTCCTGAAGGTGACGCCCGCGCACGATCCCAACGACTGGGAGATCGGCACCCGGCACGACCTCGAGGTGGTCAACGTGCTCGGTCCGGACGGGGCGATCTCCGATCGGCACGGCTGGAGCGACGTCTCCGAGGAGGCGCGTCCCTTCGTGGGCATGAGTCGCGAGGACGCCCGTGCCGCGATCATCGAGTGGTTCCGCGCGAACGATCTGCTCGAGGAGGTCCGCGAGTACGAGCACGCGGTCGGTCACAGCTACCGCAGTCATGTGCCGATCGAACCGTGGCTCAGCGACCAGTGGTACGTCCGCGTGACCGATTCCCGCCTCGCGGGCGCGGCGCTGCGGGCGATGGATCCGCAGCAGGTCGAGGGCGAACTGCCGGCGTCGGCCCGGGAGCGACCTGCGACCGAAGGCGACGGCGGCCTTCGATTCACGCCCGCCCGCTACGCCAAGACCTTCCAGCAGTGGCATGAGAACCTCCGGGACTGGTGCGTCAGCCGGCAGCTGTGGTGGGGCCATCGCATCCCGGTCTGGAGCCGCATCGGCGACGCCGAGTCGCTGGGGGTTTCCGCCGAGGCGGCGAGCGCCGCGTCGGAGGAGGGCACCGCGTTCGAGGGGACATGGTCGTCGCGCGGGGCGGCGGAACTGCTGCGGCGCCTGCCCGACGGGGGATTCGAGCATCTCGTCTGCGCTCCGGCGCGGGAGGACGAGGCGGAGGCGGTCGTGGCGGCGCTCGAGGCGGCCGGCTACGAGCGGGATCCCGACGTGCTCGACACCTGGTTCAGTTCGGCGCTCTGGCCGCTGTCGACCATGGGTTGGCCCGATCCGAGCCGCTTCCCCGAGACCGTCGGCCTGCTCGAGACGTTCAATCCGAGCTCGGTCCTCTGCACGGCCCGGGAGATCATCACGTTGTGGGTGTCGCGCATGGTGATGTTCAATCGCCATCTGCGCGGAGGCACCTTGCCGTTCCGAGACGTCCTGATCCACGCGATGATCCAGGACGGCCACGGGCAGAAGATGTCCAAGTCGCTCGGCAACGGCTTCGACCCCCGCGACATCGTCCACAGTCACGGCGCCGACGCCCTGCGGTTCACGCTGGTGCAGCTCGCCACCAGCACCCAGGACGTGCGGGTGCCGGTCGACATGGTGTGCCCCTACAGCGGGGAGACCTTCACGCCGCCATGGACGAAGAGCGCGTCGGGTCACATCGTCGCGGAGCCGGTCGTCGAGAGTCCCGCGATGCCGGGCCGGTTCATGACCAGCGCCTACGGCGCCGCGAGCGGAGCCGCCGATCCCTCAGAGGAGCGGCCGTTGGCCCGCAACACGTCGAGTCGATTCGACGTCGGGCGCAACTTCGCCAACAAGCTTTGGAACGCGACGCGCTTCGCGACCGGCATGCTCGCGGCACCCGGCGCCGGTCCCGCGGCGACCCTCGAGGACGCGCCGCTGGTCGACCGCTGGATCCTCGCGTGCCTGCGACGGGCGATCGGGCGCTTCGACGAGGCCCTTGGGGCCTTCCAGTTCAATGCCGCCGCGGACGCCCTGTACGACTTCGCCTGGCGAGACTTCTGCGACTGGTATCTCGAGGCGATCAAGCCGACCGTGCGCGACGACGCACGGCAGCGCCAGGTCCTGCGGACGGTGCTCGATGCGCTGTTGCGGGTGGTCCAGCCGGTCTGTCCCTTCGTCGGTGAGACCCTTTGGCCGCATCTGCAGGCGACCGGGCCCGCAGGTCTCTCGGGCCTGCGCCTGGACGACGCACCGGTGCTGGCGACCGCGGCGTGGCCGGAGATCGGAGAGGCGTTCGAGGATGCGGCGGCGGTCGGGGCGTTCGAGCGCGTGCGCACGCTCGTGTCGGCGATACGCACCTTGAGGGGCGAGCGGAACGTGCCGCCGCGCAAGCGGCTTCGGCTGCTCGCGCCGTCGGCGGTGATCGAACTGTCGGAGGCGAGCGGGGGACTCGTCGAGCATCTCGCGGGACTCGAGGCGATCGAGCGGTTCGAGACCGGCGCAGCGCCACCGGCGGCGGCGGCGGCCATCGCGTTCGAGGGTGGCGAGTGCTGGCTGGACGGCCTGCTGGACGAAGCCGATCTCGGAGCCGAGCGGGACCGTCTGGGGAAGGTCGTGAAGCAGCTCGAGGGCCGCATCGGCGGCTTCGAGAAGAAACTGTCCAATCCCGGGTACCTCGCCAAGGCAAAGCCTGAACTCGTGGAGGAGACTCGGCGTCTCCACACCGAGGCGATCGCGGATCTCGACGCGGCCCGGAGAGCCCTCGAGGCGATCGGGTCGGGCTGAATCGGGATGGTCGGATGCCCGTCCGGTTGCGCGGGAGAGGGGGCGTCGCGAGGAAGCGGCGGGGCACCGGTCGGGAAATCCGCGTTCGATGGGCATCCCGAGTCGTGATCGAGTCGAATCTCGAGACGAACCTCGAGACGAACCTCGAGGCGGCGGGCGACGTCCGGTCGATGGACGACCGAGTCTCGTCCCGCTGCAACGCGAGGCGTGCCACGCGGTTCGATGATGCGGCCGCTTCGCGAATCTGGAGTGCCACCCCTCGACCTCCTGCGGGTTTCCGACGAAGATTGCTCTTGTGACGAACGCCTCCGCCACGCTCGATCCGGAATCCGTCCTGCCGAGGCCACGGTCGATCGGCGAGGTGTTGGCGCCGCGGGCGACGCAACGCGAAAGGTGGTTGGCGACGGGGGCTCGGGTCGCGATCCTCGGCGTGCCGTTGGCACTGGTGGCGGCCGCGTGTCGTTCGCCCCGAGAGACACCCCCGGCGCCCGCGCCGGCTCCGGCCGCGGTTTCGGCACCTGCGCCGCTCCCGGCGTCGGCTGGCGAGGACACCTCGCCGGAGTCGGAGGAGACTCCGTCGATCGTCGTGGTCCCCTGGTCCGGTGCGGAGATGGGCGGCGGTCTCGACGGCAGCCTCATCATCACCAGGAACTACCACCTCTACTCCACGCTCCGGGATCCGCGCCTGGAAGAGCTGCTGCCCAACTACATGGACGCGGCGTTCGAGCACTACCGCACCGCCATCACCGAGCTTCCGCTGCCCTCCGAGCCGCTGGAGACCTTCATCTTCGGAAGCCGCAGCGAGTGGAACCGCTACACCGAGGCCAGTCTTCCGGCCCACGAGGCCCGGGCGATGCTGCAGCTTCGTCGCGGCGCGTTCACCGCCGACGGGAAGGTGGTGCTTCACGACCTGGGGCGCACCGACACCATGTTCCTCACCGCCCACGAGGGATGGCACCAGTACACGCAGTCGATCTTTCGCGACCCGCTGCCGATCTGGCTCGAGGAGGGGATCGCCGCCTACATGGAGGGGCATCGCTACGACTCCCGCAGCGGAGAGGTGGAGTTCATCCCATGGCGAAACCTGGAGCGGTTCGGTGAACTGCGGTCCCGCGGACGCCGCGGCGAACTGATCGAGCTCGACGTGCTGCTCGACCGGACGCCCCAGCAGTTCCTCAGCGGCGGCACCAATCGCCTCCTGACCTACTACGCGCAGCTGTGGGCGCTGGTGCAGTTTCTCGTCCATGGCGAGGATGGACGCTATCGAGCGGGTCTGGAGTGCCTGCTCGAGGACGCGGTCGAGGGTCGCATCGGTCGTCGTCTCGCCAATGCGGGCGGCTACGAAGGCCGGCGTCGGGCCATGGGGTCCGGATACGGACGTGCGGTGCTGGGGGTCTACTTCAGCGAGGACTACGAGGCCTTCAAGCGCGAGTACGAGGCGTTCGTCGAACTCATGATGCGTCGCGGCGCAGGCACCGCGGTCTGGCGCGGCACGAGCCCGGTCGCCGAAGAGCTTCCGCAGTCCTACTACCGGCAGCGCTGAGCGATCCCGACATCGATCGCCCCGGTGGTTCCAGAGGCCTCGGGACCGAGCCTGGCCGGCGCTACTCCCCCGCGGTCGAATGCCGGTCGGTCGATGCCGGACGCCGATCCGGCGCGAGATGGTCCGCGAGGAACTCGACGAGGCGTTCCTTCGCGTCCGCCGCGAACCGACCGAACCCGGCGTGCTCCTGCGGGGCCCCGGTCTTCTCGAACACCACGAACTCGAGGGCGTTGGGATCGCCCACGGGCGGCTCGTAGCGGGGCCGGATCGCCTCGATGAACGCCTCCTGCGATCGAAGCGGCACCCACTCGTCGAACCGGTTGTGAAGGGCAAGCAGCGGGATCGCCGGCCACGACGCGGCTCGGGCCGCGGGTTCGAGGTCGGCGACTCGAGAGGCCAGCGGCCACCAGGGCAGCGTCCTCCACGACCCGGTGGTGCATTCGACCGCAGCCGCCGCGAAGCGGCATGGTCGCTCGGGATCCGCAAGGCGGGCCAGCGCGATCATGCCCCCCGCGCTCATGCCGCCGATCGCGATGCGCTTCGGATCGAACCCGCCAACGGTGATCGCCTCGTCGAGAACGTCGTCGATCTCCTCGAACGCCTCCCGAAGGATCCGGGGCATGGCCTCCGGCCGCTGCATCTCGGGATCGAACCGATCGCCGTGACCGGGAAGGTCGATCGCGCAGACGCCGATGCCGCGGCGCATCAGCCGCAGGTACCTCCCCGGATCGAGATGCCGATCGACGGTTCGACCGTGCATCCAGAGCAGCATCGGTGGCGGCGCGTCGTGCCCTTGTGCACCCGCGGGTGGCGTGGGATCGACGACCAGCGCGGGCACACCCCTCGCGCCGAGTCGCAGATCCCGGGTCCGGGCGGCCAGCGAGGCGGGCAGTCTTGCGGAGAAGTCGGGCATGGAGAGACGGGGCGTCGTTCAGGCGGCGGGGCAGTAGAGAAGCACCTGCATGCCCTTGCCGAAGTCGTGGACCTCGGGACCGTCGAATCCCTCGAGCGTTGGTGGGGGGGGACTGTTGCGATCGACCGGTCGTCGCAACACGAGAAATCCCCGTTCGCCCATCAGTCCGCGACAGGCGGCGGCGGCGGCGATCACCCGAGCCCGCGAGCGATCCTCCTCGAAGAACGCGTACGGCGGATCCATGAAGACGACGTCGAACGGCCCGGCCACGATGCCCGACGTCGGCACGGCGAGGGCGTCGGCGGACAGCGCCCGCACCCGATCCCCGCATCCGAGCGACTCGATGTTTCGCAAGAGGAAGTTGCGCACGGTGCGGTCACGCTCGATGCAGACCACCTCCGCGGCACCTCGGCTCGCCGCCTCGAGGCCCATCGTCCCGACGCCCGAGAAGAGATCGAGCACCCGAGCGTCTTCGAACCACCCGCGAAGCAGGTTGAACAGCGAGTCCTTGACGCGGGCGTTCATGGGACGCGTCAGATCCTCTCCGGGTGGACCGAGCAGTTGTCGCGAGCGGAACTCGCCTCCGAGGATTCTGATCATCGCATCGACTCGAAGCGGTTTCCGAACCCCAGCCCGTGCCGGCGTCGCCCGTCTGCGATCCGGTCCCGTGGTGGTGGTTCCTGAGACGGATCGGGAATGCTACGGTGACGCGATGCCTCTGTCCCTTCAGCGCCTGACCTGGTCCGTCGTCGTCGCGTCGATGGCCCTATCGGCGCACGGCCACGTTGGAGCGGGCCAGTCGCCGGCCGGCGCCGAGACGGTCGAGCCGGACGAGACGGACGAGGCGCTCGAGGCGGCTCGGACCGCCGCCGCCAAGGAGGTCGGCTTCTCCGACCGTGACGCGGCCTGGATCGGCACCGGCATCACCCGCCTGTTGGCCATGCAGGAGGGCGAGGCGCGGGATCAGTGGCCCTACGAGGGCGTCTACCGGGTCCGCGGCGGCATTCCCGTCGGCTATCGCGTCGGGGGCACCTCGATCGTGGCGATGACGCTGATGCAGGCGCCGGGTCTGAACGAGGACCCGCCGCGTCGCGAGGCGGTGTTGCGGGCCGCGAAGTTCGTGGCGAACGCGATCGACGATCGGTTGATGGATCCGGACTATCGCGGCGGCTACGACGTTCGCGGCTGGGGCTACGCCTACGGCCTGCGCTTTCTCGTGCGTCTCGAGGCCTCCGGCCTGCTCGATCGCGATCCCGGGTTGGCGCGGGCGGTCGCGAGGGCGATCGACTTCTACATCGGCGGCCTCGAGGCGACCGAGATCCCCAACGTCGGCGGCTGGAACTACGCCCGACGGGGCCCGCTCGACGTGCCCAGTCCGGCCGCGCCCTTCATGACCGCGCCGTGCCTGCGTTCCCTGCTCGAGGCGAGGGCCGCCGGTCACGAGGTCGAAGACGGGCCGATCGACCGCGGCCTCGATTCGTTGGAGCGTTGTCGGGGGGCGGACGGCACCTACGCGTACTCCGGCGACGGTCGAGGACGGGTCGATCCCGCCTCGCGGCCCGGAGCGATTGGTCGAATGGTCGCCGGCGATGCGCTGCTTCGGTCGGCGAATCGCATCGGTGCGGAGGATCTGCGTCGCAGTCTGGAGAGCTTCTTCGCCTACTGGGACGAACTGGAGGTTCGCCGGGCCCAGACCGGGACCCATGTCGCGCCGTACGGCGTGGCGCCCTACTACTTCATGTACGCCCACGGTGCCGCGGGCGAGGCGATCGAATGCCTTCCGCGCGAGTGGCGCCCGGCGTTCCGGCGCGCCCTTCGCGGCCGCCTCGACCAGGTCCGCGGCGAGGACGGCACCTGGAACGACCGGATCTTTCCACGCAGCGCGAACTACGGCACCGCGCTCGCGCTCGATGCGATGCTCGCGTCGATCGGTCCGGCGATCCCCGAGTGGCGGCCGAGCGAGTCCGATGCCGGCGGCAACCCGGAGGAGGTTCGCGGGTTGAAGACATCCAAGGGGCCGGACATCCCGGCTCGGGAGGCCGACGACTCGTGAGGATCTGCGCCATCATCCCGGCCGCCGGAGGCAGCCGCCGATTCGGACTCGGGGACAAGTTGTCTCAGGATCTCGGCGGACGAGCCCTGCTGCTGCGCACCGTCGAACTGTTCACCAGGCGCGAGGAGGTCTCGTCGATCATCGTGGCGGCACCGCCCGAAGAAGGGGATTTCGAGCAGTTTCGGGAACGGTACGGCGCGCAGTTGGGGTTCCACGGCGTCCAGATCGTGGCGGGAGGTCGGCGGGAACGGTGGGAGACCGTGAAGCTCGCTCTCGAGGCGGTGCCCGGCGACGCCACCCATGTCGCGGTCCACGACGCTGCCCGTCCGGCTGCGAGCGACGAGCTGATCGAACGGGTCTTCGAGGCGGCCAAGTTGCACCCGGCGGTCATTCCCGGCATCTCCGTGACGTCGACGGTCAAGCGGGTGGGCGAGGAGTCCATCGCCGCCGCGGAGGACGACGCCCTGGCCACCGCGATTCTGGGCGACGCCGGCAGCGAGGCGGTGTCGGCCCGCGTGATCGAGGCGACCCTGCCTCGCGATCGTCTCGTGCTTGCCCAGACGCCGCAGGTCTTCGAACGGACTCTGCTGGAGAGGGCGTATGCCGAAGTCGATCCCGCCGAGACCACCGACGACGCATCGGTGGTCGAGCGTCTTGGCGAGCGGGTCGTGGTCGTCGAGGGCGATCCCCGAAACATCAAGGTGACCACCACCGACGATCTGGCGATGGTGCGGTCGGTGCTGGGTGCAAGGCCTCCGGCGGAGCGGCCGGTGCACAAGCGATTCTGACGCGGACGCGGCTCGACGCGGCCGATGGCGCCGGGCGGCGCAAGGACTCTCGATGTCGATTCGAATGCTCGCGGTCGGCCTTCTCGGCCTCCTGCTGCTTCCGGCGGCCGGCTGCAATGCGACCCTGCGTGCCGTCGGCCCCGCCCCCGAGGTCGAGCAGGCGGTGATCTCGTCGATGCTCGGCGCGTGGCCCGAAGGCGACTGCCGGATGCTTCGCGGCAACGAGGCCATGTTCGAATCGGCGCCCGCCTCGAATCCCGGCACCGGCGTACTCACCTTCGGCGTGGCTCCGCCGGGCGACTTCATCAAGGGCCGGATCGTCGAGGTCCGAATCACCCCGTGGGACGATTCTCCCGATGCGGAGCGACGCATCCGCCTTGCCGCCGGACAGGGGTACCTGCTTCGCGGCGCCAGGCGGCGCATCGAGGCCGAACTCGAACGTCGCGGGTTCGTCGGGGGGCCGTGATCGGACCATTGGGGGCGATCAGGTGGTGTCCGCGTACAGTGGCGCTCGCGAATGGACTCGCGACCGGAACCCACGACCCGACGCATGAATCGAACTCGCCGGCAGGATGAACCGCTGCGACCCCCGGTCGAGGGCCTGGGGATGTTCCACCGACGGGTCCTGACGTTGGCGGCGGTGTTTCTCCTGGTGCTGGTGGTGCTGGGCTCGCAGTTGGCCAGACTCGGTGTCGTCGAGGGCGCCGAGCGACTCGAGCAGGCGAGGCGTCGACTCGACCGGGTCGATCTGCTGCCAACGGTGCGAGGCTCGATTCTGGATCGGCACGGTCGTCTGCTTGCGGAGGATCGGGTCAGCCACGATCTCGCGGCGGAGTTCGAGTTCATCAGTGGGGCATGGGCTCTGGATCGGGCCGCCGAGAGCGCTCGCCGACGAGTGGTCGACGCCGACGGGCGCGCGGCCTGGTCGGCACTGGGGGCCGACGGTCGCCGCGACGCGACCTTGGCCGAACTTCCGGCCTGGACCGCCGAGGCCGACCGGATCTGGGACGCCGTTGCGATGGCAAGCGGACTGGGTCGCGCGGAGATCGAACGTCGTCTCGATCGGATCCGGGCGGACGTCGGACGCCTCGCCTTGGCGGTCGAGGATCGACGCGACGCCGTGGAGGCGAGGCGGGCCGCCGAAGGCCGGCTCGACGCACCGCCGCCGCGAGGGCCGATCCGAGAGGAGACGGTCGCCCACGTGGTGGTCGAGGGACTGCCGGATGCGGCCGCGATCGATCTGGAGCGTCTCGGTCTGGAAGTCGAGGACACGATCTCGGTGCGGCACCGCATTCGCAGGCATCGGCCGTGGTCGGAGGCGGTGGCGATCGTCGAGCGTCGAGGACTGCCTTCGCCGATTCGAAGCGACACGCCCCTGGAGATCGTGGTGTCGGATCCGCTCGGCTCGATCATCGGCCGGGTGGGCGACGAGGTGTGGGCGGAGGACGTCGAGCGAAGACCGCTGCGGCGCGAGGACGGTTCGCTCGATCTCGGCGGCTACCGGGCCATCGAGGATCGCATCGGCCGCACCGGCGTCGAGGCGGCGATGGAGGATCGTCTCCGGGGTCGCCGCGGCCTGATCCGGCGGAATCTGCAGAGCGGGGAGCGCGAGCGCGTCGAGCCTCGACGCGGCGACGATGTGGTGCTCTCGATCGATGCCGCTCTGCAGACCCGCGTGGCGGCGCTGTTCGCGGAGGAACTCGAACTCGCGGTGCCGCAGCAGTGGCATGCGGGCTGGAGCCGGGGCGAGCCCCGGCCGCGGACGCTTCCGGAACCCTGGGGCGCCTTTGCCGGGGCCGCGGTGGTGCTCGACGTCGAGACGGGCGAGGTGCTCGCGGCGGTCTCGTCGCCGGATCTCGGCGGTGGCGACGATCTCCCCCGGCTGCGACAGGCGGACTCCGGCGACGCGACCATGCGGGCCTTCGAAGGCGTCTATCCGCCGGGTTCGATCCTGAAACCGATCGTCTACGCGAGCGCCGTCGCGGCCGGCGTCCATCCGGTCGACGGCGCCATCGACTGCACCGGCCACTTCTTCCCCAACCTGACCGACGTGGCCCGCTGCTGGATCTATCGGGATCGGTACGGCCTGACCACGCACACGGCGCAGTTCGGCGGTCCGCTGCCCATCGAGGAGGCCATCTCCCGCAGCTGCAACGTGTACTTCTACGAACTCGCCCGCCGCCTCGGGCCGGTGCGGCTCCTGGAGTGGTTGCGCCGCTTCGGTCTCGATGCGCGAATCGGAGTCGGGTTCGGGTGGCGCTTCGACGAGTCCGGCACGGCCTCGGCGATCGGAGAGCACGGGGGACTGCTTCCGAGCCACGAGGCGATCGAGAAGATCCAAGCGTCCGGCGACCGGGTGACCCCGATCATTCTGGGCATCGGGCAGGGACCGATCGCCTGGACGCCGTTGCAGGCCGCCAACGCCTTCGCGATCCTCGCCCGCAACGGGGAGATACGGGATCCGACGATCCTTCGCGACGGCCGAGGGCGCGAGACGCCGACGAGACTGCCCCTCGATGCCCGATCGGTGGATCGGGCCCTCGAAGGACTGCGGCAAGCGGTCGGCGAATCGCACGGGACCGGACACCATCTCACCATGGAGGATGGCCGCCGCGAACCGATCTTCGAGATCGACGGTGTCGAGATCTGGGGGAAGACCGGGACGGCTCAGGCCCCTCCCGCCCGTCTCGACCGAGACGGCGACGGCGATGTCGACGAGATCCTCGGAGGATTGGAGCACGCCTGGTTCGTCGGCCTCGTCGGTCGGACGGGTGCGTCTCGTCCCCGCTTCGCCGTCGCGGTCGTGCTTGAACATGCCGGATCGGGTGGACGCGCGGCCGGCCCCGTGGCCGCGGCGGTCGTGGAGGCGCTTGTCGCCGAGGGGTACCTCGAGGCGGCGGCACGTGATCCCGAGACGGCGCAGTCCACTCGGTCCGAGGAGATCCGCGGATGAGCGTGGTCGACTGGAGCCGCGCGGAGGCGATGGAGTCCACCACTTCGAGAAGAACGCTGCGTTGGTGGAATCCCGGATGGATCGCGATGGTCGCCGCGGTCGGCTTGACCGCTCTGGGCGTGGCGGCGATCGCCACGACCGACCCCGGCCTCGCGACTCGACAGATGGTCTACGCCGTCGTGGGAGTGCTCGCAGCCACCATGGCGGCGAGTCCCGACTACCGGCGGATCCGTCGCTTGACGCCGATGCTGGCGGCGGTGTGCCTGGTTCTGCTGGTCCTGGTGCTGGTGCCTCTGGTGCCGGAGTGGCTGGTACGTCCTCGCAACGGAGCGAGGCGATGGATCAACGTCGGCATCACCGATCTCCAGCCGTCCGAACTGGCCAAGGTGGTCTACGTGCTGGCCGCGGCGGCCTGGCTTCGACCCGATGGTCGGCATCGAACCCTGCTTGGATTCGCAAGGCCCTTCGCCCTCACCATGGTGCCGGTGGTGCTCATCGTGCTCGAGCCGGATCTCGGCACGGCGCTACTCTTCGTTCCGACGCTCCTGGCGCTTCTGTTCGCCAGCGGCGCCCGGAAGCGACATCTCTTCGTCGTGGTCGCGGCGGCGGCCTTGGCGATTCCCGCCTCCTACCCGCTGCTCAAGCCGCACCAGAAGGACCGTGTCGATGCGCTCCTGGCGCAGATCCAGGGCGACCGACGGTTCGAACAGGACATCGGCTACCAGTCGGCGCGGGCCATGGACCTCGTGGGGGCGGGGGGCCTCACGGGCCGGGGTGAAGAGGCGGCGTTGCTCATCCGGCACAATCATCTGCCGGAAGCCCACAACGACATGATCTTCGCGGTCATCACCTGCCGATGGGGTCTGGTCGGCGCCGGCGTGGCCATTGGACTGCTCGCGGTGACGGTGGGGGCATGCCTGGCGACGGCCGCGATCTCTCGGGACGCCTACGGCAGGATGCTGGCGGTGGGGATCGGGACCATGTTGGCGGTGCAGGCCACGGTGAACCTCGCGATGACCGTCGGCATCGCACCGGTGACGGGCATGACGCTGCCGTTCGTATCCTCCGGCGGATCGAGCCTCGTCACGACATGGGTGATGGTCGGTCTGGTGCTGAACGTCGCGCTGCGACGACCGCGAAGTCTCGCTCCCCGCCGGATCTTCGAGTTCGGCGACGAGGACCCCGAACGATGAGTGGCGACGACGAATCCCGGGAGCGGACCGAAGAACCCGCAGCGGAGGGGACGCCGCTGGTCGTTCCGCCCCCGCCCCCCGAGGTGCTGACGGCGATCGATGCGCTCGGCATCGGTCTCGACGAGGGCGACGAGCACCGGCTTCGGGAGTTCCTGCGCCTGCTGCTCGAGGCGAACCGCCGCATGAACCTCACGGCGATTCGAGATCCCGCCGAGGCGTGGAGGCGGCACATCCTCGACGGCCTGTCGCTGGTCGGACCACTGGCGTCGGTGAAGTCGGTGGCGAGCGGCCCGATCCGGGTCGCCGATCTGGGCAGCGGTGGGGGCGTGCCGGGCCTCGTGCTGGCCTGCGTCATGCCGGCGATCGAGTTCACCTTGATCGAGTCGACGGGCAAGAAGGCGCGCTTCCTCGAGCAGGCCGCATCCTCGCTGAACCTGACGAACGTCTCGGTCTCGGCCGAGCGGGCCGAGACGGTCGGCCGAGACGCGATCCATCGCGAGCGGTTCGACGCGGTGATCGCCCGCGCGGTCGGGCCCCTGCGGGTGTTGATCGAACTGGCGTTGCCGCTGTTGCGGGTCGGAGGCGTGCTGTTGGCGGTCAAGGGTGGCCGAGCCGCCGAGGAGGTCGAAGCGTCGCGCAAGGCGCTTCATGCCCTGCACGGGCTCGTCACCTCGACGCTTCCGACGGAGACCGGGACGATCGTGGTCGTCGAGAAGACCCGTCCCACGCCGGGCAAGTACCCCCGGAGCCCGGGAACGCCCTCGAGCCGGCCCATCTGAGTCGAGGCCTGCGAGATCCCCGGCGCCGGCGCCCTCAGCAGCCGGCCGCCCCGTTTCGCATCTCGTTCGAAGCGAGGTGATCCGCGGCGGCGTCCACCTGAAGGGCGAGTCCGGCAGGTTCGCGACCCGCGATGGACATCGACACCAGACGCGGTGTGGCGGTGCCGCCGGCAAGACGCCAGTCCGAGAGGGGGCGGAGCCAGCAGTAGCCGCTTCCGGAGAGATTCGTCGCGTCGGCGGCGAAGGGATCGGTCGATTCGGCCGGCTCGTCGGCGAGCGCCGCTGGATCCATGGCGGAGTGGCAGGGAAGGCTGCAGCGAATCCAGGGCCCCACGCCATCGGCGAGGTCCAGATGCAGCCGGCGAGTGCCGAACGTCAACACGCCTCGCAGCGTCTCGACCACTGCAAACGACGCTTCGCCTTCGCCAAGCGGACGGCCGTCGACGGCGATGGCGACCTCGGCCACGACCGGGGACTGTCGCGTCGGGCGATCCGAAGTCGCCTCGACCTGGATCGCGAGGTGGATCCGAATCGGCACGGTCGAGGTGCGAGATCGCGACAGGCCTCGTTGGACTTCGCTCGCAAGACGGGAGGTGCCGAGTCCGCCGATGGACACTCCGAACTCGACGTCGATCGAAAGCGTCGCACCGTCTTCGCCACGGCGTGCGAGGGATCTCCTCGAACCCGGGGAGGCGCCGTTCGATGTGGAGGCGTCGAGGGACGTGGGGCGTGAGGCGATGCTCATGGCTCCACCTCCGAGAGTTCGCGCACCAGCGATTCCATGCGATCGCTTCCAGGGCCGGTCGGCCCGAGCAGCCGCTCCGACAGGACGTCGAGCGCCTCGACCATCTCGATCATGCTGCCGATCCGCTCGTTGTGGGCGCTGGTCGCATCGCTGGTCGCGTTCGGGGACTGACCGGAAGGCAGCGAGCACGATCGCAGGGCATCGAGCAAGGGATCGATCTCCCTCCGCTTTCGGGCGCGAAGGACCGTCGCGAACAGCTTCCAGACGTCCTGCTCCGCGGAGAAGTAGTCGCGTCGATCCCCACGCCGGTGTCGCCGAGCGACGATGCCCCACTCCACGAGGGTGCGGAGCGTCATGGAGGCGTTGCCTCGACTGATCTCGAGCCTCGCCATGATCTCGTCGGTGTTGGACTCCTCACCGCTGACGAAGAGCATTGCGTGGATCTCGGCCATGGTTCTGGGCACGCCCCAACTCGACGCCATGTCGCCCCACAGGCCGATGAACCGATCTTGGGCGTCCACCAGCGGGGATGGGCTTGAATTGGCGGCCGAGGACTGAGGCATCCGCAGATCTCTCCTGAAGGCAAGGAAGCGTAAGGAGTGTCGGCGAGCCTGTCGCAGTTTTTTCAGAACAGACTGAAAATTGGTGCAGGTCGAGGTCCGGAAGCCTCTCGTTCACCCCGTCCCGCAGCCGGAGCATCGAGGTCGTGAACGACCTCCCGGACCCGGACCCAAGCTGATCAGCGAACGTCGATCGGCGTGAGCTTGACCGGCGCAGCGGTTGGCGCCTGGGTCGGTCC
>JAFMML010000007.1:0-1716 GCA_017859745.1 Planctomycetota bacterium
GTCAGACCAGTCGGACACGTCGGACACAGTCAGACACGTCGGACGCGTCGGACACAGTCAGACCAGTCGGACAGGTCCGACCCGCCGTCCGTGCGGCATCGCCGAAGCGTCGGCGGACGCAACGCGCCTCGACGTGACGCGAATTCCACGACGTCGCCTCGCCCCCGCACGCCCCCTCACCCGCGGGGTTCGATCACCGCGGCAAGACGTCCGCTCCGAGCCCCGTCGCGCCGGTAGCTGAAGAAGCGATCAGCCCCGACTTCGACGACGGGCGCGGCAACCTGATGCGCCAAGCGCCAAGGCAGCGAGGCCGGCACCGCCGGGTACGGCTGCAGCGACGGTGATCGGCTGGCCGGCCACGTCCCCGTACGCCCAACCGTGGATCGTCACGGAGATCGAGGAATTCACGTCGGTGCCGCTGCGGCTGAACTCGATGTCGAAGTAGCCGTAGTGGTAGTCCGCCAAGCCATCACTGAATCTGAAGGCGTAGTAACCGCGGACAGCGCTCGCCCCCGTACCCGTTCCAAGATTGATCGGGAAAAAGGTATCCGCCGTATAGCGATTCGTTGCCCAGTCACTGTTGAAGCCCGTCACGTTGTATCCCCAAGCGGTGGTGGGCAACCCGGAAACGACATCGCCGATGTTCAGGCTGGTACCTCTTACGGCGGCGGTCGAACTGTTCTGCACACCGATCACGCCGCTTCTCGATCCGACACTCCTCCACGCAATGACGCTGGCGAAGAACTTGCCATTGAGCAGTGTGGCCCCTGGACCGAACGTGTTCACGCTGCTGCGGATCCAGCTTCCTGTCCCGGTTGATTGCACCGAGATGGTCGCCTTCCAAGCTGGATCGGAGTTGACGACCGCGGCATCGGTCGTCGCGGTGACCGTCGCCGCGGTGGCCGTCGCCAACGAGGCGTAGCGGGCGATCCGCGGATTGACTGCGCTGGTCTCGTGTGAACTCACCGATCTCTCCTTCTGAGTGATTTCGCGCCGCGACGCTGCCTATTCGCGTCGGCGATGGCCGGATCTCGCGCTCGAGGCGGACCCGAGCCCTCTTGAACCTGCCGAAGAACACACGGCGACCTTCGCCTTCGATCGAAAGTGTCCTCGCCCCCGTCGAGGTTTCCTCCTTCCGACCTGAGCCCTCGACACCTGTTGCAAGGCGAACTTGGACCTCGGGCGGCCGAATGCAATCTCGCTGCCCGAGATTCATTCGAGATTCGCGATGTCTCGACCGACGAGGTCCGCCAAGAGATGGATCTCGAGTCGTTACCGACACACGTAGCGTCCCAGAACGCAGAGGGCCGTTGCGGGCGGACATCGACGAATGCCGGCTCGCGCGGCGGCTGCGAGCCCGAATCTCGGGCGATTCTCGCCGGTGCCGACGCGTTGCCGAACTCGATCTTCGTCTTCGATGTGATCGCCCGCCGCGACCTCGAAGGACTGGGCACCCCGAAGGCGTCTTCTTGAACACGCGCCCCCTCACCCGCGGGGTTCGATCACCGCGGCGAGCCGTCCGCTTCGAGCCCCGTCGCGCCGGTAGCTGAAGAAGCGATCCGGCTCGGCGAAGGTGCACCTGACGAGCACATCGACTCGGCCTTCATCCACGCCGCAACGACCGAGCATCGCACACGCGGTTGCGGCGAGATCGAGATGCGGCCTGGTGCCGGTCTCGTCGGCCGACCGAGGCGCCGATCGAGGCGCCGATCGAGG
>JAFMML010000007.1:1741-43268 GCA_017859745.1 Planctomycetota bacterium
TTCGACCGATGGGCCGGTTCGAGACCGGCCTTGCGAAACGCCTCGATCACCTCTTCGCCCACCTCGTAGTGCGCCACCGAGATCGCGGGACCGATCGCGGCGACGATCGCGTCCCGGGAGGCGCCGTGCGCGATCATCGTGTCGAGCGCCGCCGGAATGGTTCCGACGACCAGTCCCCGCCAGCCCGCGTGCACCGCCGCGGCGAGACCGCTTCGAGAGCATCCGAGCAGGATCGGCAGGCAGTCCGCGGTCCGCACCGAGAGAAGCCGGCCGGACTCGCGACCCACGATCGCGTCGGCGATCGGCAGACGCTCGAGATCGCGAGGATCGGCGACCGCGCCTTCGGACCAGTGCACCTCGGCGCCGTGCACCTGCCGCGAGAGCACCCACGGCAGGTCCTCGCCCGTCACGGCGTGGCCGAAGCGTCGGCGGTTCTCCATGATCCGCTCGAGCGGGTCCGCTTCGCCCGGCGCCGACGCCACGCCGAGATTGAGCGATGCGAACGGACCGTCGCTCACGCCGCCGCGACGGGTCGAGAAGCCGTGACGGAAGCCGGCCTTCTCGAGCGTCGGGCCGCGCAGCACCTCGATCGACGCCGCGATGCCCGTGTCGGTTGCGGCGGCGTGCCCGTCGCCCACGGAGCCGCTCACGGTCTCGAGTTCGACCAGGCCGCGAGCAGGACCGACAGGTCGGCCCCGTCCACGGTGCCGTTGCCGTCGAGATCGCCCGGCCCGGGACTGCCATAGGCCGAGAGCAGCACCGCGAGGTCGGCGCCGTTGACGATGCCGTCGCCGTCGAGATCGGGACTCTCGCCGCCGATCGCCACGATCGTCGCGGTGGCCCAGGCGGCGGCGCCGTCTTCGCGCCGGGCGATCAGGAGCCACTCGCTCGACTTCGGGGGCAGGCCCTGGCCGTCGAATGCGGCCGCGACGTCGAGCGTCGCGCCGGGTTCGAGATCGATCGACTCCGGTGCGACGGTCGCCCACGTGCCGGGATCGCCCTGGAAGGCGACGGTGCACGGTTCCTCGCCGGTGTTCTGCACGCTCCACGCGACCTCGAGGCCCGACGCCGGCACCTCGAGGGTGCGGCTCGACGGCACGATCGCGAGGCGCGGATCGATCTCCAGTTCGAGTCCCGCCTGTGGCGAGGCGAGCGGTCCCCACACCTCGCGCCAGAGGCTCTCCTCGTCGGCGAGATGCAGCAGCAGAAACGAGGTCGCCAGCCGCCACGTGTGGGCGAGCTGCGCCGCCCGGGTGATCGACCCGGTGTCGCAGAAGATGATGTCGCTGTCGAGGAACCCGCAGTGCGAGCCGCCCTCGATCGAGACGAGCTGCCGCGGCCCGCGGAGATTCGAGTACATCGGACCCGAACTCGGCCCGGACGGCACGATGGCGTCCTCGCTGCCGACGATCAGCCGCACCGGGGCCGCGATCTCGCCGCTTGCCGCGATCGAAGACGGATTGGTGTCCGCGGCGGCCAGCGGCACCACCGCCCCGATGCGGGCGTCCGACGCCGCGGCGAGAAGGCTGCATCCGCCGCCCATCGAGTGGCCGCCGACGCCGAGGCGATCGGCGGCGACGTGCTGGTGGAACTCGCTCGCAGGATCCTCGCCGAGGGCGATCACGTGATCGAGGCAGTGCACGAGATCCGCAGCGAAGGCGGCGTGGCTCGGGAAGAGTTCGCCGCCGCTGCGGCTCGCGATCACCAGGAATCCGTGGGTCGCGAGGTGGTCGAGCGTCGAGTCGTAGCGCGAGACCGGGGTCAGGAAGCCGTGGCCGAAGGAGAAGACCGCGTACGGACCTCCGGAGGCGTCGAAGGGGGTGTTCGCGCCGCTCGCGGTGGCGGGATAGACGAAGGTCGCCTGAAACGTCGACCCGTTCGGCCGCGACACCGCGACGGTGCGCCGCCCCGCCTCGTAGGGGCCCGGATCCGCGAGGTCGGCGGCCACCGGCGCTGCGCAGGTGATGAAGGTGGCGACGCCTGCCACGAGTGCGACGACGATCGGGACCATCGGAGGCTGGCGGCAGAAACGCTTCGCGTGCATGGGAGAGCGTAGCGCCGAGTCCCGGCGTGGTTGCAGGGACGGGCGGACCTCCGCGGCAGGCCTGCATCCGCTCATTCGCCGAGGAACCACTTCCGACGGACCTTGGGCCCGAAGCCGAGTCCGAACTTCGGAAGCGCGACCTCCTGGATCACCCTCGTCGCCTCCTCGGGATCGTCGGTGATCGTGATCCGGTCGAGATCCTCCGCGTCGATGGTCCCCTCGCCCACCATGCGATCGCGCAGGAAGTCGATCATCGGCTGCCAGTAGTCCCGCCCCATCAGAACCATCGGGAAGTCGTGGATCTTCCGGGTCTGGATCAGGGTCAGGGTCTCGAACAGCTCGTCCATGGTCCCGAACCCGCCCGGCAGCACCACGAACGCGTAGGAGTACTTGACCAGCATGACCTTCCGGACGAAGAAGTACCGGAACTCGATGCAGAGATCGATGTACGGATTCGGAGCCTGCTCGAAGGGCAGGACGATGTTGCAGCCGACCGACCGACCCCGGACGTCGCGAGCTCCCCGGTTGGCGGCCTCCATGATTCCCGGACCTCCGCCGGTCATGATGCTGAACCCCGCGAGGGCCAGTCGGCGGGCGGTTTCGCGAGCAAGGCGATAGGAGGGATGCTCCGGCCCGAATCGAGCCGATCCGAAGACCGTCACACATGGCCCAAGAAAGTGCAGCTTGCGGAACCCCCTGATGAACTCGACCAGGATCTTGAACACCCGCACCGCCTCGAACAGGCGTGACTGCGGTCCTTCGAGGAACTGGAGTTCCGCGGGGACCGCGCCGAACCCCTCGTCGGAGTCCCGGGCGTCTGGGGGGCCGGCCGTCGAAGGGTCGGGCGAGGCATGGCGCTCCGGAGGCGTCATCGTCGGGGCAGAATCGGTCCGACCCGTCCGAGGCGTCCAATCGTCGAAGGCCGGACGGGGAGAACCACCGTGGTGAGCAGGACACCGATCGACTCCCCAACCGCCGAGGCGCGCGGCAACGACGCCGCATCGGAAGACGACCTCGATGCCCGCACGGTCGGCGGACGCCGTGGGATCTGGTTCGCCGCGATCGCGGCGGCGCTGATCCTCTGGGCGTTCTGGACCTTCTTCCGGATCCAGTGGCGCTGGGTGCAGTCGGATCTCGCCGAGTGGGCCCACACCCTGCTTGCCCCGATCGGCGCGGCGTTTCTCGTCTGGATCGACCGCGACCGGCTCGCGGCGCTCAAGCCGGGTTCGAGTCTCGTTGGGCCGATCGCCATCGCCCTCGGCGGAGCGTGGTTCGCGATCTCGACCTGCGTCCCCGTCTCGATCGTCAACAGCCACAACAGTCGCGGCGCCGCGGTGGTCCTGTGCGTCGCCGGCATCGCGGCGGTTCTGCTCGGCCGTGGGTCGTGGCGGGTGCTGTGGTTCCCGGCGCTCTACCTGCTGGTCTTCGGCCAGTGCATCGGCAGTCGGGTGCTCGCCCCGATCACCCTGGAACTCCAGGGGATCGCGGCGACGTGGGGCTACCACCTCGTCGGCATGTTCGGCTTCACCGCCAGCCGCAGCGGCACGGTGATCAGTGTGCTGCACGACGGTGAATGGAATCCCGTCAACGTCGCCGAGGCCTGCTCGGGCATCCGCATGCTGCCGGCGGTCTTCGCCGGCGCCGTGCCGATCGGCTGGTGGATCCTCGATCGGTTCTGGTCGCGAGCGGTCTTCCTGACGGCGACGTTCCTGCTCGCCATCGTTCTCAACGCGATGCGGATCGTCTTCATGGCGGTGCTCGCGACCCGCGACGAGCGGATCCTCGACGGCGACCTCCACTCCGCGATCTCCGACCTGTGGACGCTGCCGGTGCTCGTTCTCGCGATCTTCGTCGCCTGGGCGCTGGTGCCCTTCAACCGCGACGATCCCGAGGCCGACGAGTCCGAACTGCCGGTACCGCCACCGTCTCTGCCGGGCGCGAGCCTCGCCCAACGCTTCGCGAACCCCCGAACCGGCTGGGTGGCGGCGGGGCTCCTGCTGCTGGCCGCCTCGGGCGTGGGCCTTCGCGTCGCGACGGCGTCGCTCGGCATCGAGGCGGAGAAGCGGGAGGCGCGGCTTCGGCAGCCGCTCGCGACGCTTCCGCCGCGCCTCGGACCGTGGCGCCGTCTGGGCGAGGACAACGTGCTGGACAGCCAGACCGTCGAGGTGCTGGGCACCCCCCACTATCTCGAACGAAACTACACCTTCGCCGATGCGACGCCGAACGATCCCGTCGGGGTGCTCAAGGTTCACATCGCCTACTACTCGGGCGATCCCGACGAGAGTCCCCACGTGCCCGAGGTCTGCTGGGTCGGTCAGGGCATGACCATCGACGGCCCCGCCGAGATCCGACCGCTGCGCCTCACGATTCCCGGCGTGCGGGTCGATCCGAACCTCGCGAACCTCGACACCGGCGATCCCTACCCGATCGTCGACCTCGTGCATCCGGTCACCCGTGCCGTCGAGGCGGTCGTGCTGCCGGTGGGCGAGTTGCGGCTGCGAATCAGCCGCTTCAAGGATCCCGCCGAGCCGCGCACCGTGCATCTGGGCGGCTACTTCTTCATCGCCAACGGGCGCCTCACCCCCCGGGCCGACGACGTGCGGAGCCTGGCGTTCCAGCTCTACCAGCGATACGCCTACTGGGCGAAGGTCGAGTTCGATGCCGCGATTCCCGCAGGCCCCGACGAAGGCGTCGCCATGGACGCCTACGTCGCGCGAGTCGAGAGCCTGCTGTCGGCGATGCTGCCCGAACTCATGCGCCGGATGCCGGACTGGCCCACGCTCGAGCGCGAGGGCCGCGACGACTGAGGTCCGACCGGATCGCTCCTGGCCACTCGATCAAGGGCAGATCTGCATCGCGAGCTCCGCGCAGTCGTCGTCCCACTCGACGTCGCAGCAGAACGCATCGAACGCGCAGACCGCCTTGCAGCACCCCAGATCGCTGCACGCCGGCGTGCCGTTGGCGGCACCGCAGTCGCCCGCACTGGGACTGCCGCAGATGAAGGGCTCGCACCCTTCGATCGGGAGAAACACGCACTCGCCGGTCTCCCCGTCGCAGAAGTCGGTGGTGCAGTGGTTGGCGTCGTCGCAGACGACGTTCTCGCAGGGATCCGGCTCGCAGCCTTCGATCGGGATGAAGATGCACGCGCCGGTCGCGGGATCGCAGACGTCGATGGTGCAGGCGAGTCCGTCGTCGCAGACCGCATCGGCGCAGGGATCGTTCGAGCATTCGCCCCATGCGGCGAAGAGCATGCCGAGATCGATGCCGTCGACGACGCCGCTTCCATCGAGATCCGCCGGTCCCCCCCCGCCCCACGCCGCGAACATCGTCCCGAGATCGATGCCGTCGACGACGCCGTCTCCGTCGAGGTCCGCCGCGCATGCCCCGCCGCCGCACTCGTCGGCAAGGCCGTCGCCGTCGTCGTCGGTCAGCGCCCCCGTCGCGATGTCGCAGTCGTCGGGAACGCCGTTGGCGTTGCAGTCGGCGGTCGCCCCGTAGGGCCGGCGATCGAGCAGTTCCCCCACCGGAAGCACTCGACGCGAGATCCGCAACTCGTCGATCGCACCTCGGAGCCTCTGGTTGTACGTGCCGCTGCTGTTGGTGTGGGCGCCGATCACCAGCGGCGCCGTCCAGGACATGTGGTACTCCGGCTCGAAGGTGATCTCCTCGAAGACGCCGTCGAGTCCGAAGCGGACCGAGGCCTGATCCTCGCCGGCGCGGTGGGCGACGCTGATGAAGTGCCACCCGGTGGTCTCGACCTCGAGGAAGGAGGTCACGCACCAGAGTTCCGCGTTGGTTCCGAACTGGATCGAGATCTCGCGTCCGCTGAGGCCCGACGTCTTGCCGAAGCGACGGTCCGCCGACTGCGGGCTGTTGCCCGACTGGGCGAGCACCGCGTAGTCGGTGCGACGGCCGGGCTCGGCGAGCGGCTTGCGCTGCAGCAGGTACTGGCGCTGCGCCGGCGACTGCATGCCCCCGAGTTCGTCGAGGCGAATCCACGCCTCGATCGTGAAGTCGGTGTTGCCGAGGGCGAGGGTGCGATGCGGATCCTCGACGCGAATCCGACCGGACTCGCCCACCTCGAACGCCACGAGGTTCGAGAGGCCGTTCGCGGGGATCTGCGTCACGGGGACATCCGCGTCGAACTCCGCCCCGATGACCAGACCGGGCGTCGGGAAGGGCCCCTCCGGGAGAATCGACTCGCCCGGCGACTCGAACCGCCAGTAGGCGATTCCCGGATCGAGTCGGGCCGCGGACGGCACCAGATCGCACTCGTCGGGTCGTCCGTTGGCGTTGCAGTCGAGGCACCACGCGGCCCCGTCGCACGCGGCAAGATCGACCTCGTCGCGGATTCCGTTGCCGTTGCAGTCCGACGCCGAGGCGCACACGGGGTCGGTCTCCTGAAGTTCGTACGCGCCGAGATCGATCTCGCCGACGAGGCGGGGCCGGCCAAGCAGATCCAGCGGAAGCGGTTCGTCGCGATCCCCGTCCTCGTCGAGATCGGCGCCGTCCGCGGGCCGTTCCGCGGGATCGCCGAGACCGATGCCGCCACCGCACGCCGTCGCCCGCAGATCCTCGTCGCCGCTGAAGGCGATGCCGTCGGGACCGATCCGATCGACCAGCGCCGGATCGACGTCGAGGTTGCCGGGCCCGGGATAGCCGCCGTCCACGATCGAGTGGCGCACGTCGATGAAGGTGTCGTCGTCGTACTCGCCGGCCTGCCCGCGATGCGGGGCGTGGTTGGCCACCAGCACGCAGTTGGCCACCAGCGTGGTCGGATTGCCGTAGACGCCGCCGCAGGACTCGCCGGCGCCGTTGCCGAGGAAGGTGGACAGGCGCACCGGAGTCTGACCATCGCGAACATCGGCGCCACCGCCCGACCAGACCGCGAGATTGCCCACGAACAGGCATCCCGTCACCTCGGCGTCCCCACCGGAGACCAGCACACCACCGCCGCGATCGCTCGAGCGGTTGCGGATCAGCGTGTTCGAGACGAAGCGGCCTCCGCCCACGATCCTCGCGCCGCCGCCCACGCCGAGCGTCGCTTCGTTTCCTTCGAACCGGCAGTTCGCGATCACCGCGTCGGGGCCACCGCTGCGGCCGTCCAATCCGGCCCCGCGGTGGGAGGCGTTGCCTCGAAACACGCAGCGCCGGACCTCGTAGGGACCACCTTCGGCGATCGACAGGCCCCCGCCCTCGCCCTCGTGCCCGATGTTGCCCTCGAAGGTGGTGTCGCGGACCACGGTGCCGCTGCCGTTGCGGCAGATGCCGCCACCGCGGCCGAGGCACTCGTTGCCGATGAACTGGCAGTGTTCCACGAAGAGGGCCCCGCCGTCGCTGTCGATGGCGCCGCCTTCGCCGCCGGCGATGTTCGAGATGAAGTCGCTGCTCCTGATCGTCAGCGTCTGAGGGGTGCCCTGCATCGCCCCGCCCCAGCCTGCGGACTGGTTGCCGATGAAGGTGCAGTTCTCGACCACGACCTCTTCGGCCCCGTCGAACTTGAGTGCCCCGCCGCGATCCGCGGTGTTGCCGACGAAGGAGCAGTCGATGTAGGTGGCCGAGGAGGCCTTCAGGATCGTCGCCCCGCCGCTGCCGTTGGTGTGGTTGGCGACGAACTCGCAGCCGGTCGCGAGGATCGTCGCATCGTCGGCGTAGATGCCGCCGCCGTTGTACCACTTGGTCGCGTTCGACTCGAAGCGGACGTTCTCCAGGACGACCTCGCCCAGCGCCACGTAGAGGCCGCCACCGTCGGTGGTCACCACGTTCTCGCGCAGCAGGCAGTCGCGGATCGTCGCCGACGCGTCGCGGATGTAGACGCCGCCGCCTCGGGCCCAGAACACGTCGGTGCTGCCGGTGCCCTCGCGGAGTTCGAATCCCTCGAGCACCGAATCGAGACCCTCGCCGGAGGAGAACGACGCCACCGCGTCGCCGAGGCCTCCCGCGTCGATCACGGTGGCCTCGGGCCCCTGCTCGCTGCGAACGAGGATCGCCTTGCCGAGGAAGTCGATGGTCTCGTAGTAGGTTCCCGGCGCCACGATCACCACGTCGCCGTCGTCGCTGGCATCGATCGCCTGCTGGATCGTCGGGTACTCCTCGGGCACGTAACGATCCGCGGCGGGCGCCGGCCCCGCGACGATCGGGATCAGGGCCGGGGCAAGACGCAGGGCGAGCCGCTGGAGGAGACCGGTTTCGGACGTTCCGACTCCCGAGATCCGGCTCGGTGTCCTCGACGGCGTACACGGTCGAGACTCGATTCGGTCGGACCGCGTGGGGCGAAGGACATCGGTGAAGTCTCGGTCCCTGGGCATCGGACGTTCTCCAGCACCCGTCCGGCCTTCACGAGAACGCCGCGACGGACTCCCTGAAAGAGTACGCCGCGGCGGCCATCGTGCGCGTTGATTTCCAGAATGGGCGGGCAACGCCCTCGATTCTGGTCGCGATCACTGCCAGGCGGCAAGGACCTCCGCCAGATCGACGCCATCCACCGTGCCGTCGTTGTTGATGTCGGCCGCGGCATCGTCGGTGCCCCACGCCGCGAGGACCTCGGTCAGATCGGCCCCGTCGACGATGCCGTCGCCATTCACGTCCGCCGAGATCTCGGGAGCCGAGGGGCCCGGGACCATGACCGCCATCGCGGGGATCTCGCCGGGCTTGAAGAGTTCGAGGGTCGCCTCGATCTCGGCCGGCGGGACGTTGGCATCGAAGCGGAAGTTGTACAGGGTGCCCCACCGTAGGGCGTTCGCGTCGGGATTCGAGTCGAAGTTCTGGGTTCGGAACAGGACTCGTCCCGGCAGCGCCGCGGCGGTCCAGTCACCGGTCGCGAACGGCTCGCCGCTGTGGTGCGGGATGCCCTTGAACTCGACGTTGCTGATCTCCACACCGGCGGGCACCGGAACCTCGAAGGCCCGGCCGGAGCGGTCGGAGTTGAGGTTGTGGATCGCGTACTCGTAGTGCCAGAGGTTTTCGCCGATCTGGCTGACCTTGTGGCCGACGATGAAGCGACCGTCGCCGGGAACATCGACGTACTGGAGTTGGACGTCCGGGTCGGGCTGGTTGACGCCGAGTCCATGGTCCTGCCAGGCGTGGATCGCGGGCGTCTGCTGCTGCGTCGGTCCAGTGAACGAGATCGTCCACGACCCGCTCGAGAACGAGCCGACGGTCATGCGGCGGTAGGACGCGTTGTTGTCGTCGTTGCCGGCGGCGGCGTCGTCGGGAGTCACGTAGTGCCCCTCGCCGAAGTAGAGCGCCCCGGGATTGAGTGCGGGATCGAGATCGACGACCTTCACCTGCATCCGGCGACCGATCGTCGCCTGCGCTGGCGGCGCATTGAACGGATACGGGAAGTGGCCGGTGGCGGCATTGACCTGCGACTTCGGACCGAGGCCGCTCTGACTGCCGTTGAGGCCGGAGGAGTAGGGATCCGAACACCCGATGCCCAGCGTGCTGCCGTTGGTCGACTGGCAGCTGCCGCAGAGGTTGCCGCTGAGGGCGAAGAAGCCGTGCTTGAGCCAACTCATGCCGACCATCTCGATGCGGCCGTCCATCACCCGGTAGAGGTTCTGACCGATGACCGGATGCTGATTCGTCCCGGAGATCCAGAGCAGCTCCTCGTCGCCGATGTTGCAGGAGGTCGTGCCCAGGGCGTACGCGCTGATGCCCGCGACCGTGCCGTACTTCGAGACGTCGGGAAGCGCCCCCACGATGACGTCGGGGCCGACGCTCGCGGCGATGCCGCCCTCGTCGCCGCCCATGCGGTCGAGACGGGGACGTTCGCCGCGATCGCCGCGACTGTCGGCGTTGGCCGACCACTGACCGACGGTCGCGGCCGAGAGGAGAAGGGTGGTGCCAAGCAGGGCGTGAACGGTGCGCATGAGGTCGGCTCTCCGTGATGGGGTCCGAGAAGCGGTTGGGCGACGCGCCGATGCAGGCCGGCGACGACCGAACGTCGACTCCAACATCTCCTCCAAGAGTACCCGCGCCACGACGGCGAGCACGTCCCTTTTCCTCGTCTCGTCCGACGATCCCACGCGGCTGGAGGTCTGGGGAAGGTCCGGCTCAGCGGCGCCGCACGAGATCGGCGGAGATCGCCTCCAGACTCGGGCAGCCGGTGAGGGCCATGGCGAGGTCGAGCTCGTGGTCGAGATGCTCGAAGATCCCGCGGACCCCACGCTCGCCGTCGCAGGCGAGTCCCCACAGCTGCGGCCGCCCGATCTGCACCGCATCGGCCCCGAGCGCGATCGCCTTGAGCACGTCGGTCCCCCGCCGCACGCCGCCGTCGACGAGGACCAGGCCCCGTCCCGCCACCGCCTCGACGACCTCCGGCAGCACCGAGATCGTCGCCGGCACGGTGTCGAGTTGACGCCCGCCGTGATTGGAGACCACCACCCCGGCGCACCCCGAGTCGATGGCGCGAGCCGCGTCGTCGCCGCGACAGAGTCCCTTGAGCAGCACCGGCACCGGGCTCCAGGCGCAGATCGACTCGAGCTCCTTCCACGAGAGCGCCGGGTGCAGCATCCAGTCGAACGCCTGACCCATGCCCGAGCCCTGACGGCTGCGGGCCTCGCCCTCCGGATCGAGGTTGGCGAGATTCGCGGCGCCGACTCCGGGCGGCAGGTGGAAGCCGTTGCGAACGTCTCGTTCGCGGACGCCCCAGACCGGCGTGTCAGCGGTCAGCATGATCGCCTTGCAGCCGGCGGCGACGACCCGATCGACGAGCGCCCGGGTGATCGCGGCATCGCGGTTGGCGTAGAGCTGGAACCAGACCGGCCCCCCGGCGGCCGTGACCTCCTCGACCGTGGTGGTCGACAGGCTCGACAACACCATGATCGTGTTCAAGTCGGCGAGCGCCCGCGCCGTCGCCGCCTCGCCGTCGGGGTGTGCCAGTCGGTGGAAGGCCGTGGGGGCCGCGAGGATCGGCATGCTGGTGGCGGTCCCGAGCAGCGTCGTCGAACGATCCCGCTTCGAGACGTCGACCAGCACCCGAGGATGGAGTTCGAGTTCGCCGTACGCCTCCCGATTCCGCCCCAGCGAGATCTCGTCCCAGGCCCCGCTGCGGTAGTAGTCGTAGATCGACTTGGGAAGTCGGCGGCGGGCGAAGGCTTCGGCGTCGATCAGATTCTGGGGGGTCATCTTCGAACCGGTTTCGTGGAGAGTGGCTCCGCAATCTACGGCAGGAGGCGAGAGGCGTCTGCTCGATCGGACCGCTCGATTCGCTCGATCGCGTCGTCCGGGCGGGCCGCGTCGTCGCTGCTCGCGATCTCGACACGCCCGGAATGTGGTGGTCGGAGCCCCCGTCGGGACACTATCGTCCGGAGATGCGGCGGTTCACCCTGATCGTCTTTGCACTCCTGCTCGCCTTCGGCGGCGCCCCGGCCGCGTGGACGGCGGCGGCCCCGGAGACGCGATCGGGATGCTGCGGCGACGCCTGCGCCTGTGGCGACACCTGTCCGTGCGGGATCGAGCGAGACCCGGCCCCGGATCGGCCCGCCGCCCCTGCCGCGGTCGTCAGCCTCGGTGGCGAACGCGTGGCGACTCCGCCGGACGACGGCGGCCACGTCGTCGCCACGCCGGTCCGGGCGACGCCTCGCCTCGTGGCCTCGACGGGAGTTCCGTCGGGGCGATCAGGTCGGATGCTGCTGGTCCTGAAGAGCGTCTGGAGAACCTAGCGAGGGATCGCCGCGCCTTCGGTGCGCGCCTCCCGCGTCACGACGGGCGCCGAGCCCTCGGCTCTTGCGACGACCGTCTCTCCACCACACTCCATCACGCGTCGATCTGCGCTCCGCCGGCACAGACGACTCACGGACTCCTGACATGCTTCCCCACGTTCTCTCCGCGCGAGGGCGATCGCGCCTCGTTGTCCTCGCCTTCACGTGCCTGCTCGCCGCCTGCGCCTCGACACCGACCGCAGGCCCCACCCACGCCACCTCCTCCACCGATGCCGCCGCGGACCGTCTCGCCTCGCCCGGCGCCGTCGCCGACGACCACATCGTGCTCGTCGCCCACGGCATGGCGTGCCCCAAGTGCGTCACCAACGCCGACCTGCAGCTGATGAAGCTGCCCGGTGTCGCCAGCGTCCGCATCGACATGCAGCACGGCATCCTCGACATGACGATGACCGGCGACCGACGTCCCACCCAGGCGGAGATCGCCAAGGCGATCGACGACGCGGGCCTGACCCTCGTCTCGGTGCAGGGGCGCATCGCCGAAGGTGGCGGGTCGTGACCGCCAGTCGAGGACGCGGGGCACCCGCATCGCGTGCCGCCGCGGCGGGACTCGTCGCATGCCTCGCAGCGCCGGCAACGGCGCAGGAGGCGATCTGGATGCCCGCGGCGACGCAGCCTTCTCCGGGGCAGTGGATCGCGACCGAGAAGGCTCGCTACTACCGGTTCGAGACCGACGCGGCAAACGACGTGCGATCGATCATGGCCCTCGAGACGACGGTCGCCTACGGCATCGTCTCGCGAGTCTCGGTGCAGGCGGACCTGCCGGCCTACTGGAAGGACGCCGGGACGCCCGGTCGAACCACCGTGGGCATCGGCGATCTCGCGCTCGCCCTGAAGTTGCGGGTGCTGCAGGAGGATCTCGGCCCGGTCGACACGGTCCGGGCGGCGATCTTCGGAGGCGTCGAACTGCCTACGGGCACCGACGACTTCGGCAGCTCCTCGACCGATCCCTTCGTGGGCGGCGTGTTCACAGGCATCTTCGGTCGGCATGGACTGAACGCCGCGGCCCGCTGGACCTTCGTGACCGGACAGGCGTTCGATCCGGTCTTCGCCGGAGACGCGGGATCCGACCTGCTCGACTTCAACGCGTCCTACGTCCATCGCCTGCTCCCCGAGACCTACACCGAGGTGCACGAGCCGGCGCTCTACGCGGTGCTCGACCTCGACGGCACCTGGGAGACCAACGGCGATCTGGAGATGTTCCTCGCGCCGGGGCTCCTCTGGGAGGCCCAACGCGCAGCGCTGGAGTTCTCCGTGGGATTCCCGATCGCACAGTCGGTCGAGAACCGTCCCCGCGGCGAGTGGCGGGTGAACTTCGGAGTGCGCCTGCTGTTCTGACGGATCGGCTTCGCCGGAATCAGTGGTCCGGCGCGGTCTCGATCGCGACGGCGGCGCCGGCGCCCTCGGGCTCGCGCACCGCGTCGACCAGACGGCGCACCGACTCCGAGGGCGGACGGCACAGGGGTGTCAGACCCAGCGTGATCGCGAAGTTGAGCGCCGCACCGAACACGCCGATGCCCTGCGGGTTGATCCCGTTGGGGAAGAGGCCGAACGTCCAGCGCTCCATGCCGAAGAAGACCGTTCCCACGATGTAGAACGCCGTGAAGCCGAGACCCGCGACCATGCCGCAGACCGCAGGCAGCGTGCCGACGCGCTTGGAGAAGATGCCCAGCACCAGCACCGGGAAGAAACTCGACGCGGCGAGTCCGAACGCGAACGCGACCACCTGACTGACATAGCCGGGGGGATAGATCCCGAAGAGGCCCGCGACCACGACCGCCACACCGATGGTGCCGCGGCCGATGCGAAGGCGCTGAGCCTCGGTCGCCTCGGGCTTCAGCACCCGGTAGTAGAGATCGTGCGCGACGCTCGAACTGACCACGAGAAGGAGTCCGCTGGCGGTCGAGAGTGCCGCCGCAAGCCCGCCCGCCGCGACGAGGGCGACGATCCAGTTGGCCAGTTCGGCCATCTCCGGCGTCGCCAGCACGATGATGTCGCGGTCGGGTCCGGAGAGTCCCTGGTCCCTAAGGCCGATCCGGGCATCGACGCCCTCGGCACCGCGGGTGTCGATCCACCGCTGGTGCGACGCGATGCGTTCCGCGAACTCCGCAGGGTTCATGGTGCCCATGCGGAAGATCTCGTTGTCCTCCCCCGCCGAGTAGCGGATCACGCCGTCGCCGTCGTCGACCCACGCGATGAGCCCCGTCTTCGACCAGTTCTCGTACCACGAGGGGAGCTGCTCGGCGGTGCGACCGTTCAGGCTCTCGATCATGAAGGTGCGGGCGAACGCCGCGGTCGCCGGTGCCGTCAGGTAGAGCAGCGCGATGAAGAGGATCGCCCAGAAGCCGCTCCAACGGGCGGCCTTGACGTTCTTGACGGTGTAGAACCGCACGATCACGTGCGGCAGGCCTGCGGTGCCGAGCATGAGGGCCAGCGCCACCAGCAGCACGTTGGTGCGATCCCAGGGGCCGGTGAACGCCTCGGTGTAGCGGCTGAAGCCGAGTTCCTGCGTGATCGAGTCCAGCTTGTCGAGCAGGAAGACCCCCGACGCGGTGCCGTCGGCGGCGAGGAGTTCCGCACCAAGTCCGAGTTGTGGCAGCGGCTCGCCGGTCAGGCGGATGCTGATCGCGATCGCGGGGATCAGGAACGCCGTGATCAGCACCCAGTACTGGGCGACCTGCGTCCAGGTGATCCCCTTCATGCCGCCGAGCGTGGCGTACACGAAGACGATGGCGACGCCGATGCCGACCCCGACGTCGATGTCGACCTCGAGGAAGCGGCTGAACACGACGCCGACGCCGCGCATCTGACCGGCGACGTAGGTGAAGCTGACGAAGAGGGCGCACACCACCGCGACGAGGCGGGCGAGATTCGACTCGTAGCGGTCCCCCACGAAGTCGGGCACCGTGAAGTGGCCGAACTTGCGAAGCGCCGGCGCAAGAAGCAGTGCCAGCAGCACGTAGCCGCCGGTCCATCCCATCAGATACACGCCGCCGGCATACCCCATGGTCGCGATGAGGCCCGCCATCGAGATGAACGACGCGGCGCTCATCCAGTCCGAGGCGGTGGCCATGCCGTTGGCCGCCGCGGGCACGCCGCGGCCGGCCACGTAGAAGCCGCCGGTGTCGCGGACCCGACTCCACCAGGCGATGGCGAGATAGAGGCCGAAGGTCAGCCCGACGAACAGGAACGTCCAGCCCTGCAGCGTCATCGCGACGAACTCTCGGAGGCGGGAGTCCCGGCGCGAAGGCGCGCCAACTCGTCGTGGTGGCGGCGATCCACCCGATTCATGATCAGGCAGTAGGCCAGCACGATGAGCACGAACGTCGCGATGCTCCCCTGCTGGGCGAACCAGAATCCCAGGGGATATCCGGTTCCGGGAAGGCGGAACTCGTTGAGTCGATCCGCGAGCAGCACGCCGCAACCCAGTCCCACGAACGCCCAGATCGCAAGCAGCACCGCGACGACGGCGAGATTGGTCCGCCAATAGCGTCGCAGGCAGGCGTGCTCGGCCTCGTGCCGATCCGTCGCGGTGATCCTGGGATCGCTGGACATGTCGGGGAAGATACGGGATCCGACCGTGCCGGCTCCTCCGGAGGGCTCAATCGAATCGAAGGGTCAACGCCGTCTCGACCGGCCGATCGCCGACCTCGACCACGCATGCCTCGAAGGCGGGCGGGCCGAAACGCGGCACCGCGTCGTTGCCGTAGGCGATCGGCTCGGTCGGGACTCCGAAGGCGCCGCGATCGAGTTCGCCGTCACCGTCGAGGTCGAGGAAGGCGACGATGGCGTACCGACCCGGCTCGAGATCTCCGAATCGTGCGGACGCTCCACGATCGGAGAGCAGGGCGATCGCGCGTCGATCGAACGGACCGCTCGGCCACCGAGCCGGCTCGGACACCAGGCCGATGAAGACCCGAAGCTCCTGCTCGGAGACCGACGACATCGGGAGGTCTTTGCCCGCGGGGACGACGACCGTCACCTCGAGCGATGTCGCCGCGAGTCCGGCGACCCTGGCAGGCGATCCGGCGCGGCAGCCGGTCGCCAAGGTCGACATCGACACCGTCGCCAGCAGCGCGGCAGGCACGAACGACGTGAGGCGAACGAGCCGCAAAGGCATGGAGTCAGCGTAGCCGACTCGACGGGCGACTCCGACGCGCGGCGCGACCGGTCACGGACGCCGGCTGGCCGTTTCCACGCCAGGCGGCCCGTGGGATCAGTAGCAGTAGTTGAGGGAGGCGGGCGCGCAAGGCCCCCAGTTGCCGAGAAGGATGGTGAGATCGTCGCCGTCGACTTCGCCGTCCTGATTCAGGTCGGCCTCGCACGCGCCCTTGGGCGAACACGCGCCCCAGGCACCGAGCAGCACGGCAAGATCGGCGGCATCGACGACTCCATCGATGCTGAAGTCGCCGGAGCAATCGAACGGCGACTCGCCCAGCTGGATCTCTGCGATCGCGTGGATCTGATTCACCGAGTCTTCGGCTCGAATGACCAGCATGCCCGAGGGACTCAGTCCGGAGCCTCCCCCGTCGCCGTTCTGTCCGCTCGGGCCGATCAGCGACAACTGCGTGGCGGGCGTGCCGGTGAAGTTGGTGTCGCCCACGGCGGCGATCACCCGGAGGCCGTCGGCCTCGTCCCAGGCGAAGAGGTGCTGCACATTGCCGCCGGAGGTGACCACGCTGTTCTGGAAGACCACCACGCCCGACTGCGAGATGCCGATGCTCGTGTCGCCGTCGAGGTTGCCGAACGTCGCACCCTCCACCCCGGGCACCGGCCCGCCACTCCGACAGATGGTGTGGACCACGCCATCGGGAGTCAGGCAGGCGACGAACGTCCCCGCGGAGAGATTGGATCCATCGGGACTCTGAAGCAGACCCTGATAGGCGACGTATCCGCCACCGTTCCACACGGTGGTCCAGCCCGAGGGATTCATGGTGCGGAAGACCGCTTCGTCCGGAGGAACTCCCGGGACCGGATCGCCGCGACGCAGCAGAACCTCCTGCTGCCCGGCGACCTGGAAGAACACGGCGAGGTCGTTCACGTTCGGCACGACTCCCTCGCCCTCGAGTTCGGCGAGAAAGTAGATCCCGCAGCTGTTCAAGGGCTGCAACGGGAAGCCGAACGAAGCGCCGGAGCGATAGTGCACGCCGGGCATTCCCGGTACCGGCGATCCCTCGCGGCACAGCATCCGCAGTTCGCCAGGCTTGGCGTCGACCGTCGTGAACACCGCATGGTCGGTCTCCGGCGTCAACTCGCCGCCGACGAGCGTTCCTCCGAAGAGCACGTACTGACTCCCCTTCAGGTGAAGACCGAAGGAGTCGGGGTTCATGGTCGTGCCGTCGGTGAGACCCGGCGCCGGATCGCCCTTCCGGAAGATCGGTGTCGCACCACTTGGAGCAAGCACCACCAACGCGCTGTCGTTGGTCGATCCGGAGACGTCGCCACCGGAAAGAGTCGTGCTGAACAGGCAGAGGCCGCCGTCGGAGACCTGCACGCCGGACCCGAGGCTCATCGATGAGGACATCACCGACCCCCCGCCGCCGGGATAGGGGTCGCCTTCTCGGCCCAGCAGCCCCACTTCTCCGCCGGGATGCACGATGAAGGCCGCGGTGTCGGTGCCGCTGGTCACGCCGGGACCGTTCACGAATCCGCTCGCGAGCACCCCGCCGTCCGCGGTGAGATTGTTGGAGGACGCCAGTCCGTTCAGTCCGCTGGCCTGGTTGAAGACGTAGCCCGGGATGAGATCGCCCGGAACCGGCGAACCATCGCGGGCGACGATCTCCCAGCGGCCGGGCGTCCCGCGGAGAATGAGCCGCGAGTTCGCCATCGTGATCTCGGCCCCGCCGATCCGCCCTTGGAACGATACATCTCCCGTCAAGGAGATCGTGGGTTTGCCCAAACCGTTGGGCAACCACACCGCGCCGGGAACTCCGGGCACCGACGCATCGGCGGTCGAGATGAGAACCTCCCATTCGCCATCCGCCCATGCCGGCGTGGCGACGACTGCCCAGACCAGGCACACACTCGTCAACGTTCGCATTCGAGGGTCTCCCGCGGCCAGACCCCGCGCCGGAACCGACGCGACCGACCGATCACGCCATGTCGATCTCGGGTGCATCCCGAGCCGGGCCAGCGTACGGATCGAGCCTAGCGGCAAACCGCCGTGGATCGTGCTACCAAACTCCCTCGAGGCGAAACCAACTGCGCGTCTGCCCATCTCGCCTCTCGTCCGCGCGACGACGAGGCGGATCGACCGCAGCCCCGATCCGCCCTGCGAGCGTCATGGCGATACGGCCTCCGGCGGCCTGCCCGGCGCCCGAACCCTCAGCGAGTCGGCTGCACTTCGGTTCGAAAGCGACCGCTCTGCGAGAGAAACTCCCTCGGATTCTCGAAGCTCACCTTGCGAATCGTCTCGGCGAGATGGCCGCGGCGGCGCATCTCCTCGCGGCACTTGGGCACCGCGAGCGGATCGCTCGGTCCCCAGTCGCCCGCGGAGTTGATCCAGATCCGCTCGGTGCCGTGCATCTCGAAGATGTCCGCCGCCCGCTGCGGCGTGCACTTGGTGTCGGGATACAGGGTCATGCCCGCCCAGAACCCGCCGTCGAGGACCTCGCGCACCGTGTGCTCCTCGACGTGGTCGATCAGGATCCGGCCCGGATCGAGACGGCTCTGGTTGCGGATGGCGGCGGCGATCGTTCGCATGATCATCCGAGTGCCCTTCAACTTGTCCTCGAGATGCGGGGTGTGGACCAGCACCATCAGATCCCGTTGCGCGGCGAGTTCGAGATGCGCCTCGAGGATCTCGAGCTCGTTGCGACTGTTCTTGTTCAGACCGATCTCGCCGATCCCGAGCACGTTGGGCCGATCGAGGAACTCCGGGATGATGTCGATCACCTCGCGTGCGAAGCCGGGGTCCTCCGCCTCCTTGGGGTTGATGCAGAGCCAGGTGTGGTGGGCGATGCCGTACTGCGCCGCCCGCTTCGGCTCGGTGTCGGTGAGCACACTGAAGTAGTCGAAGAACCCCTGGGGGCTCGAGCGGTCGAATCCCGCCCAGAACGCCGGTTCGGTGATCGCGACGCAGCCGGCAAGGGCCATCCGCTCGTAGTCGTCGGTGGTCCGGCTCACCATGTGGACGTGCGGATCGATGTAGTTCATGGCGACGCCTCGCGATCCGCCTCGGACCGGTGTTCGCCACCCTCGAAGCCGTCCCACGCGCCGGTCGCGCCCTTCATGGGCGCTCGTTCGATCGCGGCCTCCCCGGGATCGCTCAGCAGCTCGAGGATTCGACGGGCCCGTTCGGATTGGCCGTCGAGCAGCACCTCGATGGCGGCTCGGAGGCTCCGCAGCCGGAAATCGTCGAGACCCGCGAGTGGATCACCGGTCGCGGACGCGGCCCGCTCGACGCGATCGAGAAAGGCCGCGACGTCGATGATCTTGGCTCGGTGCTCCATGAAGTAGCGGTCGATCACCGCGGATCGATCGAGCGGCGACGAGGGTTTGGTCGTGGACATGACCGGAGTCTAGGTGGGGCGCCGGAGTCGGTCGGACCGTGGCCTCCCGAGCCCGGGGTTCGGCGAACTGGCCTGATTGCCGTGCCGCAGGAACGAGCACGCGGGCGCGACCGCAATCCTCGAGATCGAACAAAGACACCGCCGGCAGTCTCCTGCCGGCGGTGGGTGCAATTCCATGCTGTCCGGGTCGGTGTCCCGACCACTCGCCGCTCGCGTCGCGGCCCCGGAATCGCGATCGCGATCGACTTCGAGGATCAGTTGCGACGTCGACGGCCGGCGGCCAGTCCGACCGCCATCAGGGCGAGGGTGGCCGGACCGGGGATGTACGTCACCGTGAACTGACCGTCGATCACGACCTGATCGTCGCCCTGCAGCCCGAAGGTGAGGATCAGACCGTAGGAGGAGACCACGTCCATCGGGCCCATGCCGGCGTTGGCGGCGACGAAGATGGTGCCCTCGGGCGTCGCGGGAACCGAGAACGGGGCACTGCCGACCGGCAGCGCCGGATTGTTGTCGATGAGACCCTGCATCAGCGGCGAATTGCCGTTGTTGAAGAAGTCGGCGTCGCCCGGCGTCGGGCCGAGTTCGAACACCGTCCCGGCGACCTCACCGGTCAGGAAGGTGCCGCCGCTCCACGGCGTGGTGATGCCGGTGGAGATGAACAGCGTGTAGAAGTGGGTGCTCCCGCTGGTGTTGGTGACGGTGATCGAAAAGTCGACCACATCGGTGTCGCCAGCGGAGCCGCCCACGATGCCGGAACTGCCGGACACCGTCGAAAGGCTGATGGAGTAGTCCATCGCGGACTGACCGAACGGGGTTCCGCCGATGAAGGTGTACCCCTGACCCGGCACCTGGAACGAGGCATCGTTGTAGAGGTTGAAGTCTCCATTCGTCGAATACATCGCAAGATCGACGTAGGAGTCGCTTGTGAACCCGGCGAGGCAGGTTGTGGAGATGACCGCGGAGGCGGCAACGGACACGAAATGGGATCGCACGAAGGACTCTCTTTCTCCCTTCGCTTCCCTCCCACCTTGTCCGACATGAAGGTACCCCCGGTCTCGAAGGTGTCCAGCCAGATTCCGAGAAAATCGTCACAGACCGCTCGGGACCGCCCAAGACCGACTCCAAACCCCAATCATCGGCCCTCCGGGCGGTTCCTCGTCTCGTCTCCTGAGCGAGCTCCTACGCTCGGCACCATGGATTCGTCGCTTCCGCCTCCCGACCTCCGCACCCTCCGTCGCGAGGAGCTCGACACCTTGGTCGACTGGGCCGCCGCCGAGGGGTGGAATCCCGGTCTCGACGATGGCGAGGTCTTCTGGGGCACCGATCCGGCGGGGTTCGTGGCCGCCGAACTCGATCTCGGATCGGGGCGGGAACTGGTCGGCGGCGGGTCGATCGTGCGGTACGGCCGGCGCTACGGGTTCATGGGGTTCTTCATCGTGAGGCCCGATCTGCGAGGCCGCGGGCTGGGAACGGTCCTCTGGCATCACCGTCGCGATCTGCTGCGGTCGCGTCTGGACCCCGACGCCCCGATCGAGATGGACGGCGTCTTCCAGATGCAGGCGTGGTACGCCAAGGGCGGCTTCGTCTTCCAGCATCGCGACCTGCGGTTCGAGGGCGTGGCGCGTGCCGGCGACACCTGGCACACCTCGGGCGATCTGGTCGAACTCGCCGACCTTCCGCTGGATCTCGTCGCGGCCTTCGACCGCCGGCACTTCCCCGCCGAGCGGACCTGGTTTCTGCAGCGGTGGATCGCGCGGCCTGGAGGGCATGCCATCGGTCTTCTGCGCGGCGACATGCTCGTCGGCATGGCGGTCTCGCGGCCCTGTCGCCGCGGCCACAAGATTGGACCGCTCTTCGCCGTCGACACGCTTGCGGCGTCGGATCTGCTGGGAGCCGTCGAGCGTCGTCTCGATGGCGAGTCGATCCAGCTCGACGTGCCCGAGGTGAACGCCGAGGCGGTCGACCTGGCCCGCTCCCGCGGCATGACGGAAGTCTTCGGCTGCGCGAGGATGACCCTCGGCAGACCGCCGTCCCTGCCCATGCGCGAGATCTTCGGCGTCACCACGTTCGAACTCGGCTGACCGAACACGGCGACTCGATGGGCCCACGCGGGACCGGCGCGTCGTGGCGTGCGGTCGCACAAGAAAAACCGCCGCAGCGCCCGAAGGCGCCACGGCGGGAGTAGGACTTGGTTGGGTGCCGAGGCGGCGCGGCGCCGAACTCAGCGTCGACGGCGACGCGAGGCGACCCCGGCAAGGCCCAGAAGGGCGAGCGCCCCCGGAGCAGGAACGACGGTGCCCTCGATGAAGATGTTGTCGAGGCGGCTGATCGAGCTGACGGCGCTGCCGGGAACCGAGACCGCCTGCATGCGGAACCAGACGCTCTCCCGATCCGCCGCCATGGCGCCGGCGTCCGCCTCGACGAGGTAGATGGGGTTGCGGTCGGCCGACGCGCTCCAGGTGCCCGGCGATCCGCCGCCGCCCGAGCGAAGCACCTCGTAGGAATCGATCAGGGTCGTCCAGTTCGCGCCTTCGTCGGTGGACATCAGCAGGGTGAAGAACTCGACGCCGCTGCTGCTCCGGCACTGGTCGAAGGAGATCGAAATGTTCTCGTACCCGAGGGTCGAGGCCTCGACCTGGAAGTAGTCGCCGATCGTCCAGCGGTTGTTGCCGAAGGAGTACTGCGAACCGTTGCCCGGTGGCGAGATCCAGAACGTCTCGGGGTTGGCGTGCAGGCCGTTCAGGTCGCTGCCGGCGATGTTGGCGCCCTGCTCGGCGGCTCCGTAGCTGTACTCGGGGCCGGAGGTGCCCGACGGCACCGGGGCCTCGATCGTCCAACCGGCGACGACGTCGGCGTGGGCGGAAGCGGCGACGAGCAGACTGGCAAGCGGCAGCAAGAACAGCGTTCGGTGCATGATCCTTCTCCAAAGGGCGACCCGTGAACACGGGCGACCGTGGCTTTTCTGAAAGGCCTGCCGAGATCGACGGAGGGATGCGATCGCGGCGACCCGGCACTCGGAAACTCCCGGACCTTTCAGAGTGCGGCAGGGCTCGAGGGGGGTCAAGGCGTCTTCCTCATAATCGACACAATCCGCGCAATCCAAACCGGTCGCAGAGATCTCCGAGATCACCCCGTCGCCGCAGACTTCCGAGCTTCGCCCCCTTCACATCCGATTGAGCGTCCCGGCCAGCGGACGCGTCAGACGTTCCGCCCTCGCGAGCTTTCCGAGAAGACGAGGACGAGTGCCTCCGACGATCTCGAGCAGCTCGTCGATTCGATGAGGCCGTCCGTCGCCCCATCCCCAACGCTCTTCGACGAGGCGCCGGGCTTCCGGATCCAGGCGATCCCGATGCCGCCGCAGATGACGGCCCAGCCCCACGACCCTCGACCACGGGGCGATCGCAGACGACGGGTCGGCGAGCGGAAGCGTCTCGTGGCGGGCCGATGCCCGCCGGGCCGGCATGGTCTCGACGAGCGCCGCGAAGCGACGGTCGAGGGCGAGCGTTGCAACACCTCGAAGCGACCTCGCCGGTCCCGTCCGAAGCGACGGCTCGTAGGCATCGAGGAGGCGGCCGAGTTCGGCGAACGCGCTGCCGAGGAGTCTGGAGATCTCGCCGCCGGTCCGCCCGGTCATGGGTCCGCCGAGGGTCTGTTCGGCCCGCTCGACCACGAGCGGCAGCAGCATGCGAACCACGCGGGCTCGCAACAGCGCCGCCCAACGAAGCGACGTCTCGATGGCGTCGAGATCCCGCTCCGTCGCCGCTGCCAGGCCCAGTCGCGGCGCGGCCTCCGCGAGCAGCCACGCCTCGACGGCCAACAGGGACTCCGCCTCCGCCAAGGCACGATCGTCGCGTCGGTCCTCTCGAGTCGCGGCGATCAGCCCGACCGCGTCCGGTCGGTCGATCCACCAGGCCTCGGACATGCCGGCGTTCGCGGCGGGACTCGACCCGATCACATCCGCGGCGTCGCCGAGCGAGAACGTCGGGAAGGTCCGCTGCGGAAGCACGAGGCTTCGCAGGCGAAGACGCCGCAGTACGCGACATCGCTTGGCGGCGGCGGCGGGGTCGCGTCCGTGACGTTCCGCCACCTCTCCCGGCGGGATCCCCAGATCGAACGCTCGAAGCACCAGCCCATCGAAGGCGGCCTCGCCGATGGTGCGGGGACGAGACGGCCAGCGTCCGGACCGCATCAGAAGTCGGCGGATCGCCTCCCGACTGCGGCCGAGCTCCTTCGAGATCGCCTCCGCGGCGGCGGTGGCGGACTGGCCGCGGTCTCGCCGCGCATCGAAGGACCCCAGCACCGTCGTCCGCTCGTCGGCCCCGAACCTCACGGGTGCCGCACGTCGAGGCCGCTCGAGCCGACGCGCGTGCTGGAACCGATTCAGCACCTCCCGAAAGACCACCAGTCGGCGGCTGCCGTCGCTGCAGGTCGCCCGGTGCACGCAGAGGCCTTCGTGACGCCAACGGTGGAGGGTCCGCTCGGTGATCCCGCAACTCGTCGCGGCCTCGGGGAGGGGAACGCCACCGCCGCGCTCGGTGTCGGAGAGATCGAGAGCCTCCGACAGGACCCGGACGAGCTCGACGAGGTCCTGGCGAAGCGCGTCGCCGGGGAGAAGCGGACCGTCGTCGTCGGGGCGATAGCCGCTGATTCGAAAGACCACGAACGCCAGCGGGTAGCGACCGTCCGGCTCGATGTCGCCGACCAACCTCTCGATGCGCTCCATCTGCCGGCGCCGGGTGTGCGGGGGCGCGTAGGCCAGTTGCCGCGAGAGCTCGGCGACTTCGGACAGGTGATGGCGGCCGCGACGCGGCATGTCGTCACGGACCGGGCGGCAGGAACTCGATGGATCGCGGCGCGTCGACGAGGCCGTGCTGCGCGACGAGTTCGAAGAACTTCGCCAGTCCCGCCCGAGCGTGTCCATCGAAGTCGTAGCGGAGCATCCGATCGAGATAGAGCTCGGCGTCGAAACGCGGCCACCCGCGACCGATCGCATGGCGATGCACGATTCCGGGGATGCGGCTGCGATTGTGCCGCCTTTGGCGGTCGAGCAGCGCGGCCGCGGTGCGGACCCGCTTCCTCGCGGCGTCGTCGAGATCCGCGCGGCACATCCACGTGGCGAACACGAACGGAAGTCCGAACGACTCGAGCCAGGCCTCGCCGAGATCGAGTTGATGGGGGTACTTCCGATGGTCCGGCGCATCGACGATGACCTTGTCGCCGATCAGCAGGAGACTCTCGGGGGAATCTCCGGAGTCCGGCGATCGCGCGTCGTAGGGCACGAGTTCGACCGCAACCCCGTAACGCTCGCGAAGGAGCACCGAGAGCAGTTTCACCGAGGTGTGGCTGTCGGTGTCCGCGTGCACGCGACGCACCCGGGCGGCCGGCACCCGGCTGTAGAGGCGAACCGTCATCGTGGCGCCGTGGCAGCCGAGCATGCCCACCGGCACGATGGCCAGCGGCACCGGACTCGCCAGATAGTCGAACGCCGAGCAGAGCGCCAGATCGGCTCGATGGTCGACGAGACGTCCGACGAGTTCGCTCGGCACGGCATGATCGAGTTCCAGACCCTCGCAGGCCTCGAGCCCCGCGATCAGAGGCAGCGTGTTGAGGTAGCTGACGACGCCGAGGCGACACGGCGTCGGTCGCCGCCCGGCCTCGGCGGAGGTCGGCGAAGGAGAGATCGCGGCGTTCGGAGTCATCGGCGGATCGTAGGTCCGTCGGGCCGGGACGCATCGAGGTCGATCGCGTCGACGGTGAGTCCGGGCCCGAAGGCCAACGCCTCGAACGGCCCGGCCAGACCGGAACGCAGCGCTCGTTCGAGAACGAAGAGGATGGTCGCCGAGGACATGTTGCCGCACTCGGCAAGCACCTCCCGCGAGAGGTCGCCGCCCCGGCGGTCGAGTCGTCGCCCGAGCGCGGTCTCGGCGACCGCGCGATCGACGGCCTCGAGGATGCCTGGTCCGCCGGGATGGACCAGCAGGGTGCTCGGTGTCGGCGTGGCCGCGGCCAGGAAGGCTCCGATCTCGCGTTCGATCGCTCGTGGCACCTCCCGGGACAGCGTCATCGCGAAGCCCTGCTCGGTCAGTCGCCAACCCATCTCGGCGCTGGTTCCCGGAAGGGTCAGGCACCGGCCGCGACCAAGCGTGTGGTTCGCCGGGCCGGAGTCGGATCGAGGTTCGCTTCTCACCCGATCGCCACCCACGACGACGGCCGCGGCGCCGTCGGCGAAGAGCGCCGATGCCACGAGGTTCTGCGGATCGAGATCGCGTCGAAGGTGCAGCGAGCACAGTTCCACGCAGACCGCCAGCACCACCGCGTGCTGGTCGCCGCGGGCGAGCCCCGACGCGGTTCGCAGGGCGGCGATGCCACCGAAGCAGCCCATGAACGCCAGCTGCAGTTGCCGCACACCTCGATCGAGACCCAGACCTTCCGCAGCGACGAGTCCGGTGCCCAGGCCAGGCGCCGCCAGGCCGGTGCAGGTGACCACCACGAGGTCGGTCACTCGCGACGCCGACACGCCCGCGGACTCGAGCGCTTGCGCACAGGCGCGCTCGGCGAGAGGCGGCGCCAGTCGTTCGAACAGCGTCATGCGGGCCGACGTCGCCAGATCCATCAGACGATCCGGGTCTGTGGCGATCGCCCGGGTCGACACGCCGCTGCGTTCGACGATGCGACGCCAGCGGGCCAGTTCCGCGCCCGCGAGTCCCCACTGCCGTTCCTGCAGGGCTGCCAGTTCGGACTGCGCCCAGAGCCGTTCGGGCCGAGCGGTTCCGAGACCGAGCAGACGCGCCCGTCCGGACGTGTCGCGATGGGGCGCCCGATCCGGGAGGAGTTCGACGACGGTGCGGCTCATGCCCGCACCAGTCCCGACGCCACCCGACGGCCGAGGGAGTGCGCGGCCGCGTCGGCAAGCGGCAGGCGGTCGGCGAACCGCCATGCCGAGGCGACGAGAGCGGGCCGATCGAGAAGCGCCGCCAGTCGACGACAGGTCCGCTGGCGGGTGGCGATCGCGCGTCGGTGCCGCTCCACGTACTCCGCGAGGCCCGCGTCCCCGAGGCCGCGTCGCTCGATGGAACTCACCAGCAACGCGGCACCTTCGATCGCCCACGCCATCCCCTCGCCGGTGAACGGCTCGACGTATCCGGCGGCGTCGCCGACGAGCGCCACACCGAGACCGGCGATCCGGCGCGGGTGCCAAGGCAACGGCCCGCACGCGGTCAGACGATCGAGAATCGGCGTCTCCGAGAGCCCCAGCACCTCGGCGACGAACTTCTCGGGCCGGCGGGTGGCGACTTCGGGTCCGACGAGACCGGCGAGGTGGATGGTGCCGTCCCGTTCGCGAACGAGTCCCAGGTAGCCACCACCGACCGAACGCATGTGGATGCAGCCGGAACCAACGGTTCGGGAGATCGCTTCGGGCGGCGAGCGAAGCGCGGCCGAGAAGCCGAACTTGCGACCGGCCCGCGTCCGGTCCGCGCCCAGCGTGGATCGCGCCACGCCGCTTCCAAGGCCATCCGCGCCGACGACGAGTCGCGCCTCGATCCGATGGCGTTGTCCGCGGCCGTCGTCGAGCCGCACCTCCCTGAACCCGCCGTGCCGGGAACCGACCTGGGCGGCGACGCCCCGAAGCGGCACGGCGCCTGCCGCCACCGCGGCCTGCCAGAGTCGATCGTCGAACGCCTCCCTGCGGACGACCCAGCCCGGCCGCGATCCATCCAACGCCACCGTTCGGGGGCGCAGCGCCGGGGCCGACTCGAGGGCCGATCGATCCTTCTTCGCTGCGTGTCGCTCGAACCGCCACTCGAACCGCCACTCGAACCGATCGGTGCGGCCGATCGACAATGCATCGATCTCCTCGAGCAGGCCGAACCGCTCGAGCAACCCCGCCACCCGAGGATTCAGGCACTGCCCGCAGCACTTGGATCGCATCGGCGGCGCGTGCTCGCAGATCAGCACCTGAAGACCGAGGCGGGCGAGGCCCAACGCCGCGATGCTCCCCGCAGGACCGCCGCCGACCACGACCACATCGACCGACGATGCGCCTCCCGACGGATCGGACGTCCACAGGTCGCCAAGGGGCTCGTTGGCGGACGCGGCTTCGTCGGTGAACTTCATCGGGTCGAGGATAGACCGATGGAGCGGTGGCGCCGAAGGAATCGGCGCTCCCCCGACGACGTGGCGAAGGGTCGCCTACGAGCGATTCGACGCCGTCGCAGTGCGGAGCGGCATGGCTGCGGCGGTCTCGATCTCGCACCCCGTGACCGATTCGGCGGAACCCGACGACTGCATCCCCACGACATGCACCCGAGGAATGCGCGCATCGAGGCGGCAGAGGAGTTCGTGCGAGAGCAGTCCCGCCCGCTCCGCCACCGTCGGCAGGTAGTTCGGTCGCTCCGGGTCGGTGCCGAGCAGTTCCACGTCGGCCCCACGCAGCAGATCGGGCGACGCCCCTTCGGGCAGCAGATCGGTGAGATCCACGACGATCTGATCCATGCTGACGGCGCCGATCACCGCCGCGGTTCCCTCGCGATCGCGGCGACCGGTCTGCGTGCGCACCACGACCTCGAGCGAGGCGCCGTGGCGGGTGGTCGGAAATCCATCGGCGTAGCCCACCGGAACGAGTCCGATCGTCGAGGGCCGAGCCGCGGTCCAGGTCGAGCCGTACCCGACGCCCGCCCCGGTCGGCACACGCTTCACATGGACGACCTCGCTCGACCACGTGACCGCGGCACGAAGCGACGTCGCCGCGTCGAGTCGTTCGGCGTCCTCGAGGTCGCCGAGTCCGTAGCCGGCCCACGCCAGGCCGAAGCGGACCATGTCGCGATGGGACGATCGCTCGCGAAGCAGCGCGTGGGTGCTGGCGGCGTGAACGAGACAGGTCTCCGGCAGGCGATGGGACTCCAGCACCGAGTCGAGACGCTCGAGCTGCGCCCGCATCGAAACCGGGTCGTGACGCGCGTCGGAGAAGTGCGTCATCACGCCCGCGAGGCGAAGCGACCTCGATCGAAGCACCATTTCAAGCACGACGCCCGCGGCCGCGGCATCGACACCACCGCGTCGCAGTCCGGTATCGACCTCGACGTGGACGGGAATCCGCAGCCCGAGGCGATCCGCCGATCGGGCCAGGGACTTCGCCTGGACGGCATCGTGGACGGTCAGATGCACGCCGCCGCCGAGGAGCGCCCGATACAGCTCGTCGCCACGCGAGAGCCCGTCGACGGGCATCAGGACCAGGGAGGGCGCCGACACCCGGTGCTCGAGCAGTTCGACCGCCTGAACCGGCGAATAGACCGCCAGCAGATGCGAGGCCGGGGCGAGTCGGCGGGCGATGCGGCGGGCCCCGAGGCCGTAGGCGTCCGCCTTGACGATCGGGCAGAGGCGGCAGGCCGGACCCACGAGCCGGCGTACCGCCTGGATGTTCGCGTCGATCGAGGCCAGATCGATTCGAATGACGCTCGTGGGACGCATGGATTCGTGGGTGTTCTCGAGGGAGCCGGGTGGCTGATCGGCGAGCGCCGGTCCTCGCCACCACGGCGGCGGAACGCATGCCGCCATCCGAACGGCACGGTATCGAGTTGTATCGGCGCGTGGGCGTCCCTACCATCATGCCGTCGGGAGCGACCGCGGGCGGACCGATCCGCCGCCGTCGCCCCCACCGCGATCGGAACTCCGATCCGGCTCGCTCTCTTCCAGATGCCCCGCCTCGTCGCCCGAACTCCGGGCGGTCGAATGCATGGGTTCGGCGAGACCGACCGGTCGAGTCGAAGGAAGTCCGGTTCGCGATGCGGCCCACTCCGGGTCGCAGCATGTCTCCGGGATCGGCTTCGCCCAATCGCCCTCAGGAATCGCGCGGTTCGTGATCCAGATCCACTCGGAAGGTCCGACGCGTCCGTCGAGTTCGACGACAACGGCGACCCCCGAACGCCCGAGGCGACGACGCCCCTCCCCCACGGCGATTCCCGAAACCCCCGAATCGGCACGCACCTCGCGAGTCGGTTCACCCGGACGCGGCTCCGGCCGACGGACCCCCTGCAGATGAGCAACACACCAGACGCCCCCACCAACCCCAAGGTCGATCCCTCGGCCGATGCTCCCGTCGATCCCCAGGTCGATCCACGCGATCGCGACGACATCTTCGATCGCGAGCAGACCTTCGCCCAACTCGGTCTCGCCGAGCCGCTCGCACGAGCGGTCCGCGAGATGGAGTTCATCCACCCCACCCGCATCCAGGCCCAGTTGATCCCGGTCGCGCTCCAGGGCGGAGACGTGCTTGGCCAGGCCAAGACCGGCACCGGCAAGACCGCGGCGTTCGGCCTTCCGTTGATCCACCGGCTCGTCGGGGTGGAGGACGCCTTCGCGGCCCTCGTGCTCGTTCCCACGCGGGAACTCGCGATTCAGGTGACCCGCGAGATCCGCGAGTTCGCCAAGCACACGAGTCTGCAGACCGTCGCGATCTACGGAGGCCAGCCGATCCGGGCCCAGGCGACCAAGCTCGAGAAGAGGCCCTCGATCGTCGTCGGCACCCCCGGACGGGTCATGGACATGAACGGCCGCGGCCTGCTGCCCTACGACAACATCCGCATCGCGGTGCTCGACGAGGTCGATCGGATGCTCGACATCGGCTTCCGCGACGACATCCGCCGGATCCTCGGCGCCCTCAAGAAGAAGCCGCAGACGATCTTCGTCTCCGCGACGATCTCGCCGGAGATCGAGAAGCTCGCCCGCAGCTACATGAAGAACCCGGACAAGATCGTCACCAAGGCGGCCAGCCTGACGGTCAACCAGGTCTCCCAGCACTACCTGCCGGTCGAGCCGTGGGACAAGCGGCGTCTGCTGCTGCACCTGATCCGCAAGGAGGAGCCGGGTCTCACCGTGGTCTTCTGCCGCACCAAGCGCTCCGTGGACACGGTCGCGAAGTACCTCTCCGACAAGGGCATCGACGCCCATCCGATCCACGGGGACATGTTCCAGACCAAGCGAAACCGGGTGATGGAGAAGCTCCGCTCGGGCAAGCTCGGCGTGCTGGTGGCCAGCGACCTCGCCTCGCGGGGGCTCGACGTCGACGACATCACCCATGTGGTCAACTACGACCTGCCCGACGATCCGGAGGTCTACATCCACCGCATCGGTCGCACCGCCCGCGCGGGACGCTCCGGCGTCGCATGGAGCTTCGTCTGTCCAGATCAGGGCGAGCTGCTGACCTCGATCGAGATGCTCGCCAACATCGAGATCCCCCGACTGGAGTACCCCGACTTCGAGCCGGGCACCGTCCCCGCGGACGTCAGGGCGCAGCGGGAGCTCGACGAACAGCGGCGAGCCCAGCGGGCGGTCTCCCAGAACCGACACGCCGTGGCGGTGCCGGTGCCGACCGGCGCCGCCGCCGATCCCTCCCGGTATCCCGGCGGCATCGTTCCGATCCAGGCGCCGCAGAAGCGTCTCGGCGGACGCACCCGCACCCGACGCCGCTGATCGGTCGATCCGACGCTTCGACCACCTCCGAACCGGACTCCCCGCACCGTCGAGACCAGGTCCGCTCGACCGCCACGAATGCAGACGCCCGAGATGAACTTCCCCCACCTGGATTCCGGATCGGAGCGGGCCATCGCGGTCGGCGACGAGGTTCGCTCGGCGATCGAGGACGGACGCGGCGTGGTGGCGCTCGAGACCGCGGTGCTGACCCACGGCCTCCCGAGGCGGGAGTGGGTCGATCCGCCCTTCGGCCCATGGCTCGCGTCTTCGAAGGGTCTCGGTGTCGAACGCGGCTGGGCCGGCGACCTTCCCATGAATCTCGCCACGGTTCGCGCGATGGCCGACGCGGTTCGGGCCCGTGGTGCGGTGCCCGCGGTCGTCGGCATGATCGAGGGCGTTCTGCATGTGGGACTCGATGAAGACCACCTGCACCGCCTCGCGACGATCGACGATCCGGTCAAGCTTTCGGCGCGGGATCTGGGACTTGCCGCGGCTCGGCGCGCCGACGGCGGCACCACGGTCGCGGGCACGCTGGCCGCGTGCGGATGCCTCGCGGGCCGAGACGGCGTCGGGGCGCCGAAGGTGATGGCGACCGGTGGAATCGGCGGTGCCCATCGCGGATGGGCCGCCTCGGCGGACGTCTCTGCGGACCTCGGGCTGCTCGGGCGGACGCCGGTGTGCCTGGTCTCGAGCGGTGCGAAGTCGATCCTCGACCTGCACGCCACCGCGGAGATGCTCGACACCCTGGCGGTCCCGGTGGTGGGCCATGGAACCGACCACTGGCCGCGCTTCATCTCGCCGCCCGACCTCACCCTTCCCTGCAGCCATCGCCTCGACGACGTTGCGGCGATCGCGGCAGCGGCATCCCTTCACTGGGGCCCGATGCGGCAGCGATCGGCGATGCTGGTTCTCAATCCCGCCCCCGAGCGGTTCGCGCTGCCGGAGGCGTTCGAGTTCGATCGTCTGGTCGACAGCGAAATCGCGGCGTCCTCCGCCGCCGGCCGACGAGGTGCCGAGGTGACGCCGGACCTTCTCGAACGGCTCGTCGAGCGGACCGGTGGAAGAAGTCTCCTTGCCAACGTCGCGCTGCTTCTCTCGAACGCCGCCCTTGCCGCCGACATCGCCCTGGCGATCTCGAACCGCACGCCCACCGCCGTCGCGACCTGATTTCCCGCCTCTTCGCATGCCCGAGGGGTCTCACCCCCGAACGAGTGCATCGCCCGTGACCAAGCCATCGACCACCGAGACCACCCCCGGCCCGACCGAGGCCTCGACCGAGGCCTCGACCGGGACCTCGACGAAGAAGAAGGCTCCGCGACGACGCAAGTCCTCGCCCAAGGCCTCCGGAGACGACGTCCAGACCGGCGAGGCGTCCCCGGCCACCGACGGTGGTGTCGACCAGAGCGCGAACCCCGACCCCGACGCCGCGACGGACGCCAAGCCGAAGCGACGTCGTCGCCGACGGTCACGCGGCGGCAAGAACGGCGAGGCCCAGGCGACCGGCCCGGACGATGCGAGCGAGGGCGCCGAAGCCCCCTCCGAGCCTTCGTCGGCGGATGCGTCCGCCACCGCGGAGGATCGCGGCGACGCCACGTCGTCGGATTCCGATGAAGGGGAACGTCCGCGACGCAAGCGGCGACGGCGGCGACGGCGGCGACGAAGCGGCGAGGGCGAGGGCGAGGCGGCTGGCGAACCAGGCGGCGACTCCGGCAGGAACGTCGCGCCGGAACCCATCGAACTCGAGGCCTGCGAGGGCGTCGTCGAGATCGAAGGCCAGGAGCCTCGATTGCGGCGCTTCGACAATGGACTGGTGCGCGAGGACCGGGATCCGGTGGTGCCGCGGAGCCTCGTCGATCGCCTCAAGCTTCGACCGCTGCAGGCGATTCGCGGCACGGCCGGCCGGCTGCGAGGCGGCAAGCGCCCGATCGTCTCGGAGATCACCGAGGTCGAAGGACTCTCGCCCGAGGCGTTCCTCGCCCGGCCGACCTACGCCGAACTGACCCCGCTCGACCCGAGTCCCCGCATGAGCCTCGAGTTCCGCGGCTGCCCGCCCGCGAACCGGCTCATCGATCTCTTCTGTCCGATCGGCTTCGGCACCCGAGGCCTCATCGTCGCGCCGCCGAAGGCCGGCAAGACGATCCTCCTGAAGGAGATCGCCGCGGGCATCAAGCACAACCATCCCGAGGTCGAGCTGATCGCCCTCCTGATCGACGAGCGGCCGGAGGAGGTCACCGACTTCCGCCGCACCGTCCCCGCGACGGTGCTCGCCTCGAGCAACGACCAGGAGATCGAGCGGCATCTCGATCTCGGCATCGCCGCGATCGAGCGGGCCAAGCGGATCGTCGAGACCGGTCGCGACGTGGTGGTGCTGCTCGACTCGCTGACCCGGCTCGGTCGGGCCTTCAACAACAGTCGCCGCTTCGGCTCCGGCGGGCGGACCATGTCCGGCGGCCTCGACTCGCGAGCCCTCGAGGTGCCCAAGCAGTTGTTCGGCGCCGCCCGCAAGGCCGAGGAGGGCGGCTCGCTGACGATCATCGCCAGTTGCCTCGTCGACACCGGATCGAGGGCCGACCAGATCATCTTCGAGGAGTTCAAGGGCACCGGGAACATGGAACTCGTGCTCGACCGCTCGATCTCCGAGAAGCGGGTGTTCCCGGCGATCAACCTCGCCGCCTCCGGCACCCGAAAGGAGCATCTGCTGATGTCCGAGCGGGAGCTCAAGACCATCACCGCGCTGCGGCGACGACTGCTGAACCTGCCGCCCGCGGTCCAGATCGAGCAGCTGCTGAACGCCCTCAAGCGGTTCGACACGAACGAGCGCCTCGTCGCAGGCTGAGTCACGCCCACCCCCGCGTGGTCAGACCACGCACGATGTGGTACACCCCGCGAATGGCGACCACCTCGGCGGGACGGCAGAATCTCGTGGCTGGAGTGTTCGTGCTCGCCGGAATCGTGCTGGCGGTCGCGACTCTGGTTGTGATCCAGCAGCTCACGCTGTCGCCCCGAGTGCCCTACGACATCGAGTTCACCGTGGAGGAGGGCGTCGGCGGTCTCGCGACGGGTTCCGACGTGCAGGTCGGTGGACTTTCGAGGGGGAAGGTGGTCTCGGTGACGCCCCGCTTCGCCGATGCCTCCGGCGGCGACCGTCGGATGACCGGTGTCGTCGTCCGGGTCGAGATCGACGAGTCCATCGAGATCTTCGACGACGCGTCGGTGCTGCGGATGAGTCCGCTGCTCGGCACCATCGGCTTCCTGAACTTCACGAACCTCGGCGGCGGCGAAGGCGCGGCGCGTCTCTCCTCCGGCGGCACCCTCGACGCCCGGCCGAGTCCGGGCATGCTCGCGACGATCGTCGGTGGCCAGAACGCCGAGGCGGTGGGTCTGATGATCGCCAACGTGGAACGCCTCTCCGACGTGCTCGGCGAGCAGATTCCCAGGGACTACGACCAGATCGTCCGGCCCGCGCTCCGCGACGCGGGCACCGTGATCGGGGACGTGCGGCAGAAGTGGCCGAGTTGGAGCGGCGAGATCACGACGACGCTCGACAACGCGGCCGTCGCATCCGCCTCGATCGTCAAGGGCATCGATCAGGCCCGGAATCTCGTCGCATCCGCCCAGAAGCCGGTCGACGGCATCGCGGTACTCGTCGAGGACAACACGCCGGCGATCACCCGGACCGTCCAGAACGCCCTCGACATCAGCCGGAAGGTCGACGACCTCGCCACCAGCCTCGAGCAGGAGGCGTTGCCCAAGTTGACGGCGCTGCTGGACAGCGCCAAGGAGACGCTCGACGGAGCCTCCGCGACCCTCGAGCGCATCGAACCGGAGATCTTGCGGCAGATGCCGCAGGTCCGATCGATCATCTCGGACATTCGCGACGCCTCGTCGGAACTCAAGCTCTCGATGATCGAGATCCGCCGCAACCCGTGGCGACTGCTGTTCCGTCCGAGCAGCGAGATCGTCGGCAACGAGAACCTGTTCGCAGCGGCCCGGAACTTCGCGATCGCCGCGGGCGATCTCCGGATGGCCGGCGAGGCCTTCGAGGAGGTGCTCGCCGCCGACCCCGATGCGCTTGCCGACGATCCCGACCTCGCCGACAGCCTTCGTGAAGCCGTCGGCGAGCAGTTCCGACGCTACGAGCGAGCCCAGCAGGATCTCTTCCGGATCATCCTCGCCGAGCCCGTCGACGGCGATCGAGGCGGCGACCGCTGATCGGAGCGTCCGACGCGATGCCCCCCGCACCCGACCCGAAGGCGCACAGAAGACTCGGCGGCCTCGTCCTGCTGCTTGCCGCCGGCGCGTTCGCAGGCACGCTCCTGCTGCCGCGAATCGAGTTCTCGCGACCTCGCCTCCATCGGTTCGAGGTGCCGCTCGACCGAGGCGTCGGATCGCTCGAGGTTGGGTCCGACGTGATGCTGGCCGGCTTGCAGGTCGGGCGGGTGACCGCGGCCGATCCGGCCCGGTCGGCGGATGGACGCTTCGACGTGGTTGCGGTTCAGATCGCGGTCGACCCGGAGATCCACCTCGGCGACGGCACGACGGCCCAGCTCGTCGCACCGATTCTCGGCACCGGCACCGACGTGCGCCTGCTGCCGGGGGACGGGCCCGCCATCGCCGACGGCGCCGTCATCCCGTGGATGCCTCCCCCGGGCTTCCTCGAAACGGTGTTCGGCCATCGGCACGCCGCCTCGCTGCATCGGATCGGTCGCGACTTCGATCGACTCGTCGAGTGGTACGACGATCACAGCGAGGAGGTCGGTTCGACGCTTCGTGCGATCGACGAACAGCTGTCGCGCATCGAGGCGATGCGCAAGCGCGACGTCGCGGCGTGGTCCGGGACGTGGTCGCGGACGGAGGCGGGCCTCGAGTCGATCGAGCGACTGGCCGCGACGGCGAGGGCGCAGGCGAAGAGTCTGGGCGAGGCGTGGAGGCGGATGGTCGAGGCGTTCCGAAACTCGGGGAAGGGCCTTGCCAGCGCCGTTCCTGCCGGAGGCGGCGTGATCGACGAACTGAAGCTCATGTCGAGCACTCCGAGATTCGAACCGATCGAGCGGCGAGTCCTCGCCATCGAGGCGGTGTGGGCGGCGTTCCGTCCCCGATGGGCGGACCTCGTCGCGCATCTCGACGAGGTCGCCGGAGTCGCGCGATCGCGACTGCCCTACGTGTTCGCCAACGCGATGCTCGCCAGCGGCGAGTTCACCGGCCTTCTCGACGACGTCGAAGCCGATCCCCTCGGCGTCGCAGGCCAGGCGATCGGCACGCTTCTCGGGTTCATTCCCAGTGGAGACCGGCGTCTCGCGATGGCAAGGGCCGACGCGCTGCGAGACTATGTTCGGGCGATCACCGAACTCCGGGAGACGCTCGCCGCCATCGATCGTGTGGACATCGTCTCCAACGGCGTCCCCGCCGTTCCGACCGCACTGAGGCATCGGCTCGCCGAGGCGTTGGCGGCGCTCGCCGATGCCGAACAGGCCGCGGTCCGAGCGTGGGCACCATCCCCGTGAGCCTCCCGGGCATCGAGCGGATCGAAGATCTCGAGGACCCTCGCCTCGATCCCTTTCGAGGGATCCGCGATCGGGAGCTGCGGGGTCGCGACGGCGTGTTCATGGCGGAGTCGCTGCGGGTGGTGCGGCGGCTGCTTCGAAGCGGTCGGCCGGTTCGGGAGATCCTCGTGACCACGACCGCGGCCGCGGAGATCGATCGCGAACTCTCCGCGGCCCTCGACCGAGAGTCGCCGCCACGCATCGTCGAGGTTCCGGACGGGCTGCAGGAGTCGATCGCGGGGAGTCGCTTCCACGGCGGCGCTCTCGCGATCGGGGTGCGGCCGCGCCGCGATCCGCCGCTCGAGGAGATCCTCGACGCCGTCGAGCGAGCCGAGCCAGACCCCCGGCGTCGTCGCATCGTGCTGGCCGAGGGCGTGACGCACCCGGACAACATCGGTTCGATCTTCCGCAGCGCCGCCTGTCTCGGCGCACATGCCATCCTGCTCGACGGCCGATGCGCCGATCCGCTGCTTCGCAAGGCGATCCGCTACTCGATGGGCCGCGTGTTCTCGTTGCCGTGGACCACGGTGGCGGACGCGTCGGAGGCGATCGGGATCCTGCGTCGGCGGGACTACCTGTTGTGCGCCGCCGAGACCGACGCTCGCGCCGTGCCGCCATGGGCCATCGATCGCCGAAGGCCGATCGCCATCGCCGTCGGCGCGGAGGCCGCGGGCCTTCCCGCCGCAACCCTCGCCGCCGCCGATGCGGTGATCTCGATTCCCGTCGGCGAGAGCGAGGCGTCCGAGCCGGACGACGTCGCGTCGCTGAACGTCTCGGTCGCGACGGCGATCGTGCTGGCGGAGCTGCGTCCCGATCGGCCGTCGGGCGAGTCCGATTCGCTCAACCGCTGACCGCCGGCTGCGCGGAGGCGACCACATCGGCGGCTCTCGCCGGACGTTCGAGGTCCTTCTCGTCGATCCGCTCGATGCGTGCGCCAAGCTGGTTGAGGGCCAGTTCCATCCTGTGGTAGCCGCGATCGAGGTGGTAGACCCGATGCACCACGGTCTCGCCCTCGGCGGCGAGTCCCGCCAGGACGAGGCATGCCGAGGCCCGGAGATCTCCCGCCATCACGGGGGCGCCGACGAGCGGCGGGCCTCCCGCCACCACGACCACCGACCCTTGTCGAAGCAGACTCGCACCCATCCGCGTCAGCTCGGCGACGTGCATGAATCGCTCGGGGTAGATCTTCTCCGTGACCACGCTGTTGCCCCGGGCGAGGCACAGCAGCGACATGAACTGGGCCTGAAGGTCGGTGGGGAATCCCGGATGCGGCTGGGTCGTGATCACCGAGGGTCGCAGATTGCGTTCCGATCCGACCCGCACGCTGCAGCGCATCGGATCCGACGCGGCGTCCTCGGGAGTCACCGAGACGCCGATCTCCCGAAACCGATCGATCGCCGCCAACAGCGCGTCGTACGGGAAGTCCTCCAGCACCACCTCGCCGTTGGTCATCGCCGCGGCGATCGCATAGGTCGCCGCCACGATCCGGTCTGGAATCACCTCGTGGTCGGCTCCTCCGAGTTCCTCGACCCCCTCGACGACGATCCGGGGGCTTCCGGCACCCCGAATCTTCGCCCCCATCGAACTCAGCAGCCGGGCGAGATCGACGATCTCCGGCTCGCACGCCGCCGATTCGATGACGGTGGTGCCCTCGGCGAGCGTGGCCGCGGACATGATGTTGGCGGTGCCCAGCACCGTCGAACCGAACGGACCGCCGAGGAAGACCGTCGCGCCGCGCAGTCTCGACGCCGTCGCCACGATGTCGCCGCCTTCGAGTCGGATCTTGGCTCCGAGGGCCTCGAGCCCCCGGAGATGCAGGTCGACGGGGCGAGCGCCGAAGGCGCACCCGCCCGGCATCGCCACCACCGCCCGACGGCGCTTGGCGAGCATCGGGCCAAGGACGCAGATGCTCGCCCGCATGGTCCTGACGACCTCGTATCGGGCCGTCCCCGACTCCATGTCCACGCAGTGGAGATCGACGGTGCCGCCCTCGCGGCGACTCTCGACCCCGAGTTCTCCGAGCAGGCCGCACATGTTGCCCACGTCGCTCAGATCGGGCACGTTTCGCAGCCGGATCGGCTCCTCGGTCAGCAGCGAAGCGGCCATCAGCGGCAAGGCGGCGTTCTTCGATCCATCGACCCGCAGGCGCCCGGAGAGCCGGTGGCCGCCCTGGATTCGGAAGGTCTGCATGGGTGCTCGGTTCCCTCGACTCGGTCGTCCTGACGATTCCGCGGGCTCCGACCCGCGGCCTGGCACACCCGTCGCCGGATCCACCGACGAACGTCCCGGAATCCATCGGGTCCTCGCTGCCGCCGCCTGCAGCCACGCCCGTCGGGGCGCGCCATCGAGACGACCCGGAGAACCGCAACCTCCCCACCGCTCTTTGTCGCAGCGGAGGTGAACCGCCCGAATGCGATGCTACCGGCGGGCCGATCTCTTGTGGTACGGACGCGCCGCCGTTGCGGGGCGACCGACTGAGGAGAAGGACATGCGACATCGCCCCGCCATCGTCTCGACCGCCGCACTGCTCACCCTGGTCGCGGCCCCCACGGCACCGGCCCAGGACGTTCCCGAACGATTCACCCTGACCGGCGTCGTGCGGGACTTCAAGGAGCGGTCCGTGGCCGACGGGCACCCGGACTTCGAGCGAGCGCCCGACAACGGGTTCGGCCTCTACTGCGGCAACATCGCCCAGGATCTCGACTCGGCGGGCAAGCCGGTCTTCGTGGGGGGCGGACGACGCGTCTACTGGCCGTGGCGAACCGCGGACAACGTGGCGATCGCCCCCCATCTCGCCGATCCGGCACTGGGAGACGTCAGCGGCTACTGGGGTCCCTACGACTCCGGTGGCGTGACGTCCACGGAGAACTTCGGCCAGTGGTTCCGAGACATCCCCGGCCTCAACCTGTCCCGCACGCTCGAGCTCGAGCTGGTCCGGCAGGCCGACGGCCTCTTCGTCTTCGACAGTGCCACGCTGGAGCCCTACGCGTCGATCGGCGGGTTCTTCCCCATCGACAACGAGCTGTTCGGAAACTCCGGAGGGGAACCCGACCACAACTACCACTTCACCCTCGAGATGGCCGCGGAGTTCGTCTACGACGCCGACGCCGGGCAGGTCTTCACCTTCACCGGCGACGACGACGTCTACGTCTTCATCAACGGCCGTCTCGTCATCGACCTCGGTGGCGTCCACGGGGTGACGACCCAGTCGGTGCTGGTGGATCGCCTCGGCCTCGAGGACGGTCAGGCGTACCACTTCAAGTTCTTCTTCGCCGAGCGGCATCGGACCCAGTCGAACTTCAAGATCACCACCAACATGCTGCTCGAAGGCTCCGACGGCCAGACCATCACCGCCGCGTACGACTGATCGGTCGCGGCCGATCGAGGTCGGCCCGCCCCGCGCGTCCCCTGGCGTTCGGCGACGCCGAATCCGCGGACGCCGCGTCGGGTGGGTCGGCCTCGGGGCAGGTCCTAGACTGGCGGCGTGACCCAAGCCTCCCCCTCGACGTCGTCGCCCGAAACCACCGACGCCCCCGTTCTCGCCGCCGCGGAGATCCACGTCGTGGGCCCGCAGGAGCCGGTGACGGGTCGAGTGGTCTCGTCGCGCCTCTGCACCCGCGGCAAGTCCGCCAGCTTCATCCGCCACGTGGCGATCGACATCGGCGACACGCCGCTCGCCGGACGCTTCCGGGCCGGCCAGTCCTTCGGAATCGTGCCGCCGGGCGAGGACGAACGAGGGCGGCCGCACAAGCTGCGTCTCTACTCGCTGGCCAGCCCGAGCTTCGGCGAGGACGGCGCGGGACGCGTCATCTCGACCACGCCCAAGCGACTGATCGCCGAGCGGACCCCGCAGCGGGAGGGCGACGATCCCGAGGATCACCGCCTGTTCCTCGGCACCTGCAGCAACTACGTCTGCGACCTCCGCGCCGGCGACGAGGTCCTCGTGACCGGGCCGGCCGGCAAGCGATTCCTGCTTCCCGCCGAACCGGACAAGCACGACTATCTGTTCCTCGCCACGGGAACCGGCATCGCTCCGTTTCGAGGAATGGCCCTGGAACTCATGCGGGGCCCCGGTGGACCGACGTCGAGTCGGGTCGAAGTCGTGATGGGCTCGCCCTACACCAGCGACCTGCTGTACGACGATCTCTTCTCCGACCTCGCTGCCGAGCACTCCAACTTCGCCTACCACCCCGTGGTCAGTCGCGAGCGACGCGACGACGGCGGGCCGGGCGAGTACGTCCACGGACATCTGGAACGCCGTCTCGACGAGCGATTCCGCGAGATGCTCGAGAGCCCTCGCACCCTCGTCTACATGTGCGGCCTTGCCGGCATGCAGATCGGCGTGTTCCGAATGCTCGGCCGCCACGGCCTGCACGGGCCCTACTTGAAGTTGCACGAGCAGATCGCGGACGTCGATCCCGCCGACTGGACCGACGACCAGATCAAGCGGCGGGTCCGACACGGGCCGCGCTGCATGCTCGAGGTGTACTGAGGCCCGCCGCCGATCGGCTCCGGTGTCGATCGGGATCGCACCGGGAAGACCCGCAAGAAAGAAGACGCCGCCCCGGATCGGGACGGCGTCGATTCGTGTCTGGTCGTCGAAGGAGGGTCGCCGCGGAACTCAGCGGGCGAAGTGCGCGAAGGCGCGGTTGGCCTCGGCCATCTTGTGGGTCTGCATCCGCACCGCCATGGCCTTGCCTTCGCCGCGAGCGGCATCCCAGAGTTCGCGAGCGAGGCGTGCCGCCATCGGCTTGCCACGCTCCTCGCGGGCCGCGTTGATGACCCAGCGGAACGTGAGCGACTGCTGACGACGACGGTTCAACTGCATCGGAACCTGATAGTTCGCACCACCAACGCGCTTCGAACGCACCTCCACCTGCGGGCGGACGTTGTCGATGGCCAGGCGGAACAACTCGATCGCCGTCTCCGGCGCCCCCTCGATCTTCTCCTTGTCGAGACGCGACTGGATCAGATCGAGTGCCCCGTAGACGATCCGCATCGCGGTCGCCTTCTGCCCGCGGATCATGATGCAGTTGATGAACTTGCTGAGCAGCAGATCGTCGAATCGGGGATCGGGACGAAGCTGATCTTCGCTCTTGGTGATGCGGCCGGCCATGTTCGGACTCCTGTGTGGGCTCTGGGGCGACGGGCCCCGTAGTTCACCGCGATCGGGAGATGGGCATTCCCAGGAATCGGATCGCGGTTACCTGCCCTGCGTATTGGTCTGGGTTGAAG